>JBEKGZ010000111.1:0-4905 GCA_050012535.1 Bathyarchaeia archaeon | reverse complement strand
GAGTCTCTAAGCGTTCTTCCGGTAAGCTCCAAGAAGACTTCCTCTAGGGTTTCGCATTTGAATTTACCCTTCAGGAAGGCAGTCTCATCTACAGCCACCATTTTTCCATTGTCAATTATGCCAACTGTGTTTGAGAGTTCATCAGCCTCCTCCATGATATGGGTTGTGAGGATAATGGTCTTCCCATTCGCGTTCAACTCCTTGACAAGGTCGCGCACGAAACGAACGCTTTGTGGGTCCAGTAGGGCTGTGGGCTCGTCTAGGAAGAGTATGTCCGGATCATGAAGTAGTCCACGTATGATGTTCAGTCGTTGTCGCATGCCACTTGAATAACCGCCTGTGGGCAAGTCTTTGAAGTTCTCCAGATGAACCATCCTCAGCAACTCGTCGATCCTCGCCACGAGTTGTGCCTTTTCCATCCCATAGAGCTCACCGAAGAACATCAAGTTCTCAACTGCGGTAAGCCGAGGATAGAGAATGAGCTTCTCAGCAACTAGACCGATTCTTCTTCTAACCTCATCCGCTTGAGTTTCAATGTCGAATCCATCTATTTGACCCGTGCCTTCTGTTGGCGTGGTAAGTGTTGTCAACATTCTTATCGTGGTTGATTTTCCTGCGCCGTTCGGTCCTAGGAAGCCGAAAACCTCGCCCTTCATGATTTCCAAGTTTATGTGGTCAACTGCTGCGAAGTCGCCGAATCTCTTGGTAAGATCATGAGTTGTTATGATGGGCTTCATTGGCTCGCCCTCCAGAACGCCCAGGCTCTTAAGGGATTCGTCAAGACGACAGCCAACTTCCAATTGGAAGATCAATGCCGAAAAGGTACGATAGAAGCTTCTCCCATAAGCATAGTTTATGGGTGGAACAATTCAGCCGGAACATGGCTGAACAGTCGTGCAGCCGTCTGATCTCTTTGCCTCAGATCAGTCGCATATGACTAGCGTAATGTAGACACGAGCCATCACGTGGCAGAGTTCCAGAAACGTCTGGTCGAGCATCGCATTGAATGGCCACTTTCGAAAGGTGGCGGGCCCGCAGGGATTCGAACCCTGGACCCCAGGCTTTCCACACAAACTGTTCCGAAGGCTTGCACCGCAGCATGCGACTGTGTCCTAATCCTGGTTATCCGCACCCTCTCGTCAAGTCCAAACGACAAGATGCTCTAGACTACGGGCCCACCCTGTCTTGGCTCTTGGAGACATATGGTTCTTTTGTCTTCCATTGTCAGCGGCTGAGTTGTTCGCCTAGTATTTTCCCGACAGTCGTGGCAGATCTCTAGCGGCAGTCGCGCCACAGACTCCTCCCGCACCAGTCGCATTGTTTCTGTGCTGTCATCAGACCCATGCCTAATTGAGACACAACCTGATCTTCCGCTCGGTGAACCAACCTGATCCAGACGGGGAGATCAAGTCTTCGCAGAATCGCTTCGTCACTAGCCGGGCAAGACAGATATCGACTCAACATCGTCGTCATTCAGGGTCGGGGACTTCTCCGGCTCGGACCGCCAAGTAAGTCTTCTTAAAGGATAGTCGGACCGCCTGCCCATGCAGCACCGTGGCAGATGCCTGTCACTTATCGCCGCAAAGAAGTTAAGAGAGGGATCGAACGGAACCCACACATCTCCTGACACCTGAACCTCAGCCCAAGCGTGCCAATCGAAAGCCCTCGGCTCGGCCCTATGCCCGTGATAGTAAAGCCCCACGACTCGGCGACTGGGGATATTCGCCGCCCTGCAGAGCGCGATGAAGAGGTCTGACAATTCGTCGCAGTCGCCAGTGAGCTCGCGGATTGTGTGCGCCGCACCGAAACGTTTTGGCTCAGGTTGTCGCAGTTTCACGTTGTCTCGGACCCACGCGAACGCACGTGACAGGAACTCCGCTACGTCATTTGAAGAGCTGCGGATCCCCTCCGAAGTTCGCCTTACAAGCGGATCTTTGATCTCCCAGAACTTGTCGTTCCTGCAGTAGCTGTCGGTTGATTGAGCAAGGTTGACTGAGGAGAGCCCTTGTTCAAGCTTGAACGACCGATTCGATGTCGCGTACTGTAATTCCAACCTTGATTCAAAGGTCCCTTCAGCTTCCAGTTCCGGGATCCTTACGAGCGCATGCACGTTGCCTTCGGTTTTGCTTTCGATACGAGGGCTGGGCACTGCTCGCAGAATCGAGCAAGATCCACTCGCTGAGGAGGCCGCGATGACGACATCCAGTTTGCCGCCGACGAGCCTTGTCCGCGAAGTGTTCGATACGCTGTTGGATAGAACGACATGGAACTGCAGAGGATCTTCCCAACGCTAGCGTCGATGAACTCTCCGCTTAGATAAGCTTCGTGAGGTCAATGTGCTGACAGGCAGCGGATGCCTTGGGCAAGGCTTAACCATCTTCAGCTTGCCGATACAGACCCGGGTCGTCAATGGCACTTTCTGATGCTGAGATCCGAGACGCCTTGAGTGCGAAGAACTTGGTCATCGACCCTCTTGACGAGACGAGCTTGAACCCTGCAGGATACGACCTGAGACTGAGTGCTGAGGTCGCCCTAGCGCCATCAGAACATCGACTCGTTGCGACCATGGAGAGGGTCGAGCTCGGACGTGATCTGGTCGGGATCCTCCACGTTCGGTCCTCTCTCGCCCGCGAAGGGATACTAGCGAGCCTCGCTCTGGTAGACCCAGGGTTTAGAGGTCAGCTTACGATCTCGCTCTTCAACAGTGGCAGAAAGATGATCCAGCTGAAGGCGGGGGAGAGGTTCGTTCAGCTGACTTTCCTGAGACTTGGGAGACAGGCTGCCGCGAAGTACGAGGGGAGATACCAGGATAGCCTAGGGGTCGTGGGTAGCCGCCGGTAGGTTACCCCATGGGTTCATGTCAAACCTGGGCGGAAAGTCTTATTAGATATAGGCACGAACCTGTTAGTGTCCAGCAAAATGGGCTCGTTTTGAGATGTAACAGCCATGAGAGCGGGTTCTAGGATTTCCGACCTCAAATACAAGCTGATGACGATCGAACTTCTCAATCTCGCCAAGAACTACTATACATATCGAGAATTGGCGCAGATTATCGGGTTGCCAGAGACGGTGCTCAGCAGATACGTCAAAGGGCACGTTCTGCCCACGATTGACCGCGCGCAGTCGATTAACCAGACTCTCCAAAAGATCATGCGTTTGGAGGGAGAGATACAGCAGCGGATCAGATTTGACGAACTCGGCTACTTTGATAACACCCGACTCATTTCTGACACACTTCTTCTAGAAAGGGCGGTACAACATGCCATTAACGCCTTCGCAGGCAAAAGGATCACAAAAGTCCTCGCTGCGGCTGTGGACGGTATCCCGCTTGCCACTCTGGTTGCTCACAGGCTCGGCGTGGGCCTAGTAATGGCCAAGAAGAGCCGAGAGGTTGGCGTCCGCGAGTTCATCGAGGAGATATATATCCCAAGCAAGACCGCGATCATGATGAGCCTATTCGTACCACGGGACGCCATCAAGAGAGGAGACTGCGTCCTAATAGTCGACGACGTGATAGATAGCGGCGAAACCCAGGTCGCACTCGCCCGAATCGTCCAGAAAGCTAAGGCAGAGGTCAGCGGGATCTACGCCCTCGTCTCGATAGGCAGCGAATGGAAGACGAGGATCGAACAGGCCGCCAGAGCACCCGTAGAGATCGTCCTGCAAGTTGCAAAGAAACCACTACAGGAAATCCCATAGCCTAGAAAGTGAAGCTGAAGACGTAACCAGCGACGGCCTTCATCCCGGCCTCGATTCTATCCTCGGGCTCGCTTACGAAAGTCACCCGTGTGTGATTGGCAGCGTTGGCGCCAAAGTACGACCCAGGAACCAGCACGACGCTCTTTCGCTCAAGCAACCTATTACAGAAATCCTTGTCGTCCCTTTTCATATCATCAAGATAATGCTTCATGTCCACAAAGAAGTAGAAGGCTCCGTGTGGCACCGAGAGCTTTGCTTCGGGGAGGTATTCCTGCATGCACTTTGCCATGAAATCCCGTCTTGCCTTGTAGATTGGCAACGCGGTCTTCAGATATCTCTGCTTGACATCATCTGAGAAGAACTTGATCATCGCCATCTGGCTGAGAGTGTTCGGGGCAAGGCTCGTGTATTGCTTGATCTTCTCCACAGCTTCCGCCACAGCAGGCGGGCCCATTACGTATCCAAGCCGGAGTCCGGGGATTGCAGCTTCTTTTGAGAAGCTACCCGTTACCGCGACGTGATCATATCCGCCTGGAAGACTGCAGATCTTCAGGTACGTTCCTTCAAAGAGGATGTCCCGATATGTAGCATCATACAGGATCCAGAAGTTGTGGTCGACAGAAAGGTCGACCAGTGCTTTCACGAAATCATCCTTGACAACTCTTCCGGTCGGATTGTCCGGAGAGAGAAGGACGAAGAGCTTGGTCTCTCTTGTGATTAGCGCTTTGAGCTTCTCGACATCCGGCTGGTACCCTTCCTCGACGTTGACTGGTAGCGGGATGACGCGTGCTCCTGCGAGGGTCGCTGCTTCTCTGAAACCCAAGTAGGTTGGGTCTGTGAGTATGACCTCGTCTCCCTTTCCTAGAAGGGACATGAACAGAGCGAAGACACCTTCAGTTGCGCCATCAGTTATGACCATCTCTTTTTCAGGGTCGTATTTGGTGCCTTCCTGCCTTGCGAAATCATTTGAGACCAGGCGCCGCAGTTCCAAGAGGCCACGGGTGCCTACGTATCCGCACGCAGCCTTGGGCTCTTCTCTGAGCGCTCGTATCATCTCATCCAAGACTTCTTGGGGCGGCGGAAGGCTCGGAGCGCCACCGCCGAAGGAGATTATGTCCCTCTGCTTCCTAGCCTCGGCCAATAGGGCCGCGACACGTCGTATAGGCGATATGTGGAGAAGATCGATTCTGTCAGAGACTGTGGGCA
>JBEKGZ010000110.1:0-4907 GCA_050012535.1 Bathyarchaeia archaeon | reverse complement strand
TTACGAATGGAATTCTAGCGAAGACTTATGGTTACCCAATGAAGGTGATTGACGATTCCCACACTTGACGCATTTTTCACAATGATGGCTCAGGGGTTCATCCAAAGAGCATTCGTGATAGGAATCATAGTGGCTCTTCTAAGCTCGATCCTGAGCGTGTTCATCGTTCTGAAAAGAATCTCTCTCATCGGTGACGGCTTAGCGCACACAGCCTTCGGCGGCCTCGCGTTGGGCTACTATCTTGGCTTCCTGCCGTTATGGGTTGCTGGCGGCATCGTCATTCTGGGCTCCATTGGAATAACCAAGGCGATGAGATCCAAGGTATCCGGTGACGCTGCAGTCGCGGTTTTCCTCGAGCTTGGCCTAGCGTCCGGGATCTTTCTACTCAGTCTGGCGCGTGGCTATGGAATAAACTTGGAAAGCCTCCTCTTTGGAAGCATCCTCTTAGTCACCTTTGAGCAGATGCTCTACGCTCTGCTTGTTCTCGGACTCACGTTTGCGTTTGTGCTTGTCTTCTACAAGGAGCTAGCCTACAGCACCTTCGACGAAGTCCAAGCGAGAGCTGCCGGAATAAGGACATGGTTCTTCGACTATTCAGTAGGCGTGTTTGCTGGGATTGCGATAATAGTCTCCATACCAATTGTCGGCGTTCTCCTGATCTCGGCCTTGCTTGTTCTTCCCGCTCTGACAAGCGTTCAAATCAGCAAATCGCTACGGCAAACAGTCTTGCTATCTCCGGTATTCGGTCTTCTGAGTGTTGTGCTCGGCTTGATCGCGTCAGTTATTACCGATACCGCGTCAGGTGCAACAATTGTATTAGTAGGGCTGGCAATCTTCATAGTCACGTTAGCCGTCACACGGAGAGGAAAACGGCGTGTTTCCCCACACTAGGGTTGCGGTAATTTGAGTGTCCCTGAATTAACTAGATCTGAAGTCGCGTACCTCCAGACCATGCACCGTCTCAATGAATCCCGCCGCGCGACATCAGTGTCCACATTGGCGAAGCAATTTGGCGTGAAACTACCGACCGCGATAGGGATCCTAGAAAAGCTTGAGGAGAAAGGGTTTGTTACGCGCAAACCTTGGAAGGTTCCAAAGCTGAGCACAAGAGGTGTCACGTTGGCAGAGTCCATAATGCATCGACACAGGATTGTCGAACTCTACTTCAGCAGAATACTGGGCTTGAGTCACGAGAAGTCTTGCAAGGAGGCTTCGAAAGTCGACTACCTGCTTGACAAAACCGTCATACAGAAGATGTGCAAGGCCCTCAATCGCCCTTCCCACTGCCATCATGGAAATCCAATTCAGCACCCAAACCACTAGTCTGACCCAAGCAGCGATTAGTCAGTATTTCGATTCGAAAAGAGGACGAAGATGGTCTAGACAGTCCAATCTGTTGTCTACGATCAAGCCATTTGCCGTCTCTACTGCCAAACAAATAGCCAAGGGAGAAGTTACGATGGTTGATACGATACAATTATTCTGCGTGTTCTGCCGGAGCATTAAGCGAGGGCCCGTGTGCAGTATTCACAGACATGATTCGCTGCTACCTAAGACCTGTGCCATATGCAAACCCGTCATATCACTCTAGTTACGAGATCAATCCTACATCAAACTACTAACTGGACGTAATTACCGCAACGTGTGAGGATATCTAATCTTTTGGACTCAATTCCTATTGGAATAATATCAACAATCGTATTTTCATATTGGAATACCCAGCGAGGGGGTTCGGTGACAGCCAAAATTGCCAAGAAGATTGGATACACTAGCGTTGCACGTTGGCCAAGAGCGCGCAGACCCAGCAACTGGAGCAAGAGCAGTCCCCCTCTACCAGACGACGTCATATGTTTTCAAGAGTACCAAGCATGCTGCCGACCTCTTCTCACTAAAGGAATCTGGAAATATCTACACTCGGATAATGAACCCGACCACCGACGTCTTTGAGCGAAGAATCGCCGCTATAGAAGGAGGCACAGGCGCATTAGCGGTAGCTTCAGGACAGGCGGCAGAGACTCTCTCGTTACTGGCTATTACACAGGTAGGTGACGAGATAGTATCCGCCAACAACCTATATGGTGGAACATATGAACTGTTCCACTACACCCTCCCGAAATTGGGGAGAAAAGTCAGGTTCGTCAACTCCGCCAAGCCCAACGAATTCGAGAAAGCAATCAATGAGAAGACGCGGGCAATATACGCCGAAACGATCGGGAACCCCAAGCTGGACGTCCCAGATTTCGAAGCCCTTGCGCAGATATCACAACAAGCAGACATCCCGTTAGTTGTCGACAATACTGTAGCCATTGGATTGGCGAGGCCGATCGAGTATGGCGCAGACATAGTAGTAGCTTCGGCGACCAAGTACATAGGTGGACATGGCACATCTATCGGTGGCGTAATCGTCGACTCTGGGAAATTCGATTGGAGCAGGGGCAGATTCCCCGAGTTCGTTGAACCAGACCCCAGTTATCATGGACTGAAATACTGGGAAACTTTCGGGAATCTCCCGGGTTTAGGAAATATCGCGTTCATTACCAAGGTCAGAGTGCAGCTGCTCCGAGACCTCGGACCGGCTTTGAGTCCCTTCAACTCCTTCCTGTTCATACAAGGACTAGAGACACTGCCCTTGAGACAGAGGACGCACTCTGAAAACGCATTGAAAGTGGCGAAGTACCTTAAGGATCATCCATTGGTCGAATGGGTCAACTACCCAGGATTGGAAAATCACGCAAGCCATGAACTTGCAACCAAATACCTTCGCGGGCACTACGGCGGCCTCATAGGTTTCGGAATAAAAGGCGGATTAGAAGCTGGACGAAAGTTCATTGAATCGGTCGAACTTCTTTCCCACCTCGCGAACATAGGCGACGCAAAGAGCCTCGTCATCCACCCAGCTTCAACGACGCACCAGCAGCTAACCAAAGAAGAACAGGAAGAGACAGGAGTCACCGAAGACTACATCCGACTATCCATCGGCCTAGAGGATGTAGAGGACATAAAAGACGATATTGACCAAGCCCTGAGAAAAGCCGTGAAGTGAGCTCGGCATCTATCAAGTGGAGCTGTTACACGACCGGACAATATCGGCCAGATGATGGGTTATGCCAATCAAGATACCAGACAATCTCCCAGCGGCAAAAGTCTTGAACAATGAGAACATATTCGTCATGTTCGAAGACCGAGCCTACCACCAAGACATTCGACCTTTGAAAATAGCTATTCTGAATCTTATGCCCACGAAAATAACCACGGAAACCCAGATACTACGATTGATCGGAAACTCCCCTCTTCAGGTGGACACAGTTCTGTTGCATCCGAAGAATCACAATTCCAAAAATACTCCCGGAGAACATTTGATGACGTTCTACAGATATTTCGAAGACATCAAGAACCAGAAGTTTGATGGAATGATCATAACCGGGGCACCCGTGGAGCACCTTGAGTTTAGAGAAGTAGACTACTGGGATGAACTTGAAGAGATCATGGATTGGTCCGTCCATAACGTCTTTTCCACATTCTACATGTGCTGGGGTGCCCAGGCTGGACTGTATCATCACTACGGAATACCCAAGTATCCTCTGAAAGAGAAGATGTTTGGAGTCTTTCCCCATTCTGTAAGTAGGAAGAATGTCAAATTGCTGAGGGGATTTGACGACGTATTCTACGCTCCCCACTCGCGTCACACGGAGATCCGAAGAAGTGACATAGAAAGGGTTGGAGACCTCCAAATACTCTCGGAGTCAGAGGAGGCTGGAGTGTACATAGTTGCAAGCAAGGACGAAAGAAAGATCTTTGTCACTGGGCATTCCGAATATGATGCGCTGACGCTGAAATCCGAATATGATCGTGATGCTGCAAAAGGGCTTGACACAAAGGTACCCAAGAATTACTATCCTGACGATGATCCTAGTTACCAGCCTGTGGTGAAATGGCGCGGCCATGCCAGCCTTCTATTTTCAAACTGGCTTAACTACTATGTATACCAGGAGACTCCTTACGACCCGAACGAGATAAGGTGATTTGCGGGAGCGTTGAACCGAGAAGACCCCGGGGCCATCTGATGGTGCGCACACACAAGCAAACCTCTGTGGACGAAGAATGGCCTGAACGACGGGGCTTCGGGATGGTTACCATGAAGAATCCCGTCTTCTTGCCGTATGACTAGATTGCTAGGGCACATTCGCTGTGCCTTCGGCGGCGACGACAAGTCGGTCTAGAATAACGAGAAAGGAATCCATCTCCTGGGACGTGATGCCATGGATCGTCCCCTCGACGAACTTGTCGTGAAGTTTCAGGGCTCGCTTTAGCGTCTCGCCACCTTTTCCAGTTATCACTACGTTAATCGTCCTTCTGTCCGCATCACTTCTCACACGCCGAGCAAGCCCGGCTCTTTCAAGCCTGTCGACGACGATGGTCATTCCGGGCGCGGTCATTCTCTGCTCCCTAGCGAGCGTTACCATCGAGGATGGGCCGGATTCTGATAACACTCTAAGCGCCCGCAATTCAGCCACAGTCATCTGTAGGACCGACAGGTTTCTCTCGGCGAGTCTACTCCATGTCCTCAATCCATCTGATAATGCGCGCCATACATCATATTTAGAGACGGAAATCTGCGACATTTCACATGTCTCCTGGCGGCTGAATTAGCAGTTCGGAAGTTCCTCCGAGACCGCAATGCTGTATTCTAAGAGCATCCCGGCAGTTTGCTCAGAAGAGCTGAAACGGTGAATATTGACGCTACGAGAGATCACGGGTGACGCTATGGTCACCGTGTTGACATCCATCGGCGCCATGAGCGCGCCAAGAGCGGTCTTGGTCAGAACGACCGATTTGTACTTCAAATTCATCCGTGCTGAAACTTAGAGGCTCAATAATTAAGCGTTTAATCTTCTGCCCACACCACA
>JBEKGZ010000109.1:0-4925 GCA_050012535.1 Bathyarchaeia archaeon | reverse complement strand
TGACGTTGAAAGGTGAACCTATTCCCGGCTTGGCTGTGTGGTTGGCTACAGCTTCTACGATAGGTTCTTTCATGTGCTCGAATTGCAGACTCTTGCACGTTTCAATGAACTTGATGGTGATGAGAGTAGCTCGGCTGTCGTACTCTCCCGAATCCATGATCGTCCATACTTCGTGTTCGACGTCAGGAATCAGATGATATTCTCTATGGTACCATGATCCGTTTCGCCATCCTTCTTCCGGCGCGTTTGCAAAGAAAGCTTGACCTGAAGCGGTGAATTCCGGTGCGATCCTGTCACCATATAGTAGGAGAAGGCTTGCGCGTAGTGACTTGGCGATGGAAGAAGGGATCTTCGTCGTGACGATTATCAGCCCGTCAGGGCTCGTCCAATCCTCAGGGCTCACAACTGCCAGCTCTTGGGCAGCGATCATTGCACCGACCGAGTAACCTACAAGATACAGGTACGTGTACCCTTGCTCGTGGCCCCACGACTGGATCTTCTTGATGAAGTCATATGAACCAGGGTAAGGCTCACGGAAAATCGTTCTGTTCAGCGTAGAGTCCAGAGTGTGCAATGACCCCTTCTTGAGTGCTAGAACATCATAGTGCTCTGCCAGATCTTGGATGAAACGAATTGTGTTGTAGGACTCGAATTCATACGGATTCACCATGAAAACCCCCTCTCCAACCGTTCCTCCCCCAAGCCATACCAGGAGCGTATCACTCGCGACCCGGTTCCAGTGGTACCATGTTGCGTCTCCGATGGTGACGCTCTCCGGCTGAATCGGAACGGACGCTTGAGCTGACTGAATCATCGACGAGTGTCCGACCCCCAGAAGGGAGATCAGCACCAGAAGAGCCGCCCGTGCATAGGTCCTTCTTCGAGGCAGGCCGCCTCGCCCCTCGTCATGGATTCTTCTCCTGAGAGTGACGGCGATCGCCGCAAGGATCGTTGCACAAGCAAGGCAGAATATTGACGCAATTGCAAGCTCAGATGTCATTGTCGCTGAGGAGTTGTTTTTCAGCCAGTTCGCGACAACAGTCTTGGGCCGGTCCATGAGTAGCCATCCGACAGCGGAGTTGGCATCTGAGTCGCCTGACCAGTGCGTGAACTTGTACGAGTTTTGGCCGGGTGATTGTTGTCCGACGAGGTCAAAATCGATGACAGCGAAGGTCGCGTTGGAGCCTGCAGGATACCATCCGGAGCCAACAGTCTGGCCTACGCTGGATTCTACGTTCAGAGAATATTCTATCAAATAGATCGCGGAGAGCCGAAGGCTCTCGGTCAGGTAGATCCTCCTTGATGAAGCGCTTGTTCCGTCGCTCCAGTGGTCAAACACAGCTCGTGTCCCGTTGTCTTGGGTAAGAGATGCCTCAATCTCGATCGTGTGGAAACCGCGTGTCGTCGAAATCTGAATGCCATCCGTGGTAATTTGGTAAGAGGCGCCATCAATCGCTGCTGAAGATGGGGTAACATTCGATGCGAGAACGAGGGTGACGCGGCTAGGATCTGAGACCGTGATCGCAAATGGGTACGTTGCGCCTTTCTCATTCGCGTACCAGCCTTCATGCCACCAGATTCTGACCGTTGCCACGAGCAGCCACGTGCCGGGGTGCTCTTGACCGGTCAAGTGGAAGGTGAACAAGTTTCGTCCGGATGGTACGATCAGTCCCTTGGACGCGAGAACGAAGCCCGTTGCTTTGTCCAGGATTGCGATGTCTGTTGAGTATCGTTCAGAGTAATCTACAGTAACCGTCACGACGAAGTCCTGATTTGGGAGGACGCTGGAAGGCGCCTGCACATCTGCTATCTGAGCCACTGGAAGCTTCTCATCTAGCGCCCATGCTGTCACGATGTTCGACAGCACTACTAACACGAGAAGAACCGTGACCACAAGAGCCTTCTTGCTTTCGGCCTGGCTACGTGATTGACAATCGGACATTGTGGACCTTTTTCTCTTGCACATTAGTCTGCGACAGCACTACATCAATGAATCCGAAGACATATTTGCCCACTAGGCGGGGTAGGGCCTCCGCTATCCATTAGTAGACGCAGCTTGTAGAACTTCATCCCGTCACGGGGAAACTCCTAAGAAAGCCGCAAGAAGAGGATACGATCATGTCGGACGACGCCAACCAAGCACTGGTCCGATCATTGCAGGGGCTCTGCTTGGATGTTGCCGGACGAAGAGAAGTCGCCGCGGCTTGTGAATTCGGAGGGAGTATCTATTCGTCTCGGGCACAGGGCCATGATATTCTTGTGGTCATGGAGGACTATTCGGATGGTCTTCGATACCATGCCCGTAGGTTGAATGATCGTCCCGTGAAGATTCTCGCGGCTGACAGGTCACTCGTCGATCTAGATGCTCGGAAAGGTGCGATGGGCGAGTTCATCGTGGAACGACTGCTGACGCCATATCGTCCGTTACAGAATGCAGAGCTACTTCACTCGATCGAGGTCAACGCCAAGGAACGAATTCTCCGGGAGGAGCTAACAGAGCTTGTCCTTGAATATGGAGACATGGCAAGGGAGCTGTCGATCCAAGAAGAGTATCTCATGCTTGCCCGAATCAGGAGACGCGCAAGAGTGTTCCTATCCGCAGCAAAGGCCTGTTCGCTTCTCCTAGAGAGGCATGTTCGTGAGGCGAACCTCAGGAAGATGGCGCCAGGCTACCGAAGCGCAATAAAGAGGCTCATTGATTCGGGAGTTCTTCGGGAAGAAGGCCCCGCGTATTCTCTGGTGGATTCGTTCGTCGATGGTTCGCTTAGGAGACATCCCGCTAGGAAGGTCATCAATATCGTCCAAGCAGGAAGGCGAACAGTACAGGCATATCTAGCACACGGGAGAGCCGCATACTTGACTCCGGACGTTCTAACGCGGGAACTCGTATCTTCGCTAGAGCAAGGTCTTCTCGACGAGTTTCCATCGGAGACCCTCGAGGATCCCAAGAAATACTTGTCTCTGAAGACGACCACGGGTCTCGTTAGTCTCGCTGAGAGGTTCTCGATCGAGAAATTCGCAGGTCAATTCAGGCCCGGGGTGGTCGTGACAGTCACACCACTTGGGAACGCTCTCAATGAGGTCTACCTGATCACGGCAGGCAGTGAGCGGCTCGTAGCCAAGAAATTCACTGAATGGCAGAGCTTCAAATGGTTCACTCTCGGCCTCGTCTCGCTCGGAACGCAGTTTTTCTCGGTCTCAGGAAAGGCTAGACTTGAGAACGAGTACGCCATCAATCGGTTGTTGTCCAGGCATCGGATACCAGTTCCAGAAGTCTTGCACATCAGTTTGCCGGATCGCGTTCTTGTGGAACGTTACATCGAAGGATCGTCGCTGGTCGAACTCGCTAAGAAGGCCGGGTCGAGCAAGTCAATTTCGGAGGAAAACTGTGTCGTTGTGTCTAAGGTCGGTTCGACACTGGCTAGGATGCATGCGGTTGGTGTAGCCATGGGGGATTCCAAGCCAGAGAACTTCCTCCGCGGAGCCGATAATGAGGTCTACTCCGTTGATCTTGAGCAGGCAAGAAGGTCGGGGGACAAGGCATGGGATGTGGCAGAATTCCTCTACTACTCCGGCCATTATGTGTTCCCCACGATGCTTTCAACCGGTTTCAAGGAATACGTCAAAGCTTTCATTCATGGTTACAAAGGAAGAGGAGATCAGAACGTGCTGAAGACTGCGGCCGGTGCTAAGTATGGACGAGTTTTCTCTTTCTGGACCCCCCCACATATCATTCTCGAAATATCGAAATCCTTGAGAAACGCTGCTTGATCGATGAGTTGTCATGGTGAGGCTTCGCAACCGCCAGTTTCGAGCAGCGATATTCGACCTTGACGGTACTCTGACCGATACTCGAAGCAGCTGGCAGTATCTTCACCAGAGATTTGGGACCTTAAATGTAGGAAGAAGAACAGCAGAGATGTACCACGACGGACGCATAGACTACGTTGAATGGGCACGGCTTGACGCGTCATGCTGGAAAGGTATCTCCTTGGTCGATCTCCTCCCAGCTCTGAATGAGATCCGCTACACGCCCGGTGCGCCTGAGCTCATGGAACAGCTCAGGAATCACGGGATTCGAACAGGAATTGTGAGCGCAGGCTTGTCTATACTCGCTGACAGAGCCAAAGTTGACTTGAATGCCGATCTTGTGATCTCGAACGAGCTTAAGGTGAGCAACGGAGTCCTGACAGGAGAGGTCTTCGTGCGAGTCGGGCCAGACAACAAGGAAGCTGTCATTGAAGAAGCCGCATGGTTGCTCGGGGCTGATATGCAAGAGATAATCGTGGTCGGTGACAACCTGTTCGACCTCCCAAGATCCGCCGGCCTCAAAATTGCTTTCAAGCCTGTGACGATACAGGCTAGAGCAGTAGCCGATATTGTAGTTGAAGACGACGACATCCGCGCGATTGCCGACCACATCTTCCAATAGCTCTATTGGAAGCGTAGCTTCACATCCTCTTGGCAAGTGTCATATCTTGCTGTAACGAGTAGTGAGGCGAGATTCGCACAGGCTGGCTGGGAGGGCAGAGGAGAGTGTCCGCTGAATGCACTGGCGTCAACTACGCCCTCAGATTTCGTGAAAGAGCCATCGAGGTGCGGGCCAGACTCTCCCAAGAAACAGCCGCTACGATAGAGATGGACAGAATCAAGTCAATCGAATTGTTGAGAAAGAGCGTGATGCCTCCAGCGATGATTGGTGTCGTTTGTCTTTCGTTGGGCCTGATTCTTGGGATTACGGAAGAAGAGTTCGCTGCAATTGTGCCATTTGGGCTCCGCAGTCCGTTGCAGTATCTCTTGATAGGAACCGCTGGTATTTGCCTGGCAATTCTGATCTCAAGATGGTTCTTCAGCAATCTGATCTTGAAGCCGGTCGATGCCTCACCGATCACCGTAAGGATGGTTCCGACCAGTAGCGCAAGGCG
>JBEKGZ010000108.1:0-4972 GCA_050012535.1 Bathyarchaeia archaeon | reverse complement strand
GCGTGTTTCCTTTTTGTTGTCGGGGTTGGGAGAGCACATTGACCTCTGCAGGCTCCTTGAAGGCGCACTTCCCTCTCAGACGTATCTTTGTAAATCAAGTTTGCTGAGAACCTTTGCGGGTACGCTCTGCTTCAAGAGCGTTTTCCACTTGCAGAAGGACTTCAAATCTTGGATGAGTTTGTATGCCTTGTTTCGGTGGAGGCCTCGACGAGAGGATGAGCCAAATTGGCCTCAACTTTTCAAGTTCGAGTTTGGAAAGAATCAGAAACTCCTCTTAGAGTGTCGGACGCGCTCGTCAGCTGCCAGTGCCTCGCCACCCCAAGACTAGCCGCTCAGCCGTCTTCACGGTCACTTGATCATCTGTGCTCACGCCCGCGCTATTTCTAGCATTGATTCTACGGTGCCAAGGAAACTAAAGCCGCTGTTGTTATTGCCATTACTAATCCAGCTGCAAACATGATCTTATTTATGCTCACAGCAGAAACACTTTGTGAACTAGGGACCCCTGCTCTACTCCCTCTTTCTCTCTTTCTTCTCTGAGATTTCCACGTTGTTGCTCTCTCTGTTTGGCGTCGCCCCTGTATTGCTTTTCTGGTCTTCTGCGTCTCTTTTCGTATTTTTTTCAATCTCCTTGTTCTCATTGACATGATGGAACCTCACTTCCTTCACTTGAGGTCCCGTCGTCTCTGCCAAGAGTCAACCTCCTCTCTATCTTCATCCCCATTGCCGTTTCCGTTATCTCCGTTGTCTTCTGCTTCTCGATCGGGTTCGTGTTCTCCTTCCTTCATCGCTTTCATGTCCCCCTTCCCCTCCCTTCCATGTATCTCGTATCCGCACCGGGAGCATTTGTAGTAGTTCTCGTAATGGCTGAACTGTTTGTTCGTTTTTTCTCCAGTCTTGAAATAGGGTCGAGCAAAGGCGAGCATGAGACCCTCCCCACATTTCGGACAAGGAACGGGACCTGTCATCTCTATCTTGTGTTCGGACATGACCCCACACACTACGCGGTAATTGTAGTTCAGGGCCTCGATATAATACGGTACGATTACGCACGGCGCGCATCAGGTTCCAAGTCATACTTCCCGAGTCTGCCCCAAAGCCACATGATCACAAACCTCGTCTTCGTTCGTTTTTCGTGTTTCTCTGCACCGAGAGAAAAAAGGGCCCGTGTGGGGACTCCTCCCCGAACACATTCTTTCCGTCGTAGCTTTTGATTAATTTTGTGCGTGTGGCGTACGGGGCACACGCAAGGGTTCAAATTGCGGCGCCACGACAATAAGGTCTTCAAAACTTGTAGTCCGGCGAAAGATTGATGGGTGAAGAAATAAGGCGGATGGCCGACTTGCTCAGATCCGGCGCAGTAATGCTACAGGTAGCATGCCCCGTATGCGCAACTCCACTCTTCAAGCAGGGGAAAGATACGTTCTGTGCAAAGTGCAATCGTCCAGTAGTCATTCTCAAGTCAGCAGAAGAGGAAGTGACCTTTGCAGGTCAGCAAGTCCTTGACCACCTCGAACAGACAATCCTTGAGAAGTTGGCAGAGTTCCACGTGGCAATCAAGAACGAACGGGACCTTGCGCCCCTCCGAGAATTCGGAGAAGCCATCAAGACGTACCTTTCCGCTCTCGAACAGATCAGAGGTCTCAAGTCCACTTAGTTCATGGTCCAACAATACTGTTACACCCGCCACCCGAGGCAGGGAACCATGCTCTTCAGTTTGGCACTGAACCTTCGTTACAACACCAAAGATTCACATCTCCCGCTCCATAATGTGTCTAGGTCACTTGCGAGCTAGCATGGCCAAGCGTCACTTGACTGACTCTCATTATTTGAGAAGGATTAGTCGTTTCTATTCTCTGTGTCTCTTTCTCCGGGCTCTGTCTCCATGCGATCCTTCATGATTGGCTAGCGCTCTTTCCTTGCTCGTACCTGTGACTATTCAATAACGACAATTCAGTGGAAAGTTCTGCTCAGTCTTGTTGCGAGTCGTCCATCGCTATGCAGGCATGAGCCCGTGCCTTAGCTAGTAGGCAACCCTCGGGTAAAGCTTGGCAGCGATGGCAACGTTTACCACGGTGGCGACCAGCAGGAAGAGCATGTCGAAGGGCACTCCATACGCGGTAGGTCCGTTCACGATCATCAAAGCCCGTAACGCGTCAGCCTCATAAGTTAACGGATTAATTTGCGAGATAACCTGCAACCAAGTCGGCATTATTGCGATCGGATAGATTGCATTGCTTGCAAAGAAGAGTGGCATGGTAAGAATTTGCCCTATCCCCATGAATCGCTCGCGCGTTTTCACCAAACAGGCAATGATCAACGAGAATGTGGAGAAAAGTGTAGAACCCAGAACCACGATGACCAAAACTGCTAGGAGCGAGATTATATTCCAAATCAAGTGGACGCCGACGGCAAAAGCCAGAATGTAGACTATAGCCGCCTGGGCTAGGCCTCGTTCTCCCGCGGAAAGCCCTTTTCCCAGAACCAAGGCTGATCGAGGGGTCGGACTGACCAAGAACTTGTGAACGATGCCGAGATCACGCTCCCAAATGATCGCTATGCCGTAGAAGATGGCGATGAAGAGGACGCTCTGCGCCAGGATTCCAGGAGCTATGAAATCCATGTATGACAAATTCCCTGTTGGAATGGCTCTTATGTTAGCCATCACTTCGCCGAAAATCAACAGCCAGATTGCTGGCTGTACTGCACGGGTCAGTAGCTCGGTGAAGTCGTGGTGAAGCTTCCGAGCTTCCAGTTCAGCGATTGTCAGAGTTTTTCCTGCGAAGTTAGTGATGGTACTAAAATAGTGGATGATTCCGAGCCTTTGCATTAACCCACCCTTCTCGTCAATCGTCTTACTCTGGATGCGTCACGATAACTTCCACCTGAATCGATCTCAAAGCCGGAATAGTAGGCAAATGCGTCATCGAGCGTGGCGCTTTCCCCTACAGACGACTTCAGTTCGTATGGACTACCAATGGCTGCCATCTCGCCCAGGTGCATTATTGCGAGTCGCATACACAACTTGTCCGCTTCGTCCATGTAATGTGTGGTTAGAAAGATGGTCGCCCCGTAATCTGCTCGGAGTCGCTTAATATGTTCCCATACCATGTTGCGAGCAACCGGATCCAGGCCTACAGTAGGTTCGTCCAAGAATAGGACTCTGGGTCTATGCAACATGGCTTCTGCGATTTCCAGTCGCCTAATCATCCCACCGGAGTAAGTCCGGACAAGCTTGTTTGAGAAATCTGATAGCCCCATGAATTTTAGAACCTCACCAATCCGTTGTTCCCGTTCCTTGCGTGGAATATCGTAGAGTTTAGAAAAAATCAACAGGTTCTCATAACCTGAAAGGGCGCCGTCGGCCGAGATAAATTGTGGAACATAGCCGATTACCCTCCTGACTTCACCTGCTTCATGAGCAATATCGTGTCCATCGACGGAAGCATTTCCCGCTGTCGGAGGCAGTAGAGTTGTAAGCATCTTGATTACCGTAGTCTTACCTGCTCCGTTGGGACCAACTAGTCCGAATATTTCGCCAGGTTCGATGGAGACTGTGAAGTCGCTGACAGCCGTGAGATCACCGAAACGTTTGGTGAGTGATTGTGTTTGAACTATGAACTTTCCTTTACCCGCTTGCTGCGTTACTGCGTCAGTTCTTAGCAGATTTGTCGCCTCCAACAAAGCGTTCTCTTAGTATCCGCATGGACGCCGTAATGGTGGCGCGGTCAGAGGCCGAAAGTTGCCTGAGTCTCTGCTCCAAGTAAGTCATCGCCGCCTCGCGGGCAGATTCAAATCTGGAGCGTCCGTCCCGTGTAAGCGTCAGCGTCATGCGTCGGCGATCCTCAGGGTCCTCTCTACGACTAATCAACCCACGAACGACCAATCCATCGACGAGCATTGACATAGTGGGGAGAGTCAATACCATGTGGTCGGCCACTTCGGACAGCGATGCGCCTTCATTTCTGTAAACGAACGCTAACGCTCGAAACTGCGGCAGAGACATTTCCTTGGCACCATACTTTCGCAACTCGGTTCGGATCACTCTGAAGACCATCGGCACAACGTCTAGGATTTCGTGCGCACAATCCCCCACCGAAGAGGGCATCATCCTCGCCTGCATTTCTATTCGCAAATCGAATGATTCGGAATACGAAGTACTTAAACGGTCTCCCTTACAAGGAACACAGACAACTCGCCTATACGGAGCCCGATGAAATCCTCATATGCATAGGGTGATCCGTTTCCCTTTGGAGGGATAGGCTATGAGGACACATGACGTTCCGCTTCAAAACATCAAACCTGGCCTGCAGACTCAGCAACTCCTGAATCGGTATGACCCTGCCAAGGTCAATGAGATGGCGAAGAAGCTTGACGAGGAGGGTCAGAAGGAACCTATCGTTCTCGACGCGACGCTCACACAAATCCGAGATGGCTTTGGTAGGTATCTGGCGGCAAAACAACTTGGATGGAAAACGATCAAAGCAACGGTTATGTCAGACGGAGAGTGGAAGAAGGCTCACAAATAGGCCTGTTTCGTTGCCATTGGCAATGATCAGAGGGGTCAAGCTTTCTTTCGGTACCCGCGTCGTTTGCCGTGTGGCCCGTGAATTGGGCCGTGTGGTCGGCTACGCTTTCTTGCCGGTCGCTTCTTTGACAAGGTTCACCGAGAACAATAATACGATTACGTGGTTAGAACAAAGGTTTTGAGGCACATTTCTATGTGGCCGCTATAATGGGTATTCGAGGGCTCCTCCGGTTTGCGCCAAGACTTCGCATAGTTCAATTGACTGTCTTGCGTAACCAGTTTGGCATTCATCCTATTGCTTCTACGAGAGCGTGTCCCTTTGCAGTGAGGTTTCCTTCCCAGTCGACTAGCCCGAGGCTTTGCATCTCCAACAGCAGCCTAACTCGAATAGGGGTGCTAAGCAACGTCATCGCAGACTCGACGGTTTTCTCGTTGAGAGGCATT
>JBEKGZ010000107.1:0-9887 GCA_050012535.1 Bathyarchaeia archaeon | reverse complement strand
GAAGCTGGATGTTGGCCTGTGGCCGTGCTCCAGCTCTGATCGATCGGTTTTCAGCGTCACATGTGACTTCAGTTCGCTGATATTTCTGCTAACCAAAGAACAGAATTGGGTTTCCGGTGTGCTTCGACACGAAGCTTGTCTAGTATCTGAAAGTGAGGTATAGCAGTACGCTTAGCGCCACGCATGTGAACAAGTCAGGTAGCATGGCAAATGGTCCAAGTCCGAATGCGCGGAAACCGAAGACTCGCTGGAGAAGAGGGTTAGAGGACAACGCGTAGAAAAGCAGGATGACCGAGAACACCATTAGGCCCAAAGTGAAATCCGATTTCACCTTTCGGTAGATGCCCAGATATGCGGAAAACAGAAAGACGAGTAGCGCGACATTGACTGTCGAGAGTACGACAGTGACCCCATAATACAACTGTATATCTCCCGGGGGCGGTGGAAAGGTCGGTCTGGGCTCAAACGCCGGTCTGAGTGGCTCCAGATAAGTGATACCTAGAAACGCTACAAGCAATGCCACCAAGATGACTGTCGCAAAGACAATCCCCGTCTTCTGATTCTTCTTCATACTTGGCTTCACTCTCGGTCGTCGTCTTTAGCCTTTTTCCAGATTTTCCCCACAATCTCCTCAAAGAGAGCATAGTTCTCTTCCATCTGTGACGATAGGAAATAGGTGGTCCCATACCTGTCTCCAGCAGTGACGACTATGCCGTGCTTGCCAAGAATCTCAAGATGATGCCTTATGGTTCTGTAGTCCTTCTCGAGCCTGTTCGCCAGCTGATTCGCGTTCTGAGGAGTCTCCTTCAACACCGCAATCATCTCGGCGCGAGTTGTCCCCCCCTTTGTGCCTGCGATTAGCCAGCCCAGCAGATGCTTCAGGGACGATTCGGTGTGGAAGACCATATCGATTCCGACCTTCAGGGATCACTCTGGCGCCAGTTTTGAACGAAATGCGAATTTGGCGCATTATATGTCTTCCGAGACCATCGCGATCAATTGGGCAGGCAGCCTAACAGACCTCGCGGTCACAATGACGACGTTCGAAACAGTCTCGACCTTTCATGGAATGAGCGTCACATAGGGATCAATTAGTCAAAGATTCGGGTCAAATTCTGAAGAACCGCTAATAGCTCACCGCCTCAAGGCCGAGGACACGGGAAAGAAAGAGACGAACACGCACATGGTTAATGAAGCCAAGTGGAGAGAGAGAGAGAGAGAGAGAGAACTATTTTCCAATGTGAGCTCTGCGGCCACAGCTATGCAGATCTCGAAACAGCCGAACGTTGCGAACAATATTGCTACTCGCACGGAAGACCCTCGGCCATGTTAACGGAGAAATATCCTTTGAAGCTTCAGCGAAATGGCATCGGGACGCCTGCCAGAAAGAATCCCAGATACAAAACGAACTGAGGTATTTGCTCAAGAAGCGGTGTGTGAAGAGGGAAGAAAATGATCTTCCCGGATGCTGGATTCCTCGTGGTACTAATCTGGGGTTTGATAACTCCGTCGGTGCCCTTGCTGCCTACAATAGGATTGATCGTGGCTAGCATCATAGCGGCGGTTCTGTCTCGACGTTCCTTTCACCGGCAGACCATTGCTTTGCTTTGTGTCTTGGGCATAATGTCCATCCAGAGCCTCGAGCTTGTTATGTTGGCATTGCATGTGCAGGTTTTCATGGCGCCATCCGGCGCGTTTTCGCCAATCCACGACAATACATCGAACTATCTTTCGATCTTGTTTGAGGCAAATCTCTGGTTTGCTGCGTTCGGTGCTGCCGCTGCTGCATTTGTGGCGGTTTATGTTTGTTTTGGGAAATCTCGGTTGGAATTGCTACGCGCTTCTCCTGGTGCTATGCTAGTTGAAAACCCGATGTGGCTCAGTAAGATCGCATTAGGCTTGGCAAATCGGGCGAACGTGAGCTGTCCGGAGGTTTGTCTGGTCGATTCTGGAACTCCGCAAGCCTTCACGGTGAGAGAGAGGAGCAAGTATGTCATCGCACTGTCTGTCGGGATATTGGAGTGTTTCGACACCAAGGAGATTGAGGCCTGCATTGCCCATGAGATAGCCCATATCAAGAACAATGACTTCATGATCAGGTTTCTTGCCACATTGGGTAAGGTTGCCGTCTTTTCCAAACCAGCGAGTTATCTCATTGAAGCAGCAATCTACCGTGCACGTGAGTTTCACGCAGACAAAACAGCGGCGTCATTGATTGGAGGACCAGATGCACTCATATCAGTGCTCACAAAGCTCGGTGAACTTAACTCATGCTCCTCAATCCCGACTACTCCTGGCCCTGTTCGTGCGTGTTTATTGGATCGAAGCGAAGGTATGCGTAGGATCCTGGACAAACATCCGGCTCTTGCGTCTAGGATTAGATTGTTGAACGAATTGAAATCTCCCTGAACACATGGCCTAGGACAAGATTTGCGTGGCTGGAAATTGGCACATACTCTCTGTCTTAGCAGATAGGGCGTCAAGTTTCTTCTTAGTGAGATCGGTAGTCGAACTAGGAGTTCTGCTACGGGCGGTAGGTTCGCAAATAACGATCCAGACGGGCATTCACCAAGATCACCGCAGTGCCGGTAATTTAGAATTGGAGGTGAATTAGGACAGAAGTTGGGTGCAATTCTGAAAACCCCTCTTATCGTGCGAGGCCATTTCGGTCATGCGAACACAAAATGAAACCAACTACCCCATCGAACCCTCGTTCTGATCCTACTCCTTCAGTTGAAACCTTAGGGGTGACCAAAGTCTACAGAGTCGGTCATGTGGATTATCCCGCGCTTAGAGGAGTTAGTCTCAAAATAGAGCGCGGAGAATTGACTTCGATCATCGGAGCGTCGGGCAGTGGAAAATCGACGCTACTCAACATCATAGGAGCCCTTGACCCGCCTACTTCAGGTCGCGTGATCATCGACGGCATTGATCTGAAGAAACTGGACGAAGACAGGCTTGCTCTCCTTCGAAACCTCAGGATAGGATTCGTCTACCAATCCTTCAACCTAATTCATAGACTCACATCGATTGAGAATGTGGAGATGCCTCTCGTCGCAAGAGGAACCCCAGAGCAAGCTCGCAAAAACAGATCACTAAAGATGCTGAGCGCGGTTGGCTTAGCGCAGAAAGCAAACAAGCGCCCGACCGAACTTAGCGGGGGCGAACAGCAACGCGTCGCCATCGCCAGGGCCCTTGTCACTCAGCCTGCTCTCGTCCTAGGCGACGAACCTACTGGAAACGTGGATTCGAAGACGACTCGTGAAGTTCTGGAGTACATTATTAGAGTTAACGAGACGCTGGGGACCACATTCGTTCTGGTGACTCACAACCCAGAAGTCGCTAACATGAGTCACCGCGTAATAACGGTCAAAGACGGACTGATCGAGAAGGATCAGCACCTTCAGCGAATGGATTCTTACGCAGGATTATGATGCAAATGCGCGCATCTGACGTATTCAAACTTGCGTTCAGGGCGCTCCGTGCTAGAAAGACGCGGAGCTTTCTCACGATTCTGGGTATCATAATCGGCACAGCGATAATTTTGGCTCTCGTCGCTAGTTCAAACGGCCTAAGTACGGGCATCCAAGCTCAAGTTGGCAAGATCGGGGCCAATACCCTTACTGTCAGCTCGGCTGGGCAATTCTTCGGAGGCAGCAGCAGCGGCACGCAAAGCTATAAACTCTCTCAGCAAGATGTGAGTACGATAAAGTCATTCCAAGGCGTCTCGGATGTCATCCCGTATTACAGCCAACGTGGCACAATCTCATACGGAGGCAATTCAATATCAGGGGAACTCATAGGGATTGATGCAAGCACCTTATCCATGATGTATAAAGGGCTGAGCCTTTACAGCGGCAGTCTACCTGACTCTTATGACCCAAGCGCGGCTGTTGTGGGCTACTCGATCGCGTTCCCAACGGGATCAAGCAATCAACTGACCCTTAATCAAATGATTTCCGTTACTCTCGGGGGTTCAACAAGTGGCAGTCTTACTTTTTTGGCGAAAGGAATCTTCTCAGCGTATGGAAGCGTGCTGTTCTCGAATATTGATGAGACAATCTTCATCTCCCTACAGTCCGCTCAACTTCTCCTCAAGACGCAATACTTCAGCGGATTATACGTCATAACCAATAGTGCTGGGGATGTCGCGTCAGTCCAGACAGCAATAGAGACCTATTATGGTACGCAGGTTCGGGTGATGAACGCGGGCTCTATGGTGTCGAGTATTACTTCGATCACGTCAGAACTGGCCGTTTTTCTTGAGGCGATAGGTGGTGTATCATTATTCGTTGCTGCTGTTGGAATCATCAACACTATGTTCGTGTCGGTGATGGAGAGAACAAGGGAGATAGGCATTATGAAAGCTCTAGGATACAAGTCTAAGCAAATTATGGCGCTGTTCCTCGCGGAAGCATCCCTAAGCGGCATCATCGGAGGAATCGCGGGCACTATGCTTGGCTACGTCCTAGCCTTTATGATCGGGGGCTACCTTCCTCTGTCTGGCGGATTCGGAGGTGGCCCACCTGGAAGCAGCGGCAGCAGCGGAGGCAGCGTAACAGCCCCCGTGTTCACTTCTGAGCTGATAGTTTTCTCGTTGCTTTACCCAATCGGAATCGCAGTGCTAGCAGGACTTTACCCAGCCTGGCGGGCATCAAGGATGAACGCAGTCGTTGCCCTGAAGTACGAGTGAGTTCCTCGAAGGAGATGGAGGATAGTCAACGAAATCGAGAAAAGGGGACTAACCGTCTACGTGTGCGAGCTTTGCGGTTCCAGATATGGAGATCTGGAGACGGCGGAACGCTGCGAACGGTACTGTTACTCGCAGAACTGTTAAGCCGTTTGTTCGATTTATGAGGTTGGAACCTGGGCGACGGGAGCCGGCCCCCAGAAGATCAGAACCGACATAACCGCGATGAATGTCCCCTTCCTCCTCCACCTCCTCGCTCCGCGTGCCAACGAATAGGCCGCGAAGGTGCGATGAAGATCACGCTGCCTTGCAGTGCTAGCAGTGTGGAGAGAGATTCACGATGTCCATTCTCAGAGACATCTCGAATGGAACCCGTCAGCGACCACGTCGGACTCGAAGCGTAGCGCCATCACCGAGACTGAGGAGGGAAGCGAGTATACGTGAACCCCCGCATGGAAGCCGCACGGTTTCCAAGCGCCAGTAACAACCCAGACTACGACTCCAGCACAGACGACAACGACAGTCACGACTCAGCACTTGACCACCTCGACCACTCAGATAGCAACAGCAACTACTACCCAAGTCGAACTAGGTTCGGGCATCGGGTTTGCCTTCGTGGGTATCGGAATCGGGGTTGGGGTAGCGCATCAGGAGGATATTGTCGCATAGGATCGAAACGTTGGCCAATTCTGCGGCTTGGGCTTCTCCAGTCAACGACGTTAGGAAGACCGTCAATGCCTTCTCCTTGCCCATTCCTGAGCAACTCAGGTCGAATCCGATCTCAAACCTGTTGTTCCTTACCGGGTTGAGAGAGAATGGGTAGAATCTGCAGATCAGAGGTCGCACTCTGTAAATGGAACATCTTGAGCTTTGAAGAAAAATGCATCTCCCACCGAGTTTTCTCATCTTCCTAACGTATGGAGATGAGCCTCCAGAGGAGGCGCTGAATTCCTTTGCCGTGAGCTTTGTGAAATCCGTGATCTGATTGATGTCACTTTGCGCGAGTAGTATGTTCCTTATCCGCCCTGGAAGATCGCGGCAAGACTTCGCACATCGAACACATGTCCATCTCAAATGAACAGGGTATTGGACCTCTCCCTCTTGTGCGGTGAAACTGCCTGAAGCTTCTTGCCGAGGATTGGATGGGCTAGACTTTCTCCGAGTATTGTGTCCCATGTTCGAACCTTCGTGGATACGAAATCGTTCCGGGAGCACTAGTCATCAAGGCGGGACAAACATTTCTCCACGGACAGCGAGGCACATGTAGTCTCTATCTTGCCTTGACCCGTTTCACGACTGGAGGTCTCGTCTTCTTGAGGACCCTGTAGCCGCAGAATGGGCATTTTATCTCGGGATCATGGCAAGCTGATCTAGGGTGAGCTTCTCGCCGCAGCTAATGCACTGATACAGTATGCCAGTCGGAGACTGCTCTTTCTCCTCGCTCATCTAGATCACTGGGACACACGGTTCATGTGTGAGATTAAAGGCTTGATCATATGCTCACGACGTATGTGACCGGGCGACTCGAGATGGCACCTCTCGCGGACTATTCTCGCCCTCGTTATTTCGGGAGGTTTGAGAGCGTACTGCTTTGCACCGGTGCTAGGGCTCGTTCTCGCTTGCTGTACCAGACGACAATTGCCACCACTACGAGCAGTATAGCAGCCAAGATTCCGGTCATCAGGGGCTCACCCTTCAGCTGTAGAATTAGCGGCGCGAATAGAACTGAGATTAGGTTGATCACTTTGATCATGGGGTTCAAAGCAGGTCCAGCGGTATCCTTGAGCGGGTCGCCGACGGTATCGCAAGTCACGGCTGCCTTATGCTCCTCCGAACCCTTTCCACCGTAGAATCCGTCTTCGATTTTCTTTTTTGCGTTGTCCCATGCTCCTCCAGAGGTTGCCATGAATACTGCCAACAGTTGGCCGGTCACTATGATGCCTGCAAGGAACCCACCAAGGGCCGCTTCATGCAGCAAGAAGCCGAGTGCAATCGGCGTCAAGATTGCCAACAGAGCCAAGCTGAAGAGTTCACGTTGAGCCGCAGACGTACATATTCTTACGACCTTCGCGTAGTCGGGAGGTGTCTTTCCTTCAAAGACTCCTGGGACTTTGAACTGTGAACGAACTTCCTCAACTATGAGGGAGGCAGCACGTCCGACTGCTCGAATCGAGATCGAGCTGAATAGGAAAGGTAGAGCACCTCCAACTAGCAAGCCGACGAGCACCAGCGGGTCAGCGATGTTCAGACCGATCTTCTGGAGGCCTGTGGTCTCTGTGTAGACGCCGAAGAGTGAGACCGCTGCAAGCACGGCCGAGGCTATCGCGATCGCCTTTGTTATTGCTTTGGTTGTGTTGCCAGCTGCGTCGAGATCGGCCATTATCTGGCGAGCTTCAGGCTCCAGATGCGCCATCTCACCGATCCCATTAGCATTATCGACGATAGGACCGTACGTGTCCATTGAGACATTGTTACCTGTCAGCGTGAGCATGCCAATTCCTGCAAGTGCGACCCCGTATATTGCGTAGATAGCCGAGGAACCTGCAAAGAATAGCACTGACCCAACAATTGCTATTGCAATCACTACAAGAGCCCAAACAGCACTTTCGAATCCAAGCGCCAGCCCCTCAAGGATTTCAGTTGCAGATCCCGTTTGAGATGACTTCGCGAGTCGGTCGATTGAACGTTTCCTTGGATTCGTGAAGTGATCAGTTATCTTGTTGAAACATATCGCTAGCAGAATCCCGACAGTGGTTGCAAGGAAGACGCGCAAATCGTGGACGTAGAATTCCGCCAAGACGAAGAAGCTGGCAATTGAGATTACCGCGGAGAGATCGTAGGAAAGATCCATTGCTTTGAAGGCGTCGCCTTTCGTGAATCTGTCTGGCCAAAGGGAGACTGCGTAAGTTCCTATTATTGTGCTTACTACTCCGATGCCGCGGACGAGCAGCGGGAATATTATCCATTTGATGTCGAATGGTGTGAGCGCGAGGCCCAGAATCATGCAGGAAACTATTGTGACTTCGTAGGATTCGAATATGTCAGCGGCCATTCCAGCGCAGTCACCAACATTGTCGCCAACCAGATCAGCCACAACGGCCGCATTCCTAGGATCATCCTCAGGTATGTTCTTCTCAACCTTCCCAACAAGATCCGCACCGACATCGGCGGCTTTTGTGTATATACCTCCGCCAACTCGCATGAATAGTGCGAGGAGTGTTCCTCCGAATCCGAATCCTAGGAGAACTTGGGGGGCCGATTGCCGGTATATCATGAAGATTATCGTTCCTCCGAAGAGCCCTAGTCCGTCTGTCAACATGCCGGTTATGGTTCCTGACCTGTAGGCGATTTTCAGAGCGCCACGGAATCCTTTCCTTGCGGCTGATGCCACCCGGACGTTTCCCCTGACGGCCATGTTCATCCCTAAGTAGCCGACCGAGGCAGAGAAGACGGAGCCCATCAAGAAGGCACCGGCTCGACCAATGGAGATGTTGAATGGTCCGCCCACGAGCGCGGACGTAAGATAAAGCACCACAACCAATAGGGCGATGAAAGGCACGATTGACTTCAGCTGCGTCTTCAAGTAGGCATTCGCACCATTCAATATGGCTTGCCAGACTTCTTTCATCTTGCCCGAACCGGAATCCTCGCGTCTAATCTGGCGAGAAAGTAGGTACGCATAGACCAATGCCGCTCCAAGCCTATGCTCACATCCCGTTCGTGCAAGTTCGACGATCCACTAATTCAGTCACATAAAAGCTCTTCTTGAACAAGCAGCTGTGGAAAGTTATCTGTTTTCTTATCTGATGTTTGTGAGTGTAGAATACAAGGACATATTGCACAACTCTGGATTCGCGAGAGAAGGAGTCGTGCAATCATGCCGGAGAAGCCTAGAGACGAACTGAAGCTTAGACACTGGTGCATCAGAAAACTCCTGAAAGACGAAGACGTAGAGACCATCCGACTAACTGCCAAAGTGTCGAGAAGAACCCTCTACTATTGGCTTGAAAGGTTCCAACGGAACGGAGGGGAGGGACTGATCGACAAGCCTAGAAAACCCCACACAATCCACCGCCTAAACTCCAGCACACTCGAGAAGGTCATCCAACTCAGACAACAGCACGGATGGTGCGGTCAAGCCATCTCCGCCCACCTAAGACGAGAAGGCGTAGAAGCCAGCAACGGATCCATCTACACGATACTCCATAACCACGCCCTACCAGTCAAGGCATACGCGCCTAGAAGAAGGAGAACCTACATACGCTTCCAACGTGCGCACCCAGACAGCCTCTGGCAGACAGACATCAAATACTACGGCAACCGATACCTCATAGCCTTCTTGGACGACTGCTCCCGCTACGTGCCAAACGCCATCCTATGCAAGCACGCCACAACAAGAAGAATCCTGAAGCTTCTGGCTCAAACCCTAAGCCGTGGGCGAATCCCCGGACAGATCCTGAGCGATCATGGCACCCAATTCTACAGTGAGGATGGAGGAAGCCAATTCACAGCCTACCTAGAAGCCCATGGCATAGAACATATCATGGGTTCCATTGGAAAACCTACAACGCAAGGCAAGATAGAACGTTTCTGGCAAACATTCGAACTCTACTATCCAAGATTCAACGACATGACACAATTCCTCGAACACTACAACTACGTCAGGCCGCATCGAAGCCTAAACTTCTTAACTCCAGCAGAAGTCTACTACTCCTAGCTTGTGCAAAATGTCTCTGTATATCTGATGTTTGTGAGGTTGGCGATCTCGATGTTGTAGCTGAGGGTTCTGAGGTGGAGCTCGCGTCTCTGGGCTTTTCTCTTGCGGCTGGCTAGGTGGTTTCCGTAGCATCGTTTCAGGGCGCTGTAGACGGATTCCGCCTTGCTGCGTTGGTGGTACCGTTTGAGGAAGGAGGCGACAGCGCGAAGGAGGTTTCTGGCAAGCTTCAGGTCGTTAGTCCAAGAACATGTTGCTCAACTAGATTCCTTCGCCAAGCAAGCACGAATAGGCGACACGACACGGTCGGAAATAATCCTGTCCAGTTTCTGCTCGTCTGGTAGGATCTGAAAGCCTTCGAATTGGTCAACCTCGAGTACGTGGAAGTCAGTAATGGCTTCGAGTCTCTCAAAGATGCGTTCTGTTCGGGCGGCCTGCTCGGTCTTTCCAAAAAGGACTGAGAAGAATGTGGAGAACTTGTTT
>JBEKGZ010000106.1:0-4990 GCA_050012535.1 Bathyarchaeia archaeon | reverse complement strand
GTTTCCCGGTGCAGGCACGACCGTCGAGGCCCAATGGTCTTGGTCCTTCAGCTATCTGCGGCGTGCATAGTCCTTTTCGAGCGCTACTACGTACTTGTCCCAGACTTCGTTCGTTTCTTTCGCGTCTTTCTCTTTGGTCGGTGCATTAGCGATCTTGTATTTCACCTTGAACGTGATGTCCAGTCTTGTCTTTCTGGGACCGAGGCTCGTCAAACGGTAGTCGCCGATTTCATCATTCTCCTGTCCAACCAAGTCTAAATGCCACGCGTTCAGAGGGTGAAGTGTCACAATGCGGACAGTGCTGGTTGCCCTCCCTTTCCGCCTTTGGGTGGACATGTAGATGACACGCCGTTTCGTCTTCTGCAGGATGATTCTTCTCGTTTTTGAACCCCAGATTTTGGGGTCATCCTCTCTGAAGTCAACACACCATTTGTAGACGAACTTGAGAGGAGCATTGATCATTTTCGAAATATGATAAGTGTGGCTAGCTGTCAAGGGTCGATCCCCACTAATGGGTTGAAGCTAGGTGATGCTCTTGAGGCTTTGCCAGTCCTGATCGTGATTCTACCTGCTCATTGACCACGCCATCACTGCTATGAAGATGACGAACACGATCAGCGCCCAAACGAGGGCCCACAGGGGGCTTATCTGCGGGCCACGACGAGGAGGAGATTGTTGCATTGCCCTCCACAACCCAACATAACCTAACATGCCGCACAATAATGTTACCACATTGATTGAGTATGATCCTCCGATGACACCCAGCAGCGACGCGGAGATCGAGCGCATACATGAGATTAGTCTTCTCTACGAATGCTCTTTTTTCACCTGAATAGCAGAGTAAATAGCCAAGACACCACAGAGCCTACACGAGACAAATGGACGAGACAGGGGCATTCTCGAAAGAGGTTCTGAGCCTATCCGTAGAGACAAACATGAGATCCGCACCGCCAACGGTTTCTCCCACGGACACCACCTCAACAATAATGGATTTGATGACAAAGGAAAATGTCGGATCCATAGTCGTTGTCGATAACGACCAACCGGTGGGGATAATCACTGAGAAAGATGTGCTGCAGAAAGTCATCCGCCTTGGGAAAGACCTCGATCTAACCCTTGCCAAGGATATAATGTCTAAACCTCTTGTAACGATCGACGCCGAGCGAACTATTGCAGGTGCCCTGGAAACACTGCGCAGACACAGCATCAGAAGACTGATCATCACAAGAGAGGGCGTGCTAGTTGGACTTACCACAGAAAGGAGACTACTAGAGGTCGCCCACAGCCAGTATATGATGAAAAGCCCCAGCCCGCTTGAAACGTTAGAAGGTCATGAACTCCACAAGATAAGAGTCGCATATGTGAGCACATACCCACCTCGCGAATGCGGGATAGCTGTTTACACCAATCATCTCGTCGATGCCATCTCCACGTTTTGCGCACGAGCCGTGACATCCCCAGCGGTTATCGCAATGAACGATAGAGGCGGACTCTATGACTACGAGATTCGAGTAAAGTCTCAGATCGATGCCAATGACATCCAATCTTACGTGAAAGCGGCTGAGTACATCAATGCTTCTGATGTGGGTGTTGTGAATCTGCAGCATGAGTATGGCATATTCGGCGGTGAATGGGGAGAGTACGTCACAGATCTTCTGCAGAGGATCGAGAAACCCGTTGTCACCACTCTGCACACAGTTCTTGAGAAGCCGGTTCCGGATGCAAAAAGGGTGCTGGAGCGAATTCTTGAACATAGTGAATTTGTGGTCGTGATGGCACAAGCCGGCATAGGAATACTGGAACAACTCTATGGAGGTCATGCGGACAGGATCCGATACATCCCTCACGGATGTCCAAATGTTCCCTATATTGGGACTGCAATGACAAAGAGAAGCTTGGGGTTGAAAGAGCGAGTTGTGCTATCGACTTTTGGATTGTTGAGTCGCGGAAAGGGAATAGAATATGTGATAAACGCACTCCCACAGGTAGTGAGAGAGCATTCCTCCGTTCTGTATCTGATTATCGGAGAAACGCACCCGGAAGTCAGGAAACAGGAAGGCGAATCGTACCGGCAACTCCTCCTTGATCTTGTCGAGTCGTTAGGGCTGGAGAAGAATGTCAGATTCGTGAATCGGTTCCTATCGGAGAACGAGTTAATCAGATACCTTCAAGCGACAGATGTCTATGTTCTTCCATATCCGAACCGAGAACAGATCAGCAGCGGAACACTCTCATACGCGTTGAGCACAGGCAAAGCCATTGTTACAACCCCGTTTCTTCAAGCCGAAGAGGTGATATCCAATGGTGCAGCCTTGGAATGTGAGTTCAAGGATCCGAACTCCATCGCCAAATCCGTAAATACGCTGCTTAAAGATGATCAGATTCAACAGAGATTCGGTAAAACGGCCTATGAGTATAGCAGAGCCATGATATGGCCGAATGTGGCCATGAGTTATGTCAACTTGTTCTACCACGCCCTCGGTCTCTGAATTCCATGATCTAGTCGCCTATCAGAACTGAATTTGCGGAAGCATATGCCGGAACACATAGAGATGCGTTGAACGCGGAAGTAATCGGGGCTGCAGAAAATGTCGGTTAACTTAGCTCACTTCAGAGCTCTGAATGATCGCGTGGGAATCATACAGTTCGCCCCACGCGCCATACCTGACGTCAAGTCGGGATACACGACCGACGATGTCGGACGGGCTCTCGTCCTCGTCTGCCGAGTCTCGGGCATAATGGGTAGTTCGGAACGAATGGCATTGGCGCGCAAGTATTTCGCTTTCCTCGACAAAATGCGAGATCCAGATGGACGCTGGAGCAATGAAATGAGTGAAACTGGCAATATCAGCGATTTGCCTTCAAATAGGGATCATCTGGGGCGTGCTGCTTGGGCAGCAGGTGCCTACTCAGTCTCCGATCTCTGCTCGCAACTGGAATGGGGGCACAGCATCCTGAACGCTGGACTTCAATGGATAATGGACGCAACATCCCCAAGAGCCAAAGCCTATTTCCTTCTCGGAATCAGCGAACTTCTCAAGACTAAGCCCGACTCACGGCTCAGTGATGGTGCGGCAAAGCTCGCCAGCCAGCTGCTCGGGTGGTACGAAACAGTAAGTCGGCCGTCTTGGAGGTGGTTCGAGGAGAGCCTAACCTATGATAACGCTAGACTCCCCCAAAGTCTAGCAGCATATCATGAGATCAGTGGAGACTCAACCTGCTTGAAGGTCGCATCTGAATCTCTTGATTTCCTAATGAGCGTTCAGACTATTGATGGCGTGTTCGCTCCTGTAGGTAACAAGGGCTGGTATCGAGTTGGCGGACCTAGAGCGCTCTACGATCAGCAGCCAGTAGACGCAGGCGCAACTGTCGAAGCGTGCAATAGGCTGTATCGCGTGACAGGAGAAACACGTTACCGGGACTGGGCGTCACTCGCTCTTTCTTGGTACAGTGGGTCCAATCTCAAGCGACTGGCAGTATACGACTCCACGACTGGTGGGTGCTATGATGGCCTGATAGAGGAGGGAGTGAACCTCAATCAAGGAGCTGAATCCATACTCTCCTATTTGCTCGCCATCACGAGTTTCTCACGGGACTGATCTCAGCTGTAACCTTCCAAGACTTCGATGAGCAACTTCATCGGAACACTTGCGACACAGCAGACTCTGTCTGCTCCGCCGTAGAAGACCTTGAGTTCATCCTTTATCACGACTGCACCTTCCGGGAAGACAACATTAGGAACAACTCCAACCCTCTCGAAATCCTCCTCCGGTTCCAGGATAGGTTCTGGAGTTCGAGCGATTACTCGGCGAGGGTCTTCGAGATCGAGGAGGGCTGCCCCGGCATGGTACACATCGTGAGAATCCACGCCGTGATAGATTACTAACCACCCAGCCTCGGTTCGGATGGGTGGCGGACCAATTCCAACCTTCTTCTCTTCCCACTTCCAAAGCGGTTTCATGATAGTGTTCGCCTCTATGTGGTCCAGGTAGTCTTCCCAGTATGGGTTTGAGGTCTCCATCTGCTCGATACTGTCCAAGAAGGCTAACTCGATATTTGGCGCTATTCTGTGGACAATAGTGACGTGCCCGTTGATGAGTTCAGGGAAGAGGGCGCTGTCCTTGTCGTCGCAGTCCGGACCTACTAATCCGTAGCGTTTGAAGTTCCTGAAGTCAGTTGTCGAGGCCAACGCGATTCTTGGACCTCGGCGCGAATATGCCGTATAGAAAACGTAGTATATTCCATCGAAAGCGGTGATACGTGGATCTTCACAGCCCCATTCCTCCCAGGGGCCAGCCGGGGAGAGGACAGATTCAGTAGGTCGGTCTAGGATCGTTTCCCCATCTATCGTTGCTGCGTATCCAAGGGATGAGATGCAGTGTTCATTGACGGCCCTATACAATATGTGAGTGATTTCACCGTTCTTTACGGCCCCAGGGTTGAAGGTCGCCATGCTTTCCCATGCCATGTGGGGTCTCGGTTCAATTATCGGGTTGTTAGGGCTCCGGACCAGCATGACTCTCATGTCACTCGACACCATGATACTCTGCGGCGCAAACCGAGCACCGCATAAGGGACCGCCTTTAAGGTTTGTCATCATCTCTCAGCCTGTTAGGCTCTCCCTACTCGTAAGGAGCAAATCCATGTTGGTGGATCTCATCATACGCACGCAAACTCATTCAAATCCGCTCGTTTATACTTCCTTGGCTCCTTGGGATCTTGTGTCTCACGCTCTCTTGCGTTTGAGAAGAAAGAAAGCCCCGGCTGCAACGATGACCACTAGCACAACACCAACCACAAGAATCACCAAAATCGGCATAGCGATTTGTGGAATAGACTCCTGAACAGCAGCTGTCTGGCTTGTGGCCTGGTGAGTTTGAGACGGCGCGGTGGCGGCGTTGGCTGTGGCTTTGCTCTGCTCCGCTGAAGCTAGTGCTTGTTGAAAACTCCCGCTCGAGAACTGTTGCCATGCCTGGGCGAGGGAAGCTCT
>JBEKGZ010000105.1:0-6685 GCA_050012535.1 Bathyarchaeia archaeon | reverse complement strand
GATTCTTGGACAGCTCGAAAAGAGGGAGCTGAGCTACAAGGTGATCTCGCTGACCGATGCTGACTTCGCACCGGATTCACTTCTCAATCGGCTCACCGAGAAGCAGCGGAACATACTCATCTCAGCTTACAAGCTTGGGTACTACGACGTGCCGAGGAAGATAAATTCGGAGAAACTTGCCAACCATCTGAACCTGCGAGCTGCCACGGTCGTCGAGCACCTGAGAAAGGCGGAACATCGTTTAGTCTCCGGCATTCTCAGTGAATCTTAGAGAAGCGTGAAAAAGCGTGTGTGTGGATCACTTGGTGCGAGCGTCGCAAATTGAACCGTCGTCGCTGAGGTAATTTGTGTGTGTGTGGGCGCACCAAGAGACCCACCTATGAAAAGTCTGGTCCTTCGTGTGGTTCTCGGGTGGTTCTTCCGTTTGGCGTTCAAGCCGCATTAACTATTCTTTCGAATCGCTTATGCGTTTTGTTCTGTTCTTGGCTTCATCTTCATCGTTTATGGTTGGCTTGAACGCGGCACTCACCTATTCGCGCGCAGAGGCGCATTCAATGAGCCGCTCCGGAAGGTTGCCCATTCACACACCCGACCCGACTCCTCCAGAGGTCCGGCCGCCCCCAGAGTCGCCGCATGAGAGCCTCAAGTCAAAGATCATGCAGATTGGCGAAGTACTAGGCAAGAAATGTCATGTGGAGTTCCCCCTAGATAACTATCAGTATGATGTCGTTTGGAAGGAAATTGAAGGCCTTCTTCCGAGTCATGTCTTTGAAGTCCAAGACAAAGGTAACGTCGACCTAGCACTGTCGAAGCTGCAGCACGCACAGCACAAATGGAGGCCAACTGGAGGTCTCTTCTTCGTTGTTACAGAAGAGAAAGATCGAAACAAAGTAGATCTTCTTCTCAGGCCCTACTTGGAAGGAACCTTTCACAAAATTGCCGGTAGGACCATCGTGCTCACACCAGACGTTGTCGATCAGATCCATGCAACGATCATTGCACACGCAGAGGTCGTCAGGCGATTCATCGAAGACTGAGACGAGTCCACTGCATACATTGTATCTGGTTATTTGCCATGCGGATTTTGACACCCGCCCTTGTTGAAGGCAATACAATACAACTTGTATCGCTCTCTGGTATGCACCACAGTCATCGATACCACTCGGCTACTCAGCCGTGTTGCGCTCGCTAGAGCTGGCTACGGCTTCTCCTCGCCGCAAACCCTGGATTGTTTCGTTACTTCTTTGGTTTCTTCTTTGCTTTCTTCTTCGGCACAGGAATCACATCTAGATCTAATGTCGCTACCGCAGGTTTAACACTTCCGGCCGCCGCGAAGTTCTGTCAGCGCGGTCTATTGGTGCGGGCGTCGTGATTTGGACAGTTGATTTGTGTGTGTCCTGCATTTGGAGCTAGACAATGAGATGACACATGGGGAATCGACGAAGTCCGGTCTCGAACTCAGACTTCACGCGGTGTCTCGTGACGACACCTAACATGATCCTTGCAACAGAGTCTATCCTTGGACGTAACTATGTGTTCGTTATCGTCCGAAGCTTTGCATCGTCGAGGTATCTATCCGCCGATGACACCGAGAGCCTTAGCCACATCAGGCACTGCGAGAATGACGGTTGTTTTTGTAGATCCCTCTGACTAGCTCTATCGCTATTGCTTCTTCCTCGGAGAATCGGATCTTCGCAGCCTTCAAGGCGTCCTTGGCTTTGTCTGGATTATCGACCAGTAGCCTAACCTTGCCTCTGCCTGCAATTACGGCTCCATCCACAGCGGAGATGTTGACTCCCGCGTCCTTTAAGGTTGAGCAGAGCTTGGCCAGGGTGCCTGGCTTGTTCTGCAATGCGACTACGATTTGAGTTAGCGCTCTTGACATAACCCGAACCTGCACATCAAAGATGGACAAGTTGCCAATAAGAACCTGTCGCCAGAGAGACCCACACCTATGAGAATTTGCTCACATTGGGATTGCCTCACTGCGAGTTAAGCCTGATGATTGGCACACACCCTATTCGCCCACGCTGGAGCATTATGCATGCGCAACCAGGCGGCTCCAATCACACACACGCGTACCCGAGACGCAGTGGGTTGCCGGAGCTAATCCATTCTGTGCCTGATCATGACGATGCCTGATAGCTGCCAGCAGGGTCATAGTAGGGCTTACGATTCTTCAGAACCGAGTAGCAGCACATCAAAAGCCTCCTCGCAGCAGCAACCTTCGCGATCTGTACACCCTTCCTCTCAGCTATCGCATGGTAGGCTCGCGTGATTGACGTGTCATACTTCAGATGCGTGTGGACGCATTCAACCATGATCCAGCGTAGCCAACGCGAGCCCTCCTTTGTTATTGAACCGTACCGACTGTGTCCACCTGAGATTGAGACTGAAGGAACGAGGCCAGCGTAGCTGCAGAGCTTCTCTCCGTCAGAGAACCTGTCGACTGTGCCTAGGAAGGCTCTACGTCTAACCTTCTCACGTAACGCCGCAATATCGTCTGAAAGCATATACGACAACGGCAAGGCGTCTAGTCGAGCTAACTCCGTCACTGCCCAGCTATCAACCCGATCTGTCTTGATGCGCGACTCAGCTATGAGCCGAGTCTTCTTCGGATGCGAGACAAGTATCTCGTACCCTCTCCCTCGCAATGCTCTGTAGACGGGCACGATGGACGTGGATGACTCCATCGCAACCTTATCGATCGGATATTGGCTGAGGAAGCTGAAGGGAAGGTTGTTCTACTTTATTATCGTGACAATATCACGATCTTGAACGACATGATCCATTCCGACGCGTTGTGGGCTGAACCTCACACTTGTTCCTGACACCAGCGCGTACTTTGCCTCGCCCTCGAATTTCCTGTGGATCTTCTTGCAGACATCAGAGATTGTTGAGCCAGCGGTTACTATCAGGGGGTCTTTGAAATCGGGCGAGCCGTTCCGGGGCTTGAGGTAGACCTTGATTACCCTCAGTCGATCATAGATGACCTCTTCCAGTTCGTCGAGGTTGAGGTTTTGATCTGCGGAGATTGGGATCAGATCCTCTCCCATTCGCTTTTTTGCCTCAGCCACGTACTTGGGGCTGACCAAGTCGATTTTGTTCAAGATACTTATTGATGGAATATATCGGCGATTTCCGGCCACTACGTCGATGAGTTGGTCGTCTGTAATGTCCTCTCTGATGATAACATTCCCGTGATTGATCTTGTACGTATTCAGTATTCCTCGGACAGTTGACTCGGCTAGATGAGTCAGCTTGCAGGTCGTCGTTATGCCGAGTCCGCCATGAGAGGATCGGTTGATCGTCACATTCGGAGGCTGAGTGTTGAGCCGGACGCCAATCTCATACAGTTCCTTCCTCAGAACGCTGATCTGATCGGGCTGAAATACATCCAATACTAGGAGTATTAGGTCGGCGTTCTTAGCAACGGATAGCACTCTCTTGCCTCTCCCGGTGCCGGTTGCCGCGCCCGAGATGATTCCGGGTAGGTCGAGAATCTGTATCCTCGCCCCTTGGTACTCGAGCAAGCCAGGGACAACCGTCAGAGTCGTGAAGGCGTATGGGGCCACCTTTGATTTGGCGTTCGTGAGCCTGTTCAGGATGGTTGATTTTCCGACGCTTGGCAGACCGATCAGTACCGCGGTGCAGTCGCCGCCTTTCTTCAGCTCGAAGCCCGCTCCGCCTTGCTTGGATCCTTGGGAGCGTTCTTGTTCCGCCCTAAGCTTTGCGAGCTTTGCTTTCAGCAAACCGACATGGTGTTCAGTGTGCTTGTTGATCTGAGTTCTTTTCATCTCCTCCTCTATTGCTTGAATTTTCTCTGGTAACCCCATGTTGGTCTACTCCGAGAGCCTATCGACTGTGATTGATGCTATCGTAGTACGATCTCTTGGATATCAGGGTGGTTTGTTAATTCCTGCAAGGATTTTGGAAAGCTCCTTCTTCGCTTCCAAATTGGCCTGTTTGAGAATTACAATTCTTTGTGCTTGAGGAGAGCCTGCACCATGCATTGACTCGACTAGGTAACCTACGCCCAGTACCATGTTCTCGACCAGTCTAATCATGCGCATTCTATTCTCTGCCGGGATGCTCGCTACTCCTTTCATGTACTTCTCAACGTACTTGCCAACCTCAGAGTGCTTGAGATCTTTCTCTGATGGCAGAGTGCCCACTAATCCTCCCGTGATATCCATCGCCAACCTTGCCATCTCAAACGGGAACCTTGTAACGTTCTGTTTGGTGGCGTTCGCGAGCAGAGGATTGACAACGTATGTTCCTGATGGTAGCTTGTAGCCTTCGTAGGAGCAGGCTAAGCCACAGGCGTACATTGTCTCGTTAAGGTGGATCATCTCCGTGATTTTCTCTCTTACGTGAGAAGCTCCTTGTACGCCGTTGTATTCGGCGATTGTTGCGGCGGCACCAATCAAGACATCACCTAGGCCGGTTTTGCAGCCTCCATAGTTCTGCCTGTGGTATGATGCGAATCTGTCGACGAGCGCGCCCGAGAACTCATGCTCTCCGCACATGAAGACTCGGTCCCAAGGAACGAACACGTCGTCGAAGACCACTAACGCCTCGTGTCCACCGTACATTGCATTTCCGACATCTATCTCGTTGCCTTCGAGTCTTCTTGTGTCGCTTGCCTGTCTTCCGATTATGTGGAGAATCCCTTTGGCATCGGTAGGTGTTGAGAACGAGACAGCGTAATCTCTGTCGTCCTCACTCATCGCGAGCGTGGGCATGACGATTATCTCGTGTGAATTGATCGCGCCAGTCTGGTGGGCCTTTGCTCCCCTAACAATGATTCCGTCTTTCCGCTTCTCGACGACCCTCACGTACAGATCAGGGTCTTTTTGCTGGCTAGGCCTCAGACTTCTGTCTCCCTTGACATCAGTCATGGCTCCGTTACATACCAAGTCGTTACGTTGAACATGCTTCAGAAACTCGTTGAACCTTGCATAGTATTGCGAACCGAGTTTCTGATCCAACTCGTACGTGACGCTCGACAGCGCGATCAGGGCATCCATTCCGACACATCTTTGGAAGCATACACCTGTCTTCTGCCCAAGTAACCTGAGCATCTTCACCTTCTTGACAAGGTCGTCATTGTTTTGCGGAATGTGTGTGAACCTATTGACCTTCTCACCTGTGAGGTGAGATGTTGCAGTCATCAAATCCGAGTACTCCGGATCCTTAGCAAGCTTGTATGTCATCGCGACGGCATTCTGCGACGGTTTTGTAAGCTGGAAGTCAGCTGGATTCTCGATCCGCTTACCTAGAAAGTACACTCGAAGTTTCAGCTGTCTGAGACTTTCGAGGTACTGTTCAGCGGTCTTCAAAGTATTTGTCATCTTCTCTGTTCAGTGAATGACACCTAATACGCGGGTAATTATGGTTTAGTTTGGACAGACTGAACCTCATCAGCATGTCTCTTTGCAAGCCTTTCAGGAGATCCGTGTGTCTTCCCGCTAGTTGTGCTGAGAACAGAGAGATCGGTCTCTAGAGCCTTCATGAACTTCGGGACTGAGAGATACGGGTCAAGGTCCGAGCATGAAGTCCTACGGCTGCGGGATTGCGAGGTCTTTCGTTCCTTTCTCTGATAGTTTGGCTTCAGGGTAATGTTTCTGAACTAGTTCTCTGATTATCTCTGCGTACTTGACTTTCTCTCTAGCGGCGAATGCGAGGCTTTCAGGTGAGACCCAAGGCTTGTACATCGCTCCTACGCCCGCCCCCGGCTCGATCTTGAAGTAACATGGTGCCGTTATCCTGCTTAGCTCAGGACATTCGTAGAATCGGTTGAACCCGCCAAACGAGTCGAACAGGTACACGTGAATGTCGACCGGTATATTGACTGCGGCTCGAATGGCTGCAAGTTGTGGGAGGCTGAGGTCCGCAACTGGGTTGAACGTGTCCGCTCCGAGGCTTTCGAGGACCTTCGCTCCGGCCGGGTTCGCGTGCCCTGCGAAGATGGAGACCTTGAACTTGATATCTTTCGGGATCTCGCCAGCCTTGCGTAGCTCGTTAAGCGCCCAAAGCAAACCTTCGTCGATAACTAGGAATCCTCTGAAACCAAGTTCGATTGAGCGCTTAATGTCCGCGATCACATAGCCCAGCTGGTCTGCTCCTCTGAAACGCATCCCAGACAACGCGCCTTCAGGGGTAGCGATCTGTCTCCCAACATCCCAGCCTGCTCTTGGGCCAGGGGTAAGTATGACTTCCATTTCGGCGTCCGCTGCAAGCTCAGCGAACTTCTTCAGTTCCGCTCGCGTCAAGAGTGTGGATCCCATAACGACGCTTATGAGTCTGTGAACGGGCACGTCCCTTTTCTTTGACTCGTCAATCAAGGCTTCAAGTGTGTCGGGTCTCTCGACGCCGGAGATCTCGACACGCCAGTGGCAGCCGTCCGGGAACCGTTTAGCTGATGTGGGGAGCGAGTAGAGGTCTCTTCCCGGTAAGCCGATCTTTTCTAGCGCCTTCTCGATCTCTTTCATTCGAAGAACCCCGAAGAAACTCCTTTACGTTGTCATATAATACTTCGTTGCAGTCGTGCGACTCGATCGTTAGGGTATGCACTTAAAGCGTTCCCATTCAATAGTAGCGGATTCGGGTTTGAGACCTTGTTCAAACTCGGCGGTGTGATTCCTGCTCTCGTCACCCCGTTCACGGATGACGGGAAGAACGT
>JBEKGZ010000104.1:0-7077 GCA_050012535.1 Bathyarchaeia archaeon | reverse complement strand
AATGGCATTAGGAGTCGCGATATTACTGGGGCTCCGCATCTAGTGTCAGAGAAAGATCCGCTCGAGTCAATTGACGCTGATGTGATTGGCTCAAGGTGCAACAGCCGTGTGAGTCACCGCAGGCCTCCGCGTGTCCATTCTTGGGATCTTCTACTGTGCCATCTCGCCGCCGCTGATGAAATAGATCTCACCAGTGACAAACGAGGCTTGGTCGCTGGCAAGATATACTGCCAGCGGTCCGATTTCCTCCGGCCGCCCCACTCGACGCATGGGAATTCGGCGAAGGATCTTAGGCCCCATCTCGGGATCGTCCAATGCCGCAGCGTTCATATCAGTCCGAAAATAGCCTGGCGCAATCGCATTCGCGCGCACGTTGTAGCGTGCGTTCTCCATAGCAAGCACGCGGGTCAATGAAATGACGCCTCCCTTGCTCGCAGCGTACGCGCCAAACCCCGGCGGACCCTTGACCCCTGCGACCGAGGCTATGTTGATTATGCTGCCGCTTTTCCGCTCGATCATCAACCGCGAGACATCACGACAGCTGTAGAATGTTCCAGTGAGATTCGTGTCGATGATGAGCTTCCATACGTCGTCATCTGTATCTGCGACGCGCGACACCCATCCTACTCCTGCACTGTTCACCAAGATGTCAATGCGTCCGAACTCTTTCTGTACTGCCCCGACCATTTGTGCAACGGATGCACTATCGGTCACATCGACCTCGACCGCGATCCCTCGACTATTTCTGGCACGAATCTCACTCACAACTTCCTCGAGTTGGGCTCGAGTACGGCTGGCAACGGCTACTTCCGCACCCGCTTCGGCAAATGCAAGGGCAATCGCCCGACCCAAACCGCGTCCGCCCCCCGTGACAAGTGCGATCTTGTTGGTCAGCTGTGACATCGAGTTTCTTCCCAAGCCTGGTGGTAGAGGCGGCAGTACTTCTCTGTTTCCTAGCCACAGCTCACAGGATAGGGATCGTCGGTAATGCGAGGGCAGCAGATCGAGTCGAACTAGGGATATCTGACTTCCTTCTGGTCGGCTGAGGGAGTGCGCATTGCTGGGAGTATCTTCGCAACGTTACGGAGACGTAGGAATGAGCGGGTTCCGAAGCAGGAATCTAAGACGGTGAGTATCCTTTCGGTTGCGCCTTCGTCAGAGTGATCAACTCATAGTCTCTCTTTCCCAGTCCCATCTTCTCAGCATGATCAAGTTGGATTTCTGCGAGATGGAGGGGTTTTCCTGTCTTCGGGTCTTTGGAGTCATGCGCTACTGCAAACTTGTCTCTTCCGCGTTCTATTCTGCTCACGATGGAGTCAGGATTGGGCTCTGCTTTGTTGACTGCGTCAAAACACGCTTGGTCCACGGCGACTGGGTCACGTGATCCGAAGATGCCAATATCGTGAACTAGCAGTGTGGGTCCGACATTCCAGCAGTCACACTTGTCGGAGATGTCAATTGCCAAGTTGATGTAGTAGAACTTCTCAGCGCCGATGGACTGGACGACGCCAAGAGCATTCTCGACGAACCACGGCGCTTGTTCGTGGTCAGGCCTCCAGGTGATCGAGATGGCCTTGGCACCAATCTTACTGCAGATGCTTCGACAGTGAATGCAGGAAATGCACTTCGCCGAATCTATTTCTGCCTTCTGTTTCATCGTGATACATCTCACGGGGCACACATGAAGGCACTTCGAGCACTCGGGGCCTCTACATTTTTGCGGATCGATCTTCACATCGCGGAAACTGTGCATTGTTGCCTTGCCGCGTTTGCCGACGAGGCCGATGCCAAGATTCTTGAGGCTGCCTGCAATGCCGCCATGGAGATGGCCCTTGACATGGCTGAGAACTATCACCCGGTCACAATCTAGAACGGCGGATGCGACGTCGACTTTTTTGACGAACTTTCCATCTATTTCGATGTCGAAGGTGTCTGTTCCCCAGTAACCATCTGCCATGATGATTGGTGCGCCTACGGTTCCTTCGCTGAACCCATTCAACGCGGCCATGGTAACGTATTCCGGTGCGGTCGTTCTTCCTCCGTACGAGCCTTCACCGCCGTATCCTAAGCCGCAGGATTCGGCTACAAAGGGCTCTCCGCCCTTTGACCGAACAAGTTCGACAACCTTGCGCACGTATGCTGGGCGGATATAGTTCGTATTGCCCCATTGGCCGAAGTGGGTCTTGATCATGATCTTGTCACCCTGTTGTATTGCTCCGGGAATGGCAAGCTCCTTGAGCACATGTTCCAGCTTGTCGAGCATGTTGTAGTACGGCTCGGCTTTTCTGTCAGTGAAGAATACTCTCGACTTTGTCATCTTTCAGATCGATCGGATGGGTATGTGAACTCGGTATTAAGAATTGAAGTTCCGAGAACGCGGGTGAGAATTTCCGCTACGTGTGAGCTTCCCCTATAAGAGACTCTCTGTTCAGTAGCAATCGCGAGACTGCTCGAATGGGGTCAACAGGTTGAGCATCGTCGTAGCTGAAAAGGCGGATGGGCAGAGAAGAATGTTCAATCCGAAAACGGTCGCGCTTATCGGGGCAAGCGAAAAGGAGGGCAGCGTCGGAAGATCGATTCTCGAAAACCTCCTGCTGTCAAAGAGTAGGAAGATCTTCCCGGTCAACCCGAACAGGACTTCGGTCTTGGGCATCCAATGCTACCCCGACCTTTCCAGAGTCCCTGAGCAGGTCGATCTTGCAGTAATAGCGACCCCTGCTCGCACTGTTCCGGAAATGGTTGAACAGTGTGGAAAAGCCGGCGTGCCTGGGATAGTCATCATCTCAGCCGGCTTCAGAGAGATCGGGGAAGAAGGGAAGCGACTTGAGGATCAGATAAGGGAGATCCGAAAAAAGCATGGACTCAGAATCATCGGACCAAACTGCGTAGGCATAATCAGGCCTAACATCGATCTGAACGCATCGTTCCTCAAGGCGAGGCCCGAAAAAGGCAATATTGCCTTCATATCACAAAGTGGCGCACTGGGAAGTGCCATCCTAGATTGGGCTGTCAACGCTCGCATAGGCTTTAGCATGTTTGCGTCACTTGGCTCAATGATTGACGTGGATTTTGGTGATCTGATAGATTTCCTCGGCGACGATCCCGATACCCGGAGCATTATGATCTACATGGAGGGGGTCGGGAACTCGAAGAAATTCATGAGCGCAGCAAGGGGTTTTGCGCGTACAAAACCGATAATCGTCGTGAAACCAGGTAGGTTCGCAGAAAGTGCGAAGGCCGCTCTATCTCACACCGGCGCCATGGCTAGCGACGATGAAGTCTATGACGCCGCGTTCAAGAGGGCTGGGGTCGTCAGAGTCAAAGAAGTTGGAGACTTGTTCAACTCGGCAACAGTGCTCGACTCTAAGCATCTGCCGCGTGGACGCAGACTTGGAATCGTCACAAATGCAGGTGGCCCAGGGGTCATGGCAACCGATGAGTTGATAGAACTAGGGGGTCAACTAGCGAAACTCTCCGATGATAGCATCAAGCAACTCAATCAGGTTCTGCCACCCTACTGGAGCAGGGGGAATCCAATTGATGTACTCGGAGATGCCGATGTTGCTAGATACGTCAACGCGCTCAACGTGTGCCTCAAAGACCCAGAAGTAGATGGAATCCTCGTCGCATACACTCCCCAAGGCGAAGCGAAACCCGAGGACCTAGCAAGAAGCATTGTCGAACTCGCAAAGAATACGTGGAAACCAATAATCACGACTTGGATGGGCGGAGAAGCTGTCCATGAGGCAAGGCAAATCTTCGCTGAGAACAGAATACCGACATACGAGACGCCTGAAGATGCCGTCAAGACCTACCTCTACATGTACAAATACGCAAGGAACCTTGAACTTCTCTACGAGACCCCCGCTGAACTATCCGTAGATCAGGCACCACCGAAGAGCAATCTCAAAGCGCTCATCGCAAGGCTCGCGAAGGAAGGAACAACCACAGTCAGCGAGAAAGATTCCAAGCGATTCCTGAGCAACTATGGAATTCCGGTAACGAAGCCATACGCGGCTCATAGTGTAGAGGCTGCGTCACGGATGGCAAGCGAAATCGGATATCCCGTCGTCCTCAAGATTGCATCCCCCGAGATCACGCACAAGACCGATGTAGGCGGGGTCGCAACGGGGATAGATTCTGATGAGAAACTAAGGTCAGAATACGAAGCCATGATGAAACGCGTCAAGGCCAGCCACCCACACGCGAAGATATCCGGCGTAACCGTCCAGAAGATGATCGAGAAGATCGACTACGAGATCATTCTCGGTGCAAGAAAAGACCGCGACTTTGGCGCAGTGATACTCTTTGGCATGGGAGGCACAGGCGCCGAAGTGTTCAGGGATTTCTCAATCGGCTTGCCGCCTCTCAATCAAACGTTGGCAAGAAGACTGATAGAAGATACGAAAGTATACACGATGCTCCAGGGCTTCAGAGGAAAAACTCCGGCTGACATGAGACAACTGGAAGAGATCATTGTCAGGTTCTCAAACCTGATTGTGGATTTTCCTGAGATTGCTGAAATTGACGTGAACCCTCTCGCAATATCTGAAGGAAAAGCATACGCTCTTGACGCTAGATTAGCGATCGATAAGACCGCACTTGCACGTATGTCGCCCTATTCGCACTTGGTGATTACGCCATACCCGACAAGGTATGTGACCCCTTGGAAGATGTCGGATGGTGCGGAAGTTCTCCTCAGGCCGATAAGACCTGAAGACGAGCCTCTGGAGTATGAGATGCTCTCAACACTCACTGAAGAAACGCTGAGAGGGAGATTCTTCCAAGTCATAAAGAACATAGGCCATGAAATGCTGATCAGATACTGCAATATTGACTATGATCGCGAGATGGCCATTGTAGCAGAAGTGAGGCAGGGCGAGAGGAGAAGAATAATCGGTATCGGGAGACTTGTGATTGAATCAGATTGCAGTCGTCGTACACGATGAATATCAGCGCAAGGGATTGGGATACAAGCTTGTGGACATGGTCATCGGGATCGGTCAGGAGAAGGGGCTTGAGAAGATCTACGGGCTAGTGCTAACCGACAACAAGGCTATGCTCAGAATATGTGATGAACTCGGGTTCCACCGAAGAGACCTTTCCGACGGCACGACTTGGGTCGAGTTGGGTCTTAAGTAGACACCGCAGAATGTCGTGCGAGGGTTCGCCTGCACTTGGATCTCCAACCACTGAAAGGGTTTGTGCCTCTGAGGACCCACCATTGCGTCACCGGTTCGATGCAACACATCTACCAGTTCAACAACTATTTACTACCGCGTTTTCAAGTTGGATAGTCCACCAATTACCCCATTCCCGATATTTCTGGCACATCAGAAATTTGCCACGCCGTGGCAAAATGGTTCAATCATCATCCGTTGAGCCGGCAGAGTCCAGGCCAACATACCATGCGCTCATCTCGAGACGAGCAATGTAGTGGCCGCCTAGAGCGGTGCTGCTATCGGTCGTAATGAACTATCATACCAGACGCGGCAGACCGAGCAGGTGTACCCGATCTCTCTGCCTGCTAAGAGGCCGACTGCTACGAGCGCTCTACCGCATGACGGGCATCCGGGACAGCTCATGCTTGAGTCCTCTTCTTGTCCTTTGCCCGCCGGCGCTTATCTCGAGATTTCATTTGCCTTTCTTGGCCTTCTCGAGAATCATCTGACTATCGTTAAGGGATATTTTCACCGTGTCTCTGGCTTTCAAGTCTAGGGCTTTGACGATCTCGAGAGGTATGTTCACGCGCAGGCTTCCGCTTGTCGCAAAGACCTTCCGCTCAAACATGACTGGCATGTGCCCTAGTGAGGTGACACTGGCATATAACTGTACTGTTAATGTACTCTACGGATGGTGTAATGAGCCATGAGCCTAAATCAAATCCTAACAAAAGTAGGATATGAAGTAAGATGGGGTAGCGGAAACACCAATGCCCCCGAACCCGAGGAGCTAAAGGAAATAGTTGTGAACGCACCGCGAGTCTCAACCAATAGCAGCCTACATTCGATAAAGGCGAAACTTCAACGTCGAGGCGGAAACCGCACATTCCACAAATACGCCGGTGACTTGTGGAGCATAGAGGCGAACAAGGTAGGCCGCTGCGCATCCTGTAGCGGAAAAATCATGCCCGGACAGGAGATAACTCTGTTCCAGGGCGTTCAGGGATGGTGCCACTTCATCCACGCAGTAGACCAACCGACACCCGACAGGAGACTCGAACCGCCCCAGATGATTCGTTGGTTGGAGATCTGCTAGGAGGAGAAAGACATGAGCAAGCAAATCTTGATTCCCGTGACAATCAAAGTGTCCGAGGAAGAATTCGGACTCCTATGGAAGACCTTGGAGTTCAGCCGTGAACGCCAGAAGAACGCGATCCGGTTCATCCAAAAGACAGCCATGCACGACGCGATAGCCCACGCAGTCTCAACCGTCGATGTGCACGACTGGAAAGAGATACAGCTCTCGGCTCGAAACCTCGGTGTGGAGAGTCCGATCTAATGGTCAGCGAGAAGGAGATAGCTGCAGCCTGCGCCGTCAAGTTCAACACTGATTTCTGAGGCCAGTCGGTTGATTCTCGATATCGCCGACCGAGAACAGAAGACTTGGGAAGAACTGCATCGCATCGTCGTGAGTCCACGTCGCGCCAAGAGATGATACGGCGCAAGGGCCAAGTCTTGACTATTGCAAAGACAGTTGAGGGGCTCAAGTTCAGCTTCGTGCTGGTCCTCGCAATGTTCATGCTAGTCCCATGGTTCGTTGGAAGACATCTGCGACATGTGCCGTAATCTCTGCCTCTTGACTCCATTCTCATTGATGGCAGGTTATGCGCTGACTCTATGATATCGCCTTTCTTTCCTTCGAAAATCTCTGGTATTCTCTCTTGTCAATGATATCCTTGAGGTGTTGTGTCACCTGCCATACCTCATGGTAAGTGTTGTAGAGGGGTATAGGGGCAATCCGCAGAATATTCGGTGGCCGAAAATCTGGAGTGACGCCTCGAGAACGTAGAGCTTCGCCTATGCGCAGTCCCTCGTCATGTTCAATCGCGACGTGGCCCCCTCTCCGCTCATCTTC
>JBEKGZ010000103.1:0-5190 GCA_050012535.1 Bathyarchaeia archaeon | reverse complement strand
TCGCCTTTGAAGCTCTTGTCAATCCTAGATATCAAGTTCCAAGGAAGACCATTCGGATCACTAATTATTCCTGTCACCGCGATCTTCTCCTCGACTAGCGAGTCTATGAGTTCGCTTAGCCCTCCACAGATCGCATATGAGAAATCCCTGTGGGGTCCAGATGGAATTGCCTCAAGGTTCACAAACCGGACGGTGTGAGCCTTGGCGCTCTCTATTTCATCACGCAAGACCTTGACCAACTTCTTTTCGACGATGTCGAAGACCTGTCCGGGAAGCATTCGGATATCGAGCGGATAGGTGTCGAGTAGTCTGTTGAGGGCGCTGCCGTCTACCACGTATTCATCCTCTGCGGTCGTGACGCATCGCCCCGTGATGCGCAATCCATGCGTTAGCCAAGGAGGCTAGGTGACTCGCAAGTCTTCGAACATCTTCGACAGATCTACTATCGACTGTCCGGTGTCCGTGCTGATCGTCTGCTTTGCGGGTGGTTTTGTCCTGTAGTCGGTCAGTCTTTGGCCGATCCGATCTTCATAGGTTGGCGGCAGTTCGTTCTGGTAGAAGACGCCTACAGGAATTCTGTCACCCCATTCTCTCGATTTTGCTATCGCTTGGTCGATCTTCTTCATTTCCTCGTCTGGGGTGTGGACGACTGGGTCGTAGCCCGTCTCCTCCAGCAGATAGTACCGTGGCACGGGTTTCCCCGTCTTTGGATCCGGTCGGTCTTCGCCCGAGTACCATTCTTTCGTGTTGATGTCATTGTATGTCGGGCAAGGCTGAAGTATGTCTAGGAGTGCCAAGCCTCTGTGCGTGATGGCTTTCTTCATCAACTCCTTCAGGAGCCGCACATCATACGAGTATCCTCTTGAGACGAACGTGTATCCCGCAGTCAAAGCAAGCGCGATGGGGTTGACCGCTGCCGTCATGTTCGGAGCAGGCAGCGACTTCGTCTGCAAGCCTAACTGAAGAGTCGGCGACGCCTGTCCTTTCGTTAGTCCGTAGACGCCGTTATCGTGGATCATGTAGGTCATGTCGATGTTCCGTCTACCTGCACTGATGAAGTGCCCCATTCCTATGCCTAGTCCGTCGCCGTCTCCTCCCATGATTATGACCTCAAGTTGAGGATTCGCAAGCTTGGCTCCCGTGGCGAAAGGTACCGCTCTGCCGTGCAGAGTGTGAATACCATACGCGCTCACGAAATGGGGAGTCTTGCCGGAACATCCTATCCCTGAGAAGATCGCCACTTGATGTGGTTGCAGTTGTAGGTCTGCAAGCGCCATCTGGAGCGCTGACAGTATTCCGAAGTTGCCGCAGCCGGGGCACCAGTCGTTGTGCACGTTCGATCTGTAGTCAGATGGCTTAATCGCCATGAGTCAACACCTGCCTCTTCGGGGCTTTGCCCGCAAGAACATTCTTGATACCTAGGTAAACTTCGTCGGAGGTCATCGGTCGACCGTTATACTTCAGGATTAGATCCTCGATCTTTATCCCTGTCTTCTCGCGAATTATTCCGGCCAGCTGACCGGAGTAGTTCATTTCAACATCAATGATTCTCTTCGCTCTCTGGAGCAACTCTGAGAAATCTGATGTGGGGAATGGGTGAATCATGCGTGCCTGTAGGAAGTTGATCTTTATTCCCTCGGCTTCAAGGGTCTCCTTTGACTCCAGAATCGCACCTTTCGATGAACCCCAGCTTATTACTAATGGAGCATCGTCGGTTCTGCCAAATAGGTTGTATTTCTCCGAGGCGGGGACCTCTTTCTCCACGAGCTCGAGCTTTTTCATGCGTTTTTCCATCATCTTCGTTCTGGTTGTTGGGTGCTCGGTGATGTGCCCCATTTCGTCGCGTTCGTCACCGGTGTTCCAGAACACCGTTCCTGCAGTTCCGAGCGGGATCCTTGGCGAGATCCCTGACTCCGTCAGCTCGAAGCGCTTGTAATGACCTTGGTCACGTACAAGTTTCTGCAGATCATCAGGGGCAAGAAGCTGGCCTCTCTGAATCATGATGCCCGAAGTGTTGAATGAAGTGTAGGTATTGCTGCTGTTCGCGAGGGCTTTGTCAAGGAGATGGATGACCGGCATCTGGAAGCGCTCGGCGTAGTTGAACGCCAGTGCCGCATCGTAGAAGGCCTCCTGAATATCGCCGGAGGTCAAGACGATTCTCGGGAACTCTCCGTGGGCGGCATGAATTGCGAATCTCAAATCGTCTTGTCCGTGTCTCGTGGGAAGTCCGGTTGCAGGCGCGCCTCTCTGATAGTATGTTATGACCACTGGGACTTCGTTCATCCCTGCCCATCCCAGACCCTCAGCCATGAGCGAGAAGCCTGGTCCAGAGGTCGAGGTTGAAGCCCTGACTCCTGTGAGCACAGCGCCTGAGGCCATGTTGATCGCAGAAATCTCATCCTCCGTCTGCACCACGAGTATTGAGCCGCCCCCCTTCACATACGATTGCTCGCCGGCCTCAGAACTCCGCGGCCTGCTTGACGTGTTCAAGTCTAGCCTCTCGTTGGCCTCAAGATACTCGCTTTCGTCTGCGGCGGGGGTAATCGGGTAGTACGTCTGGAGTCTGCAGCCTCCGGCTAGTTTTCCGAGTGCAACTGCCTGATTCCCCATCAAGAAGATCCTGTGCTCTTTGGCCTCAACACTTTCCAGTTCCACGCCGAAACCTTTTGCGAGATTCGTCTTGGCGTAGTCGTAGGAGATCTGGGCAGCTATTACATTCATGTCGACAATGCGGCGTCTTTGGCCGAAGATCGATCCGATCGCCTTCGTTAGTAGTCCGATGTCAGCGTCAAGTATGGCGAGCGATACGCCTAGTACTAGTACGTTCGTTACTCTGGCGACTTTGCTGATCTTTGACTCACCGATCTTAGCGGCAACCTGCTTTACGAGCTCAATGTACGGTATGGGGTAGACTTGAATCCCGTCCTTCTTCGCCTCTTCCAGCAGGTCTGCAATTGTCGGTCCGAAACCTCTCTCTTTGAGCCAGGCTGTCGACTCGTCCACAGACTCCCTTGGGAGAGTTGGTATCTCCTCTACCCTGGTGGCGCTATAGCTTGGATCGTAGATTATCCCGCCGTTTGCCTTCACTTCGCGACGATGTCTTACCAGAGTCTCAGCGTCGAAGGTCGCCAGCAGATCAACATAACTTCGGTGACAGTAGAGAGGGTGTTCTGCGACGCGGATCTGGAAGTAGCTGTGGAGTCCCTTGATGTTAGAATGGTACTCTCTGTTTCCGTAGACGTAGAGTCCTCCGTAGCAGCAAGCCCGCGCGAAGATGTTCGCTCCGGAATCTACTCCGCTTCCCTGTGGTCCTCCAACCATCCAAGCGAAACTGTTCTTCACGACCAAATTCGAAACCTTCGTCGAGTGATTCACACGAGACTCAGCCGGTGAGGTCTAGCCGCCCGTCGCTCGCCCAAAACCGATGCAACATTGGCATTGATGAGTCTCGCCACAGTACGGGCAAGTGCACTGGCAGTCATCGATTGAGTATCCGCATTTCTCACATTTTGCAGAACTCATGATTGACCCCTAAGAACTACTGCATCAGGTAGACTACAACTTGGATATTAGCATTGGGCGGACACGGCTGGCCGGTGGATGACCTGTCCACGCAATGCATCATTGCCAGACCTGCTCCGCTGATCCAGAACCAACACCCTGACTAACAACCCTTTTACCCCTCTACTATCGAGTAGCTATCGAGATGAATAGTTTGTCTGCAAAAGTCAATCCTAGGAATGAACTCAAACCCAAAGGATTGAAGGGTATCTCTGACCAGCAACTTGAGTACCACTTTGAGACCCACTACAAAGGATACGTGACGAAGATAAACGAGGTCTGGGACAAGATGCAGACCGTGGACCGGACTAAGGCGAATCAGAACTTTAGCGACTACAGAGCTTTGAAGGTTGAGGAGAGCTTTAACTACATGGGCGTAGTGCTGCACGAGCTCTATTTCGAGAACATCAAGGATGGACAGGGCAGCGCCCCAAGCGCAAAGCTGACGGAGCACATCAACAAGAACTTCGGCTCCTTCGACAAATGGAAGGAAGACTTCAAGGCTTGCGGCATCGCGCTTCGAGGATGGTCAGTACTTGTCTATGACCTAACAAGCGGCAAACTCATCAACAATGGACTTGACGCGCACAACGTGTATGGCCTACTCAATGCCGTTCCGCTACTGGCTCTTGATGTCTACGAACACGCCTATTACGCTGATCAGGGACCGAAAAGACCACCATACATCGACGCCTTCTTTGAGAACGTCAACTGGAACGTTGTGAACAAGAGACTTGAGGCCGCACTCAAAGCACGGGCCTAATGACCTGAGAAAGACGTTCTACATGAGAGCTGTTCAAAATGGAGCTGAAGGGAAGTCAGACTGAGAAGAACCTCCTCGCGGCTTTCGCAGGAGAGTCGCAAGCAAGAAACCGCTACACATACTTCGCCAGCGTGGCGAGGAAGGAGGGAATGGAACAGATTTCAGCGATCTTCACCGAGACAGCTGACAACGAAAGGGAGCATGCACAACTCTTCTTCAAACGTCTGCAGGGCGGAGACGCCCAGATCACCGCCTCATACCCGGCAGGCATCATAGGGACCACCGCGGAGAACCTGAAAGCAGCTGCAGCCGGCGAAAAGCTGGAGTGGACGACCCTATATCCGAACTTTGGTGAGGTCGCCGAAAAAGAGGGCTTCAAGGATATCGCTGGTCTGTTCCGTCGCGTGGCGTCTGTTGAGACACAGCACGAGCGTAGATACCTGAAGCTTCTCAGCAACTTGGAAGCAGGTCAAGTGTTCAAGCGGCCCGTCGTCGTCAAGTGGAAGTGCCGCAACTGCGGCCACATCTATGAGGGCAAGGATGCCCCAGAGAAATGCCCAGTATGTCAGCATGAGAAGGCGTACTTTGAACTCTTCGTTGAGAACTACTAGAACCCCAATCAATGGCACAATCCAGATTCTCGGCTTTCTGCCGAGGCGATTCCCCATTTTTCTTAGAATTCGCCTATCCCTCGGTAAGTCGAGCGTAGGAGTTATATTCTCGAATGATCGTGACTCTGCACTAGGCTGAGCGAGTTATGGCAAGTGCAAAGCTTCTAGATATGTTGAACCAAGCGATCGCTAGGGAACTGCAGGTCTCGATCCAATATATGTGGCAGCACGTTCAGTGGAAAGGCGTCGAACACT
>JBEKGZ010000102.1:0-6293 GCA_050012535.1 Bathyarchaeia archaeon | reverse complement strand
ATGAAACAGCGAGGAAACTGGTACAGCTCTCCTTGCTTGAAGACACGCACATATTGGGACGTAATCTCAAGGTGCTCTTGGACAAGGATTGAATTCCCACGCGAGATTCTCCGCGGCCATCGCGCCATACATGAGAATATATCTCTCCAATGGTTCCGGGCCACTTACGCCCGCAAAGGAGATCACAACGACATGATGGGTCATGGCTTGGTGAACGGCTGTGTCGCGCTACCGTCCGGTGGGAGGTGTCAATGATGAGTAGGATGAAGGACATCTGTCTGCACTATGGGTGCATCAGATGCTGCTTGAATACCGAGATGCCACTGAGTGTTTCGGATATTGCTCGGATAAAGGGTCTCGGTTTCGTTGAGGATTCCTTCCTAGACAAGAGGAATGGGGACAGGCAGCTCAAGAATCTGTCAGGAAGGTGTGTCTTTCACAACGGTCAGCGATGCACCATCTATACTCTTCGACCCGAAGGCTGTCAGCTGTACCCAGTTATATTCGATGAAGACATAGGAGAGGCGGTTCTGGACTCGTATTGCCCATATCACGACAAGTTCCAGTTGACTCCTAGCATTTCAAGCAAAGTTGTCAGACTTGTTCGAAAGCTGGACAAGGAGAAGATGAAGGGTCCCACGATCAACGGAACGGCTGAAATCTAGTCGTTCGGAAAGCTCAAACGAGGCCTTGTTGGGTGTCCTTGTTACTGGTATGCTTGACCCCATATCTGATCACAACGGCTCTCAGGCTATTGAGGCCCCGCAAACGAATCACAGCGGCTCATCTCTGAAATCCAAGTATCCCTGGCTCAGGACCTATGTTCCCTTTTCGCTTGAGCTCTGGATGTCGTCCTAAGTAGCGCCTTGACCGCGTCTCTGGACCGCAATAGCGTGAAACGTAACACTACTCTTTGTTCTAGAGTACGCCGAGCTCCACGGCTGAAGATCACGTGATTGGAACCGCCAACATTAGCCTCTCAGAGATCTTCCGCAGCAGGGTCGGTAGGTTAGCTCCCGTCTTCGAGCTTATTTCGAGTATTTCATCCTCTTCGAAAATCTTGCGAGTCTCCGCGAGCACCTTATCCAAATGTTCACGGGTCGCAAGGTCCACTTTATTGATGCAAATCAGAACAGGAACGCCGTGGACCTCTTTATTCATGATCTCATGAGAGGCGGCGATCTTTCGAATCACAGTTTCAAGGGGATCGCTACCATCTACGAAGAGGAGAACAAGGTCAGAATTTGCCAGCTCGTTCAACGTGGTGTGGAAGGCGCGTAGCAGCAGAGGGCTAAGGTCCTCGATGAATCCAATAGAATCAATCATGATGAAAGAATCTGAAGAATCCCCTGTCGCTTGTGTGGAGACCTTTCTTGCAAATGTGGAGAGCGTCGTGAAGGGGCCTAAACCTATTTCCTTCGATTCCGACGCGAGCCTGTTGAACAGCGTAGTCTTGCCGCTTTGAGTATAGCCTGTCAACGCGACGATTCGGAAGCCAGCCTTTCCTCGATGTTCGCGGAGACGACTGCTCTTCTGTCTGACTTCGCGGAGTTCCCCTTCGATCTTACTTATCCGTTTCCGCGACATTGCTTCATAGACTTCGTATGGATACTGGCCTGGCCCTCCCCTTCCCATCTGTTCACTCGTGATACCATGCATTCGAACCGATTCTCTGCCCCAAGAGAACGTGTAGCGGAGTCTGGCTAATGCGATCTGGAGTCTAGCCTCTGTTGTCGCGGAACGTTTCTCGAAGACTTCTAGAATGAGCAAATTTCTGTCGAGAACGCGGACATCGCCGAGTTTCTTCTTGATTCGGAATACTTGGCCTGCGGAAAGTTGCCGGGTGAATATTATCGCTTCGATTGAGTCTGCCCTGATGGTCTCCGCGATCTCGTCGATTTTTCCTTTGCCTACGCAATAGGCGGAATCCACAGAGTCCCGATGCTGTATGACTTGGCCGACCACGTCGTAGCCAGCAGCTTTCGCTATGTCGTTCACTTCATCTATTCGCGGTTTGCTGCGGGGAAGAATACACTCTACAAGAAGCGCCCTCAAATTCGGCACGAACTTTAGTTGCAGAACCTGTACTATTCAATCTAGCGTGAGGCTCATTTTCCTGGCGGCTTCCATTCTCGCACAGCCTATACAAAGGCCGCTCTCAGAAAGCAATCCCATAGAGAAGACAGGGCCGCCGCATTTCTTACATCTTGCTGGAACTGTCATCAGTAGATACTTCATGACCATTGGCCGTGTCGCTAGCTATAAGGAAGAGACCAAACGCCTCGTTCTGGCCAACCAATCACCTCAAAATGGAGTCATTTTCAATGGATTGCAGAAACCCCATCAACCTCCGCCAGCAGAAGAACTGTTGGCTAATCTATGCGTTTCATGATCAGATGAGAATAGAACGTAGTACTCGTCGGTCTAAACCGAGACCTTATTGAGCGTCCCGAGTCTATCTTTCCTTATGGCAAGCATCAGCGTGGTCGTTCGCCGGCATAATAGAAGACCGGGCGGGATTCACACTTTCGAAACCAGTGACGAGATCGCTCACTGCTGGCAGTTACTTACACGAGAACAACAAATCAGCTTGGATGATCAAGCTGCGAAGAACCATGAGGACTTGCCAGTGCTTCTTGAAAGGTTGTCCAAGGAGCGGAGGTTATAGCAGCCCAAGGCGGATGTCTCCGGCGTGAGCCGCGTCTGAATCAGGTAGGATTTCTACGTGATTTCGTGCGCTTCCCAGGGCGCTGTTTCTTCCTCCGCCGCCTTCTTGTAGCGTAATCTGCGCTGCTCAAAGTGTGTGCCACGCTACTAATGCCGGATCGTGTTTTTGGTTTGGTTGAGCTTGAACTGGTTATCAGTACCTCGCCGCGTGACGAAACTGTAGCTGCAAATCGTGCTCTGACGCCTGCTTCTGTTTGGTAAGTTCCTTTGACCTTCCACATACCTTTGTCGTCCGGACCCTCAGTCTTCTCCTCGGCGGATATTGAAACAATCTTCCCGTGGAAAGTCTTGGTGCCGAGGAAGTACTTCCTCACGACGCTTTCTGCATCCTCACTGCTTACTATTCGCATCTTGGCCCCAGCTTCAAGCAACTGAGTAGAGGAAGAAACGAGGATTAGAGCGCTTTGGCTGAAGCCACACCTAGCAATGCGTTTCAGCTATCGTCGCGTTCACCACGGGGACCGAAGATGACTGCGGCGAACCTATCGATCTCTTATCACATCATGCCCATTCCGGGAGGCATACCTCCCCCCGGCGGTCCCCCAGCAGGTCCCCTTCCTCCTTTAGACGAAACCACGTCGTCGATACGGAGAATCAGACATGCTACTTCAGTTGATGATTTGATGGCTTGTTGCTTGACGCGAAGAGGTTCAATCACTCTTTCCTTGAGCATGTCAGCCACCTTTCCGTCGTGCACGCTGACGCCGAACCACTTGTTTGCACTGTTCTGGTGCTTCATTCTAAGTTCGACCATGATATCGATAGGGTCGAGGCCTGCATTCAACGCCAGTGTTACTGGTATTGATTCGACGGCTTCTGCGAAGCATTGAACACCCAACTGCTCCCTTCCTCCAACTTTGACCGCGAAGTCACGGAGCTGCTTTGCTAGCTCTGCCTCAATAGAGCCTCCGCCTGCAACGATCTTGCCGTCCTCGACGACATTTCGGACTACAGAAAGGGCGTCGTGAAGTGATCGTTCAGCTTCCTCGATGACGTGTTCGGAACCGCCTCGTATCACGATAGTTACTGCTTTCGGGTCTTTGCATTCCCTAATGTAGAGAAGCTTGTCATCACCAATCTTGGCTTCCTCCACTAGTTTGGCTTCGCCTAAGGATTCAGCGCTTAGATCCTTCAGGGTCGCCACGATTTTCCCGCCGGTCGCTCTTCCGAGTTTTTCCATGTCGCCACTGCTGAGATTCTTCGCCGCTAGGATTCCTTGTTTTGCAAGAAAATGCAGAACCATGTCGTCAATGCCTTTCTCAGACAGCACCACGTTCGCTTTTGATTCAGCAATCTTCTCCACCATCTGTCTCATCATGGTTTCCTCTTCATCCAGAAACGTTTTCATTTGGTCTGGGCTTTCGATGGTGATCTTTGCGTCGAACTCGGTCTTTTCAATCTCAAGCTTCGTGTTGAGAAGGGCGATTCTGGCTTTCTCTACTCGCTTTGGCATCTGAGAGTGAGCGATCTCCTTGTCGAGGACGATCCCTTGAACCAGCTCTGTTTGCTCTATTCCTTCGCCGTGCTTTTTGAGCACCTTTATCCTCTCGATATCTGCTTTGATCTTTCCATTCGAGCTGTCCATCACCTGTGTTACGGCGGAAGTGGCGATTTGGGCAAGGAAGTCTTTGCTGGTTGCTACTGCCTTGGTTCCCATTGACGTGCTTGCTATCTGACGCAACGTTTTGGTGTCGGTCGGGTCCACCGTGATGGCTAGGGAATCGAGTATCTGGAGAGCTTCAGCTGAAGCTTTCTTGTATCCGTCTATGATGATCGTTGGGTGAACATCTTGATCCATGAGTTCTTGAGCTTTCGAGAGAAGCTCGCCGGCTAGCACAACCGCTGTGGTTGTGCCATCGCCGACCTCGTTGTCTTGGCTTTTTGCAACTTCCACGAGCATCTTTGCAGCCGGATGCTGAACGTCGAACTCCTTCATGATTGTGGCGCCGTCGCTAGTGATGACGACGTCCCCCACGCCGGTCACAAGCATCTTGCTCATTCCAAGCGGGCCAAGCGTTGTTCGAATAATTTCGGCAACGGTTTTTGCCGCCATAATGTTGCTTCGTTGGGCATCGTGCCCTCTGTTACGTGTCGATCCTTCCCGGAGAATGTAAATCGGTGTTGTTCCTTCAGACAATCCAATCAATACCGTCAATAGGATATGCTTCCCGCTTGATAAACCAAGCACCCTTAATGGAACGCATCACTTCAACCAAGGATCTTGCCTATGCGATCCTAGGTACCAATAGGAGAGGCCTTCCACTCTTGCAGAATGGATTGCACTTACCTCAACGCTTCACGCTTGTCGTCAAAAAACTGGGAACTCTGTTGTGCGGGGCGGTCTGCTTGGTCGCTAGGTTGGTTTTGTCACTATGATTTCAACGCCCAGCTGCTCGGTTCCGATAGTGATTTTCTTCACTTGAAGTTTGCCTTCGAAGAATCGTCTTCTGCACACTTCAACGACGTCGACGGCTGCTGATATGGCTCGCCCTCTCGCTTTGATTGTGACCTCGTTGCTGCCGCTGAAATGCATCACGATCGCTGTAACATACGCCATGATAGGCTTCTGCCCAATGAAGACGGTGTCGGAGGGGATTCCACTCTGCCGTTTAGCCGGGGGTGTCTCGACTTTCTGTTGTTCTGTCATGTTCTGCTCACCACTTTCTGCTTCTGTTACACATTGGATAGGACGGTGGGTCCGAATCCGCCGCGTACGTCTATGGGTAGCGCTGCCCTCTACTTAAGTGTCCTATGTTCCCGACGAATCTTCGACCCTCTCGAGGGGCCTACCTACTTACGCGAGAACCCATCTGCAAGTTCCGTCTCGAAGAGGCGTCAGTGCATTATCTGCCCGCTGTGGTGTCTCTAGAGGTTCTAGTCTCAGTCTAGCAATCAGACGCAAAAGTTCGAAATCTCTTCGCGCAGCCTTTCACTGTGATTCGCTTAAGACGCACAGATCTCCAGCGATCACGGGAATTCAGAGCTAGGCTGCTCTTCACAAGCGCGAGAACATCATTTGAGGATGTCTAGTAGGTTATTAGTCCTTTTTCTTCGAGTGTTTTCTGTAGTATTGCGATGGCTCTGGGTACTTCTGCTTCTTTCTTGGCGCCTGTGCAGACTAGTTTTCCGCTTGCGAAGATGAGTATGACTACTTTGGGGTCGTCCATTCTGTAGATGAGGCCTGGGAACTGTTCTGGCTCGTACATCGTACGCTTGAGCGAGTACGTTGTTTTTTCTAGGTCGATGCGGCCTCCGAGCCCGGCGGAGGAGACTATGTTCTGGATCTGGATTTCCGGTTTTCCAAGGATGACCATGCCGTTCCTTTTGAGTTCGTCGACAACTTTGATGACTGCCTTCTTTGCTTGCGCTTCGGATTTGGCTCCGGTGCAAACCATCTTTCCGGAGCTGAAGATCAGTGTGGCGGTCTTCGGCTTCTTCAGCCGATATACTAGTCCGGGGAACTGTTCAGGTCTATATTCGACGCCGGGGAAGAGTCGGACGATCGAGTTGAGGTCTATCTTCTGTTTCAGCGTGGCCGATGCGACGACGTTCTCTATATTGATGTA
>JBEKGZ010000101.1:0-8334 GCA_050012535.1 Bathyarchaeia archaeon | reverse complement strand
CGTAGAATGTGGAGTCGATCTCGGCGGTTGGGAATATCTGGCTGTACTGTTTGAGCTTGTTCTGCGCGTATGGGTAGAGGATTCCCTCCCACTCCGCGTAGCTCCAACCGCAGGTTCCAAGCAGAAGCTCCGACATCGCCAGCAACACTCAACCAGTAGTCTCTGCTGATAGCTAGGAAACTCGCGTGCCAAGCGGCTCATAAGCGTTGCAAGTTCACGATGTCTCTCCGAGGTCCACGGGATTCCCTGTTTCTTGCTGCATATGCTCACTTACATTCGACACTCTCAGCTCTGCCAATGCTCCCTTCTCGAGTTCCATCGGGCAGCGAGAGAGAGTTGTATCAGTTGTTCGACATCCGCTCGATCCTGTTCAGCTCATGTTCCTTCTCGTCGAGTACCCGTTCGCGCCAGGCAAGTTCGTCTTCTTGCTCGGTCATGAGTTATTGCTCCGGTATTGTGAGGTGTGTGCCGCAGAGTTCGCACCGATAGTAGATGACATGCTCGCCCTTGAATTGTACGAGCCTCACAAGTCGCGGATGAGGGCAGTTCACGGGTGTTGGAAGTGGGCTCATACGATCACCTCAGACAGGCCTCAAATTACTTTCTTGACGTGTGGCTTGTGGCGGAGCAGTCACAGTCGCGGATGAAACAAACTCTGCTTGAACCACCATCTCGCGGCCGCAAACCAGACACTTGCAGAATACCTTGCTGGGGAATCGTTTGTACTTCCAGATCGGTATCAGCTTCGGATGCTTACAGTAGTGTGGGTCAACGGCACGGAGACGCGTCCTCCTTCGGTAGAAAAAAATGCGAAACGAACTTGAACATGTGTTTGCCTTGCGATACGTACCGAACATATATATCGTGACATTTAGTAAATGCCTAGTTGCCTCGCAAGGGCAACAGCTGATGTAAATATTGGCAGACGTTGTGACGCTTGGAATTGAGATTTTCGTAGCTTTGATTATTCTAGGCATACTTCTCAGCGGTATTCGAATCCTAAGGGAATGGGAGAGAGCTCCCCTCCTCACCTTAGGTCGCTATAGAGGTCTCAGGGGCCCTGGCGTAATCTACGTGCCGCCATTCATCACCCGAATACCGTTCATAATATCGACCCGCCTACAGGTAGTCTCATTCAAGACAGAACAGACTCTGACAAGGGACAACGTGCCAGTGGTTGTGGACTCAGTAATGTACTACCAGCCTGTAGATTTGCAGAAAGTGGTACTCGGCGCAGAAGACTTTCTCAATGCCACCCAATTGTCCGCCCAGACAACGCTCAGAGAAGTCGTGGGTCAGGCAACGTTTGACGAACTCCTAACTGAAAGAGAAAAAGTAGGATCCATTGCGAGAGGGATCATAGATTCGAAAACAGAGACATGGGGAGTGAAGGTTACCTCAGTCGAAATACGTGATGTGCAAATTCCGCAAGCCCTGCAGGAAGCAATGTCCAGACAAGCTCAAGCTGAAAGAGAGAGAAGGGCAAGAGTAACCCTTGCACTAGCAGAATTCGAGGCAGCCGGGAAAATGGTAGAGGCAGCAGACCTTTACAAGGGCAACGATCGTGCATTTCAGTTGAGGTGGATGAACATAGTCTATGAGTTGGGACTGCAAGGAAAGAATGCGATCATGCTTATACCAGTCAATCTTCCGCCCGCTGGACCACCAGAAAGCGCGCTGCCAGCATACGGTCTATTCGGCATCCAAGAGCTGATCAAGATGGCAAAGCAGATGGAAGACAAAAAGTGAAGATATGGAATAGAAACATCTGACCCTCTAGCGATCGATTCTCAACCTAGAATAACTCAACATCTAACTCATTTCTTCCGAGACAATATGGCACTCGCATCTTCAGGGTGACATGTCGAGGCAACGAAGTCCGCCCTCGCCAGAAAAGATACAGAGTTGAAGAAATTAATATGCGCAAGTCCTGTGTTTGGCTGATCATTCCACTCATCGTTCTGGTTCTCGGACAGCTTAGTACGGATGTGCTTGCAAAGCCGTCCTCTGATTCCGTTGTGGTAGCGACTTTCAATGTTCCCGTGGATCCGGGGTCATCGGAGTTCGTGAAAAGAGTTGTGCAGTACGCGATAGATCAAAACGCTTCGGCTATAGTTATCACAATGAACACTCCGGGTGGACTACTCGGCGACATGATCTCTATTGTATCCTCGATCGGTTTGGCTAATCAATCCGGCATACCGGTCTACACATTAGTCGTGCCGAACGGCCTAGCAGCATCTGCAGGTAGTTACATAGCAATGGCGAGCAACAAGATACTCATGGGCCCTGGATCAGCGATAGGCCCGAGCACGCCAATAGTGGTGGGAGGATCGACTTTGCAGCAGAATCATACACAGAGCGCTATGTTGAACCTTATGACGAGTCTTGCCGAAAGATGGGGGAGAAATCAGACAATGGCGTACGAGATGGTTCAAGGAGACCAGGCTTTCTCGGCCAACGTTGCGATCAGGTACCATCTCGTGGACGGATCTGCTGATTCACTTGATGCGGCGATTGCCATTCTCGGTCTCTCTGGCAAGCCGCAGGTGATTCTGAACGAAGACGTCTATGAACAGTTTGTCAGCGCCTTGAGCAACCCCATCCTCGATGGCATACTCATGCTTCTAGGTGTAGTTGCCATAGTAGCGGACATCTACCATCCTACAATCATCCTTTCAGTCACAGGTGTCTTGGCCGTTGTAGCTGGACTGGTGGGAGCCGAGGTGGTCAATGCTTCCTTGCTTGGCTTTTTGGTAATTGCTGTAGCTGCATTTCTAATAATCCTAGAGCTGAAGCTGGGGCATGGCTTCGCTATGATGGCAGGCGTAGCGCTTGGCGTATTTGGAATCTTGCTCTTGACTCAGGGACTGAGCTACTCTCCCTCCCCATTGACTGCTTCAACGGAGCTGGAGCTTTTCTTGGTTGTGGCGGTTGGCATAGTTGCAGGGCTCTATTTCAGATGGGTAATCGGCCCGATAAGACATCGTTCCAAACTAACTGGCCCTGAAGCAATAGTCGGACAGACCGGCGTAGCCATCACCAGAGTCGGAGGCATCATCTGGAGAGCCGAATCAATTTCAGGACGGATCGCGAAAGGAGAATCAGTGAAGGTTAGATCCATGAAGACGCTTGTGACTATAGTAGAAAGGTCTGGCAATCAACCTTAGAGATGTAACCATTGTTCAATGGACCTGAGTATCGCGAACTAGATGAATCACAGGGAATCCTTGACAACCCTTCGATGCCAGAATCGATGAAGAGAGGCCGCATCAGTGGCTGGGCTTCTTTGCGACTCTAGCCGCTACGATCATGGCGCCCACGATTAATCCCAGCGTGATCAGACAAGGCACGAGAACAGTGAGTGCGTCAGTCGATTCGACGAGTCTGCTGACTGGGGCTGGTTGCGCCCTCTGACGGTTCAGCTGCAGACCGAGCAGAATCGCAAGTACGACTATGAAGACAGTGATAGCGATATCTAGATTCGTAATCCACGGAGGAGCCAAGCTTGACCTAAAGGTGAGAAAGAAGATTGGCGAGAACAGAAGTAGTCCTAACCAAATCTGGTTGGAATCCTGTGTGGACGTAACTTCCCTTCGTCTCCAAAGAACGCAAGCCACCCCGGCTACCGATATGAGACCAATGTCAAGAAAGAGAACAAGTACTATGTACTCGGTGTTGTGGTAAGCGGTGATTTCGATTCTGTAGTAGTGTTCGAAAGACTGGAAAGCATCAGTCTTGAATGGCAGGCTATCATACCCTATTGACGTGGTTGTAACTTGCACATCGAAATTAGCGACCGTTGACAACGGGGAGAAATTGACAGGCGTAGAATTCGATACAAGAAAGAGAACCAACCCAGGTCTCTCAAAAGGAAATGACAGATCCGAAAATGACTGATCCGCTGTCCACGAAACTATGTGAGTCTTTGATAGAGCCCATCTCCAAATGGTCTTATTATTGGTCTCAAGCAATCTCCATCCGGGATCATAATTGCCAATGACGTATGCGCCCTCCTGACCTTCAAAGTAGTAGAACATGGAAGGCCGGAGGTCTGGGTTTCCGGTCGCAAGTTCGGCGACAAAGTGTATGTTGATCGACACAGAGTTTTTGGCGACAGAAATCACCTCAATTGATGATGCTCTCAAGTCAGAATAGTAATCCATTGCATGAGCAGACGGTACTGAGAAGACGAGCAGCGGTAGGAGCCAAAGAAGCAGTAACGCGGTCTTCGATACTCTCAAACCTGGTCCAACTCATGTGAGTTACCAGATCCTAATGAGACTTCTTCCGTTTCCTTGAGGGACCCCTAGGCACAACGTCAGCATCCGAGACTGAATCCTGAAAGCCGGTTGAGTGCTGGCTGGTGCGCACAAACTATGGTTCAATTCTTTGAACGGCTGCCAGAAAGACTTTCGAGTCCAGCAAGAAGAACAAGGTCTTTTGATGAGCGTTAGGCTGTGATAACTCGAAATTTCCAAGCACCTCTCGGATCAGAGAGGTCGTAGCTGGCAACCGTCTTTGCGAGAAGATTCACCTTCATCTTGTCCTTTTGGTTTCTTCTCAATTCGAATGTGTGTGGGTCTCATGGTGCGCACCTCCCCAAAAGGAATAAACTGTTAGAGGTTCGTTGTTTATTGTTCAGTGGTTAGCGGTCGGTTGTGCGGACGACCATCGTGCACACGAGCACCAGAAACAAGTTCCTCTGCCGATGACTTGTCACTTGAATATAGCCTAGCCAGCTCCAATGCGCTTGAGAGAAGAAGTGGCACACCAAGGCCGAGACAGAAGAGCTCTAGGCTTTGAGAGGCTGCAAAGTTGCTGATTGCTTCCGAATCCTCATAACTCGCGGATAGGGCGGCACTTCCGTTGAGTTCGTATTCTAGTGCTTGCAATGGTTTTTGAGAACCACAGCATACCGGGCCCAGCACGGGCTTCGTCGAAGTGAAAGACGGATAACTGCTTGTAATTCGGTAAGTTAACGGTATGTCTAAGTCGAACTCGAAGTTCGCGCTTCCTCGATAAATAGTCAACCGAGTCATGTTCATGGCGGACTGGAATTGAGGTGTAAGCCCACCACCGAAAGGAATGAAGATCCGGTACGAACCATGATCGAATCGCGCCGGCAGATTTGTGACGTAGAAGACAGAGATCCCGGCAAGGTCCCCATATTCCAGACTGGAATTCAGCTTGTAGGTGTAGTAAACAATCGAGCCCAGGTTCGCCACGTTTTGATAAGACCAGTTACCACGTTCCTCACCTACAGCACCAATCAAGAGTGGCGATATGAATTCTAATGTGAATGTTTTGTTGGTGTAGATCGTCCCCATTATGTTGAAGATAAGTACGCTAGTCAAACTGCTGTTCTGAAACGGGACGACACCTATTCCGATAATTGGATGGACGGCGCGCAAGTCGGATGGGTCCCATCCCAAGATCGTGCTCGTGCCGATTGAAGCGAGGTTGTTGTATGACCCGCCTAAACTCGAGCCCCACGTGTAGGCGCCGTTAGCAGATAGCAATACACCAAGGACTAACGTCACTATCAGTATAATGCGTGTAATCGTCTTCAGGCTTGGCGTCTTACTCAAAGTGCGCCTCTCCTCGTCTATCAGCGACCGCATTCCAATTACTACTGCAAACGCAACAAGTAGAGCGGAAATAATCATCCATGCGTACGTGGAAAAGGGAGTGAGTTTCCCGGACGGAACAAGGTACGCGTAGATTTGAAATCCTCCCAGAACCGTGGTCAAGAGAACCAGTAACCAAGTGAGCGATCTTATTCCGGCTGTTAGACGTTCGTTAGATTCCGCCACTTTGAAATCTGTGAATTGCCTACAACGGTACGTGACCGAACTTATGATGCGTCGAACGTTATTGAGATGAGCTTTTTCTTCATCAAGGTAACCTCTGTCCTCAATGAAATTGCGAAGTACGTCAAGCTTGATTCCTGTCCGGTTAGCCGGCTCAGAGTCGATAGTCGGTATCCCACGCGAGCTTTCCGCTAGCATTGTTCGAACATTCCTTTCTTCTTCAAGTGCATACTGTTCAAAGGAATTCAACAATCGGAAGGCTTCTGAGTAATTGTTTCTAAGAGACTTCAACGTGATCTTGCTTGCGCCGAGGACCTTCCGCAGATCTTCTTCGAGATTCTTGCACCGCGTTTGCCACTCGGGTAGGGGGAGTTCGAGTTGGTAGTGACTCCAATAGGTTGCAACAAACTTTAGGAGAAGCCATGTTCGGAAGATGTGTGAAGCGTTCTCGAATATCTGCTCCTCAATTGGATTATCTGATACGGAGCGGAATCCGACTTTTGAACAGACGAAATTCACCCCTGAAGAAACTGAAGCCTCTTTGAACATTCGATCCTCCTGATAACTGATCAGCCAACATTCAAGTCGTGATGCAATGAAACCATATGTTCCCAGTAGAAACCGCAGGAAAAGAGCATGATCACTTACCCAAGAGTCGTAATTTTGAAAGTCAACTGAATCAGAAACCATGACTCTTATGCTTGGGCAACGTACACTCTGGGCCGTTTCACGAGACAGAAAGATCCCCTTGACGAATCTGGACAAGTACTCCTCGATTTGTCTCTGGTATTCACGCATAGTAGGTTCCAATTCAGGGCCTGCTCTGGATTCAATGGTAGTATCGTCATGTTGACGTGTGGTTCGCCAAACCCCTGCTTGCAGGAACTTGTCCTTTATTGAATCTCGATGATCTGCCTTGATGAGACAATTAGCAACAAGGTAGAAGCAGAAATCGAATACTTGGCCGACATGAATATCGACCCACGCAAATGGCTGCGGAAGGTCGCCCTTGTAGACATCACCTCTATCCGCTGGCCACCTATGACTGTCCCCCGGATAGATCGTACCAACGCGCTCGCTCCACCCTGCAGCAAGGATTCCCTTGTCACGCAAGTCGTCCAGCTCCAACATCTGCGCCGATTCAAACATTGACGTTAGACCACTTGCTAGGTCACGCTTCTGATCCAGATGGAATATCTCCAGCAGGACAAGTCCAAGGTTCTGCGCGGGAAAGTAAGCTCTTTCTCGAAAGCTTCTCTCTTTCTCATTCAGTTCCTCCAGATGTCGTTCCTCTTGACCGCTTTCTAGCAATTGCATTACCCTCCGTTACTCTCTAGTCTGCTGAGAACTTTCTAGTAAGTCTTGAATGATCGATCGCCTCGAACGTTCCTTCTTAGGTAGTGAAGTGTGCTTTTCCCAATTCCACGCTTCGTGGCTTCAGTTTGTGTCAAGCGAAGAACCGCCTCCCTTACCTTTCGACTATCCGTCCTCTCGAGAAGGAACCGGAGAGCCTCGAAGAAGAAAAGCACAGTATCGAAGCGAGGACTGATCTCTCTTCTCCCCTAGTCACCGCAGCGATACTTGCGCCTTCGAAAGTGTTATTTCTTGTTGGATGAAAACATGGACTGGCGAGAAGGATGCCTTTCTGCCCTCGCTGTGGGAAGTACTTTGAATCAAACTACTGTCCGAATTGTGGGGCAGATCTAAGACCTCCTCCACCGGCTCCAAGCCAACCCTATCCCTCAAGCAGCCCGACACAATCTAGACCGAAGGGGAGTATGGGGCTCGGTGCTTTTGTAGGATTCTTGCTGTTGTTTTTCCTAGGTTTCATACCTATTCTGGGAGCTCTGATCGCAGGCTTCGTGGCCGGACTGATTGCGCGTGGAGCTGGTCGAGGCGCAGTCGCGGGTTTTCTTGCTGGAATCTTAGGGGCGGTGATCGTTTGGTTGCTTCTGACGGTTGGTGGAGCGACAATCGGGGGAATATTCGGGTTGGCGGGGCTTGGAGGTGTCCTTGGCGGACTCGTAGGTGGAGCGGGAGTTCTCCTGAGTCTTGGTAATGCGATTGTCTGTCTTATCGGAGGACTGATTGGCGGGGCTCTAAGGCGAGGTTAGTGCCCGTCGGGTCACTCACGCCGCATTGACTCCTGCCACGATTCACAATTGTGGGTATCCGAATTTGGATGCTCTGGGGGGGTGTGCACCAAGAGACCATGGTCGCACCAAGAGATTCATTTCCATCCTACGCGGATTGGCTAGTGTGAACGCATTGAAGGTCGGAGAAACGATACCGAACTTCCGTAACTTGCTCGGAACTGACGGGAAGAAGTATTCTCTCGCCAGCTTTGCAGACACCTCAACGATGGTCCTAATTGTGTCATGCAATCATTGCCCTTACGCGCAGGCGTACGAGGATCGCATGATCGCCATCCAACGCGACTACATGGATCGAGGCGTCGGCCTCGTCGCCGTGAATTCGAACTACGACAAAGACTATCCGGAAGACAGCTACGAGAACATGA
>JBEKGZ010000100.1:0-5328 GCA_050012535.1 Bathyarchaeia archaeon | reverse complement strand
CGCGAGGCTATTGGAGAAGAACATCACGCATCTTCGCTGAGTGCAATGTTTCAAATGGAAGATGTGTCCAAGCTCGTGAACAGCTTCTTTCCCTACCCTTTCGAGAAAAAGCCTATGATCCTCTTGCAAACCATAGAAGGTTGGTCGCAACCTGGCTAGGGAGATCACCGCTACCCTATCAGCTGGATCAGCCTCACCGAATACGAAGTTGAGTGATGGAACGTAAAGGTCAACATCTGCAACTCCTAACAACACTTCATTGAAATGCTGTATATCGCATAGTGTACTCAACATGTTGGTCGAGAGGTACTGTTTTCGCAGTGCATCTGCATGAAATAGTTCTAAGGGAATATTGGGTCCTACTCCGGCATCCGCGTTGAATCTCTCCGAAAGAAGATGTACCAGATATTCAAGCACGTTTGTATCTATCGACCCAATAGATATTACTTCAATTCTCATCGAGGATTCCCTTAGCCTGATCGGTCAACTGCCAGCCAACTGAAAGCACTACCGAGGCGGCGGGTCAGAAGCGATAGTAGAACTCTCTTGGTCTAAGTTCCTTGAATTCGTCTGTCTTCTGTGCGATATGCTTCCTCACATCCAAGCATAGATGGCATTTTGAAATGTATCCTTCATCTTCCTTGTAGCCAAACTGTTGAACTCCGAACTCAAGAAGCTTCTTCAAGTCAGTTACCAGGGCGGTGAGGATCGGTCGCTCATTCAGATCTATTCCTTGACATATTGAATCGATCTCCCTTCCATCTCCGAGTGAGATTCCTCCGCAATATCCTGTCATGTAGTTAGAGTAGTTATCAATGTGGATATGCCAGCCCCTGGTCAATTCTTCTCTGCATGATTCACCGAAGAATTCCCTAGCTGGATATTTCCTATACAGATGACCAAGCGTGTAAACAGCCCTGCCCATCGGGAGTAGCTCTGCACAAGTCAAACCATTAGGCTGTATATGCAAATACTCCTCAAAGGGCAAAGCATCCTTTATGTTGAGTCTTTCGAATTGATCGCGAAAAACTTCCTGATACACTATGGCATTCTGGCCGAAGACTTCTCTGCTTATCCTGATAGCTCTCTCCGTTCGCTCAAAAGGCACCTGATCTAATACGAATGGGTTTACACTGATCAGTACGCCATCCAACTCTGAATCCCTTAACCGAATAAACTTCTCCCGTGCAGCTTCGTCATCGACACACCAGAAAGAATTGGTCTCGACGAATGTCGACGGAATTCCTAGCTCTTTAGCTATCTCGGTAGCCTTCACGAGAAGCTCAAAATTGAGAAACGGTTCTCCACCAGTAAAATGGAGACCATGATTTATTCCGATTCTACTCTTCCCAAGGGGGCTAGGTTGAATCCTATCAGAAAGCTGATTCAAAATTCTCTGCAAATCGTTCTCTGAGATCCAGTCAGCTTCCCAACGAGGAGAACAAGCGTACATGCAATGCTTGCATTCGCTAGTACACTTGTAGGAGAGAATTATGCCGCCAGAAACTGGCTCCTGCACGTATAGCTTCTGCATGTGAGGAATCCTGGGATCTAACGCACTTGACTTTTCATGCCGACTCAAGCATAAGCTTTGATCAAAACTCTTCCATCATTACCGGTTCCCAACAGTCGTTGATGAATTTCTCAACCTCTTTAGCCTTGACAACTTTCTTGGAGGAGTTCCGTTTCGAAGTGCCCTCGCTGCTGCTGCGATGCTGAGCGTGAGCTTGTTCTCCTTTCTCGGCTACTAGCTAGAATGTGCGATCCTCAAGTCGGCCTGGGCAAACGTGTACGAGTTCCTAGCCTACTCACACACACGAAAACTTGGTTCAGATAGACAATTCATCTTTGATGCGACCGCCGCTCCCAAAGCACTAGTAGATATCCGAACATCAATCCTTGCGCAACTATCTCTGGAAGCGTGGCCAAGGTGAAGAACACGGGAGTGGTTGTGAAGACGATGTGTTCGATGATACCGCCGCTTCCGGCTATTGTGCCTATCAAGAGGTAGAGCGAGGAGACGGACAGCCAACCCCAACGTTTCAGTTCAAGAATTCTGCCTAGAAATGGGTACAGCGCCACTGCCAAAATGAGACCTCTCAGAATCTGAGAAGGAATGACCCATGGGGCGTACTCGCTCGGAGCCTTCATGTATGTTTGCATGGCAGGTCCACCGTACACACCGCCCCATTGAATGAAGTAAGCCAACATGCCAGCGATATAATAGGTGACGATGTGAACGATGATCGTTCTCGAAGTGAAGAATGCAAACGTCTTACCCGTCAACTTGGACTCGGCTCATTGATATGGATACGCCCTGATTGCGTGTGGGTCTAGTGGTGGGCACACACGACCTATGACCCCTTGCATCGACCGTCGTGAACCGGACAGCATTTGGAGAGGCCCAAGATCACTACGCGCTTGGACAGGAATCGACGAGGATCCACAGCGAAGTCAGGTCACTGTTGCCTCAGGCAGACACAGCGGGGCGAGCCTGTGGGTCAGCTTCGTTTAGCAGGGCGGGAAATTGGCCCCGCCTAGGTTTGAAGATGACATAGAATCGCTCAACCTGGAAGTCGTCAGCGAAAATGGGCGGGCAGGACTTCGGCTGTCCGTGGTGTGATCCTTGCCGTTTGGAAGTTCAAGCGCATTGTAAGGTACCCTATAGCTCAAATCTAGGGTGCGTGAGGAATGTTTAAAAATCGTTATTGATATCATCGCTGACATCGGTAACGATATCACGGTTCACCCGGCTGATGAAAAATGCGTGAAGACTACTGTGAAAAGTATGAGCGCAGACGCGATTGGGGCGACCATGCACGTGGGCTCTGGATGAAGCACTGGATGAAACACACAGCCATGGTGCCGAAGGGCTTCCTCCGATACCAATTGCTGAAAATGCTCGGCGAGAAGTCGATGTCAGGCTCAGAGATCATGAGCGAGTTGGAGAAAGAGACGAATGGATACTGGAAACCCAGCCCAGGCTCAATCTATCCACTGTTGGCTTGGCTGCAAGATCAGGGCCACATCAAAGAGGCCGATCAACAAGAGCCAGGAATGCGACGCTACACGTTGACTGGACAAGGCAAAGCATTCCTTGAGCATGAAGCGAAATCACGCGAGGAAATCAACAAGCGTCTCAACCACTTCGGGCCCATGTGGTATGGCTTCGACCGCGAAGACGCGAGAGAACTAGGGGAGGTCGCAAGGGGCTTTTCCAGAGCTGTACGGGATCTGTTCCACGAATTGAGGAGAGAGTATTCGAAAGAGGTGCTCGAGGAAACCAAGAAGGCCTTGGAGAGGGTCACCAAGGAGATTCAAGACATAACAAGGAAGTTGCAGGAGTAAGGCACAGATTGACTCGGCTCTCGACAGAACTCGTTGAGAATCAGGTGACCTCAGCTGTGGAAGCAGCTGAGCCTGGAATGAAAAGCGCGAAGACCATAGTAAGCGTCAGAAACCTGTCCAAGGTTTTCAACAGGACCGTGAAAGCAGTGGACCGCGTCAGTTTTGAGATACCTGAGGGCGAGGTCTTCGGCTTCCTTGGACCCAACGGAGCGGGAAAGAGCACCATGATACACATGCTTACGACGGTGCTGAAACCTACGTCTGGCACCGCGACGATCTGTGGTTATGATATAGCGAAGGACGCTGGTGCAGTTCGAAGAGTCATAGGTGTCGTGCCTCAGGAGTACACGGCTGACGAGGACCTCACGGGTTATGAGAACATAATGCTCTGCGCGGATTTCTACGGTATTCCGAGAGACGTGTCGAAGCCGCGAGCCGAAGAGCTGCTGGGTCTTGTAGGGCTACAGGACGCAGCAAGAAGAAAGGTCGAAACCTACTCTGGCGGAATGAGGAGGAGGCTTGAACTTGCCTGCGGCCTAGTCAGCAGACCAAGACTGCTCTTCCTGGACGAGCCAACTCTTGGCCTCGACGTGCAGACTAGGATAGCCATCTGGGAGTACATCAAGAAGCTCAAGGTGGATTATCAGATGACCCTCTTCATGACGACGCACTACCTGGAGGAGGCTGATTCGATATGCGACAGAATAGCAATAATCGACCACGGACGGATACTGAAGGTCGGTTCCCCCTCAGAGCTCAAGGCAAGTCTAGGTGGGGATATAATACAGATCGGAGTGGAAGAGAAAGAAAATGACCTCTCTCAGCTCATATCCCAGGTCAACCACGTGAAAAACGTCAGCAAATTTGACTCGTCCTATCGCGTGAAGGCTGAATTTGGCGAAGAAGCAGCGCCAGCAATTATAGAGATGCTCAGAACCAAAGGATACCACGTAACCCGCCTATCACTAGCTAAACCATCAATGGACGAGGTCTATCTTGAGTACACAGGACGTTCGTTGAGAGAGGAACAAGCGGATGAGGAACACATGTTCGCGCTGAGACGGACTATGAGGAGGGCGAGGGCATAATGGCCAAGTCATTCACAGGAAATTCGCGCGTCAACACGAGCATAACTCATGGATTATGGTCATTGACAAACAGGGACCTGAAAAAATGGTACAAGGCACCATTCATTCTCGCAATGTCGTTGATCCAACCCATAATCTGGCTGGCTCTATTTGGCAAGGCCATGAACTTTGGAGCTATCTTCAACGGTAGCGCTTTCAACATACCTGGACTGAACATACCAAAAGAAGTCCTGAACACCATCAGCCAACAGATAATGGAGTCAACTTTCGGGACACGTGATTATTTCTCGTTCCTCGCGGTAGGCATGCTATCCTTCATCGCGCTCTTCACCGCCATGAACAGTGGAATGTCTATCGTCTGGGACAGAAGACTGGGATTCCTAAACAAGCTGCTGAGCACGCCCCTGGCGCGAGGAGCGATACCGATGGCGAAGGTTCTCTCATCGATAATACGAGGTCTGGTACAGTCGGCCATCGTGTTCCTCATAGCCGTTCTGCTCGGTCTCGATCTGTCACACGTAACCTTCTTGGGCTTACTCGGGACCTTCTCAGCTCTATTCCTGATGATGCTGGGTCTTTCGTCGCTTTTCATAATGTTGGCAATCCGCTCAACTAGTTGGGAGAGCCAGATGGCAATTATGAATCTGCTGAACTTACCGCTGCTCTTTGCAAGCAACGCGCTATTTCCGGCGAAGTTTATGCCAAACTGGCTCAAACCCGTTGTGAGCGTGAATCCGATTAGCTATGCAACCGATATCGCACGGCAGCTTCTTCTTGGTTCACCGGGAATGGCAAGCCTAGCGTTCGATTTCCTCTATCTTGGAGCTTTCGCGGTTCTCCTATCCGCGCTCGGAATCTACATGTCCTGGAAATTCCTCACCAAATGAATTTC
>JBEKGZ010000099.1:0-6065 GCA_050012535.1 Bathyarchaeia archaeon | reverse complement strand
GGCTGAGCGAGTTATGGCAAGTGCAAAGCTTCTAGATATGTTGAACCAAGCGATCGCTAGGGAACTGCAGGTCTCGATCCAATATATGTGGCAGCACGTTCAGTGGAAAGGCGTCGAACACTTCGCGGTTACCGAGGAACTCAAGAAGACAGCTATCGCGGAAATGAAACACGCTGAGAAGATCGCCGAGCGACTCTGGTATCTCGGAGGAAAACCAACAACCAAACCGAGCATGATTAACGTGGGCGATAAGCTCGTAGAGATGCTCAACTTCGATGTCAAGGCCGAGCTTGAAGCAATCACAATGTACAAGGAGATAATGGACATAGCACAGAAAGAAGGAGATGTCGCCACCCGGGAGATCTTCGAAGAGATAGAAGAGGAAAGTCTATATGCACGATGCCGTCGTGCAGAGTTTGCACTCGATCAAATCCTAGAAATCCTCTATGTAGGAGTGTGTAGGAGTGGTGTCAGGCAGAGCTAGGGTGCGGGTAGCTCTACCTGCGACTTTCACAGACTAGGCAGTACCATCGTTTGTAGTTCGAAGCGTAGAAGAGTTCTCGTCCGCAGGTGGGGCAAAGTGGGATGCGAGGAACTGCTCCTCCGAGATGCTGATACTGTGATGGATACTGTGATGGAGGCGGCGGTGGCATTTGAATAGCCCCTTGAATGGGTCCTGGATTAGCTACTGGAACGGCTCCTTCAATGGGGCCTGCTGGGATTGCTAATGTGCCCATTCCCATCGCTGGTGCGGCCATCATCGGCATTGGAGGGACGGACATTGGTGGTACTGCTGCTCCGCTTGGAACCTGCGGTGCTGTCTCTATTGGAGAGGCGTCTGATAGAACCGCCATAGGGCCATATCTCGCAATGACTTCTCCCATTTTCCCGAAGGCCATTAGAAAGAATAGTGCCGGTAGGATCAGAAGAGCAGCACTTGCTGCATAGACAAAACCAAAGAAAGCCGCGAAAGAGATCAATGAGACTAGGATCAGGAATGCGCCGAAGAACAGCGACGCAGCTCTAGCACCCTCGTAGTTACCAGTGGAGGTTCTTCGAACCGTAGTCACATAGATGAGGATTATCAGAATAAGAAAGACCGCCAAGCCTATCGCGCCTAACAAAAGCGCCATGGTAGAGTTGAATGCGAGCGCGAAGTAGGCAGTTAGGTCGTTGACGAATGTGCTGGGCGTTGCGAGCGCTGCGATTATTACTGCCGGCGGGTATGCGAGGTACCCGAGTACGCCTACCGCTAACGCGTCGATGGCTACGAGCAACCAAGGCGCACCCATCAGCAGCAGGAGTATCCATCCGATCAAGAGGAAGTCGTGAGCTGCAACAACCTCAGGCGGTTTAATCACTACCGGTCTTTCGAAGAGAGCTGCCAAAGTACATCGACAGTCAACTCAGGTGTAGTCCGACATCTGATAATGATTGTGCGACCCCTGACACGGTGAGTATGATTCAGGAGAGGATGCGAAGCCGCTCGGCCGAAGGTTATGAGTACACCTGCAGATGAAAAAGCGCAGCTCATACATGCGAGAATTGATAGGGGAACGCCTAATTTACGGGCACCTGCTTGGCCAGCATTGCCAAGACCGAGCGCTCCACCCGTCTATGATCGCTTATAACAAGCGTCCCACTAGGAAAATCGGCTTGCGGATGGGGGCCCCTGAGGCATCAGTTGCGACATGGCAATCAAGTTCCGCTCTAGGCTGAGCCAACGATCGGTTTGATCGTGACCAAGGCGGCTAAACTGGCTCGGTGACCGCCGAAGTGCTCGACAAACAGTCCCTGATCGCTGTTGCTGAGCGACCGATCGAAGTTTTGGAAGCCCCATGAAGCGCTAGCGAACAAACAACCAGCTTGACCGAGTGAGAAAAAAACTACGGTGTACACCACCCATATTTCGTCTCCCTTTCCGTATGTTCAGCATCCTATTTTGTGGTCAGTTTCTAGGCCTAAGAGGAGACGATGTATTCACGCAGAAACGGCATCCGGCAGAACTAAGCTGATTGTTCTAATTGTCGCTTCAAGATTGTTGAAAACCTTTAACTTTCGGAGCTGAGAGTGTGAGCCCGGAGACAGGCGGAGATCTCAGAACAGCGGGGTGGGGTAGCCAGGTTTAACCCGCAGGGCTCATATGGGCCTCCTGGGAAACCCTGAGATCGGTGGTTCGAAAGTCTCAAGAACAGACCGAGGATCCACCCCCCGCACAGGACCGCGCAACGCGGCCCTGGGGGAATACCAATTGTCCGCGATGTCTCCACCAAACCAATCTTGAGAGACCCCTTCATCGTCTAACGTTCATCGTGCATTTGAGCGAAACATGTCAGGTTCGTTGTTCAAGCAGGGTTATGGATGCGAGGGCGATGTGTCCGTGGGGAATGCTTCCACGATCAGTCTCACGGGAAGTGCCACTTGGCCACGGGCGGTGAGCTGATTCCATTGCGTGGTCTCAGATAGCGGACTTCCGGTTTTGTCAAATGGCGATGTGCTCTTGGCGGCGGCATATACAATCGCTCCACCAAATTCCTAGCGACCTCTTCTTGGATCTTCGATGTTGCACGACCTCCGCATTGTTCGCAGCGATAGCCCTGTCCCTTCCCTGCTGATTTCATCCTCTTGCCACACTCCGCGCAGATCGGATTGCGACTCGACATGGATGCAGTCAACTTGAGAATCTCTAGTTTCTCTAGATTGAGAGTACTTGGAACTTCCCCGCCGGCGGCTCTCATTCCGCCATATGCGCGCACTCTGTCTCCTGGCTCGAGATTCCTGACAGTCTCCCTGAATCTGCCTGTGGGCTCATAGGCCGCACAATGAACCGAACCTGTTTCATCCTCAAGAAGAAAGATCACGTGACCCCCACGTATTGTGAGAGGCTTCTCCCGTACTAGACCATCGACAACGACCGCAGAGTGATCCTGTAATTCCGATATTCTGTAGTGTCTCACCAAGTGTGCGTCAGTTCCCTGATTGGTTCTGAAGATCATCCAACCCTCGATCGGCTCCCTGAATCGAAGCATGCTGAATGCCTTGCGCACAGACTCCGGACTTTCTCCCCTCACACCGCAAAAAATCGGGTCAGGTCCTCTTGGTGTGATCAGGATTCTTCCGGTTTCCGGATCAACGTTATTGAACGTCGCCTCACCCATCTCCTCATTCATGCGCAGAACTGAGTCTGCGTCGACAAGCCTCGGTTTTCCAATGAAGCCCTTCGACCGGTAGGCGATCAACTCGTATGTGTAGTCATCATCTAGTCGCGCTCCGATCGCTGCCAGTGCACCAATGATTCCCTGACGTGAACCATAACTCAGCCCCACGGCCCCAACATTCGAGATCACAGACAGTGCCTCGTCAGGCCTCACGACGCGGGTGAGCGCCTCTAAACTGAACTCTGCAATATTGGAGGGGACTGTATCCGACAAGACGACGATACCGGGATCTGTGCCTGGGTCACCGAGCCTTGAGCCCCGTTCAACCTCTTCAGCGGCAAGCTCAAGGACATCTTCCACCTCCAAGTCCGATTCGATTCTAAGGCAGACGGCCCCGTTTCCCCTTGTCTTCCACGGAACATTCGGGTTCAGTCTGATGAGATTGGGGTGATCTAGAAAGGTCGCTCCTTTCGAAGCCAAAGTTCGAACTAGGTCCACTGCAATTCTGGTCGTGCATCCGCCTGCCAACGAGTCCGTGTCGTCAATTCCTAGGTGGATTCTCACTCGGAACTATCCCGGCAGGATTTTACGGATTCGCGAAACGTCGTTATGATCTACTAGGTTCCCTCGACAACGATCATTGTCAGCGTGGAGCGTACTTTGTCGAGTCTCCGTATCTTCCAGGTCACGATCTCCTTCAGCTTGTCCATTGTATCTGCAGACACTTTCGCGACAATGTCGTACACGCCGTACACAACGTAGGATTCTTTGACGTTTGGCAGCGATTTCAGCTGCTTCAATACATCGTCTTCCGATCCTATTTCCGCGTTGATGAGGACAAAAGCCGACGGCAAGTGTGGAACCTCTTGAGAGAGAGACAAGACAACATACCTAAAAGAGTTTGCAATATGATATCACGATAGATCGCAGGCTAATGGTCTAGACCGTATGCGACCGGGCGTGCAGGCATACCCCCATATACTGATTTGTAGAAGATGTTTGAACACAGGGGGTCGCTACTTATGAGCTCTCAGAGAGTTAGCGGAGAGATAGGCTCTCGTGAGTCTCGAATACTCGATAGGAATTCCGAGTATCTAGGCGTTTCAACTCTTCAGCTAATGGAGAATGCAGGAAAAGCCGTCTCTGATGAGGTGGCAGTGAGATACCCGACAAAATCAGAGATCGTCGTGTATGCCGGGAGCGGGAGAAACGGCGGAGACGGTATGGTTGCAGCGAGGCATCTCGCAAGTCGCGGATACCGAGTAAACGTGATTCTTGTTGGGACGCCAAGCGAAATACACGATGAAGCGACATCGGTCAACTGGCGCGCGATTAATGCGATGTCGGAGACTGTGAAGATTGAGACCGCAAGGGACTCTTCACAGATCAATGCAAGCAAGTGCGACGTTATAATCGACGCTCTGCTCGGAACCGGTGCTAGAGGCACCTTGAGGCAACCGATCATGAGAACGGTTGAGATCATGAACGAGATGAGGTGTTACAAGATCGCCGTCGATGTGCCAACTGGCATAGATTCCGATACGGGGGAAGTCCTCGGAAAGGCCTTGAATGCGAACCTAACAATCACGTTCCACGCGAGAAAACCAGGCCTGCGAATTGCCGAGAAGCATTGCGGCGAGGTCAAAGTTGCAGGAATCGGGATTCCGCCTGAAGCAGGAATTTATGCGGGCCCAGGCGACGTAGAAGACGCCACAGCACCTAGGCTTCCTGAGGCGCACAAAGGAGACTTCGGCCGGCTTCTCGTGATCGGAGGAAGCGAGACGTATTCAGGCGCCCCCGCGCTTGTAGCTCTGGCGGCCCTCCGGACTGGTGTTGATCTTGTCTTTGTCGCTGCCCCGGAGAAGACCGCTCTTTCCATTGCATCATTCTCACCTAATCTGATAACTATCAGACTAGCAGGGGACCATCTGAACGAAGGCAACATTGAGATCCTCAAGCCGCAAATAGAGAGATCAACCTGCACCGCAATGGGACCTGGACTCGGGACACACGACGAGACAATCAAGGCCGTAACCAGAATTCTGAGCATTTATGAAGAGAACAGAAAGCCTGCACTGATTGATGCCGACGCCATCAGGGCAATGGGAAAGATAACGAAGAAGACAAGGTTCCCAGTCGTCGTAACTCCTCATGCAGGCGAGTTCCAAGTCCTTTCGGGTCATGCACCATCAAGCGATCTGAGGACACGAACTGAGGAGGCTCGCTCGCTGGCGACCGCTTTGGGTGGGACCGTTCTCCTGAAAGGACACGTGGACGTTATTTCTGATGGAGAACGAGTGAAACTCAACCGTACTGGTAACCCAGCGATGACCGTTGGGGGTACAGGCGATGTTCTGTCAGGCGTGGTTGCGGGTTTGATGGCTCAAGGTGTGCCGGAATTCAATGCATCAGTTGCCGGCGCATTCATCAACGGGGCTGCCGGCGACCTCGCGGTAGTGGAGCTTGGCGACCATTTAGCACCTACCGATCTGATTCACCTTATTCCCAAAGTCATGAAGCAACGCAATAAGTGCCAACTCGCCTCCATTGGCTAGCCGCGTTAGCGGGTAAAGCCGATATGGAGGTAAGTTGGCGTCTTCCGGTTCAAACTGAGCCACCTTAAAAGTATTCCATATTCCAGTTCTGTGAAGTTCTCGGTTAATGTTTGGGTTGGCTTCGCCTGCTAACTTTGCAGGCTGCCCAACGAACCAAAGCAACTGAAGACTAGACATCGCTCATTTTCCGAAGACCTTTCAGTCGACTTGTTGACTGAGTATCCTGACGCGGATGCGGGATGCGAGGCAAGCTGCATACGGACCGGGCAAGGGTCTTCGTGTATTTGATGAGACAGGACGACCCACGCAAGTGCACAGCCTCGCTGCTTGCAAGAAAAGGGCTTGCGAATCC
>JBEKGZ010000098.1:0-5549 GCA_050012535.1 Bathyarchaeia archaeon | reverse complement strand
TGTTCAAGCCAATCGTGTAAGAGTGAAATTTCGTCATGAGAAGTGACTTCAAAGCGATCAACAAAAGAACGCTCAATAGCAGTCGGATCGGTCATGACATCGAACATCGCGAAAGCCGCTTCTTCGAAGACGCCTGCAAGAGTTGGGGCCTGGGCCTCCACGTATGCGTCGCTCATGTGCGGTAGAAGCCGGTATCGAAGATGCCCATTCTTCTTCATGAACGCTCTAGGAACACATTCGCGTTCACATGTAAATGAATTCTCACCAGCTCCATTTCCCAACCTCAAGGCCGATCTCGGTAAAGTCTTTAAGATGACTCAATCTCGATAGACCTCTCGTGGTGCCGGGAACACCTGCCGGGATATGAGAAACGCTCGCATCCCGAAGGCCGAGTGGATTAGCGTCCCAAGATGGGCGGTCTACAGGCGCAGGCCTTGAGTCCGCCACGAACGCGCGTCAGGAAAGCCTGTGGCCCTTTGGGCCTCGGGGGTTCGAATCCCTCTCCCGGCGCCAGACCTTTCGTATATTCCCACTAGCGCTAAAACTGCGAAAGCTCGCAACGTTCGACGTGATCCGCGCGTCGCGGTCCAGTACCAGTACCGTGGCCACCGGTGCCCGCTCCGCCGAAGAGCATTCAGTTCCGTGGGAAGGCCGAGATCTTGCTCATCAATGATCCAGCGGCCAACGAGTCGCTAGCGCATGGGTCGCTTGTCATGCGCCGCATCTTTCGTCTCCTTCTCGATAGAGCAGACACGCAGACTTGGGGAGAGAGCATTTGGATACATGTCCGACAAGGAAGATGTATTGAAACCTTCATGATCGGGGTGCGACCTACTGCGATCTTCCGCGACGAGAAGAAGACCATGCTCCACTTCGAGGTGCCTCAGAAGGACTTGATCGATGACCCGCGGACAGCCTACAACTCTTGAATGATGTCGTAAACATTCGCTATTGTCTTGACCCTGAGGAGGCCGAGAGCCTCATCGATGGCAGCGTGCAGTGCACTCGCCCTTGCCAAGCTTTCTTTGTCACGCCAGTAGCTAACAACTATGAAGTCCTCCTGATGCTCAAGATCTCTGAGTAGCCTCTGCCCTAGGCATCCGTGTGTGCCCTTGAAGCCCTCTTGAATACGTTTGAGTGCACCGGCAATGTCCTCGGTCGCATTCCCGTCAAAGCACGAAACTCGATACATATCGACCAGCATCCTTCCATCTCCACTGTATCCCGTGCCAAAAGCAACGTCGCTTATGTCAGCTACCGGCTTTCTTGACGAACCTGCGACCCGCCACTTTTCTGGCGTCGTCGATCGCTTTCGCCGTGACAAGTGCTTCTTCGGCGCTGCACAGCGGTTCGACGACTGATCCCTTCCTGACAGATTCCGCAAAGTCCTGAAGCATCACGCTGATAGGTTCTTTCCTTGGGACATCAAATGCTGTTTCGACATTTTTCGAGAGCTGCTCAAGGTCCTCGAAGCTTTGTGGCCTCTTGCCGAGCCTCGGCGGCGAGAACCCGATCTTGAGAGCGGCTGGTGTGTAAGTGACTTCGTAGTACTCCCGGTCGGTGTCGAGTTCGAGGCGACGCCTGCGAATGTTCGCGCGGCGAACCTCGATATTCGATCTTGTACGTCCATAGTCAAGCTCAACCATCGCCTCGTAATCCGGCTTTCCTTCTTGCTCAGCTGTCAGAACTGCACTCTTGACCTTAGGCTCTGCGTGGAAGAGATGATATCCCATGTCTATGCCATGTGAGCCCAAGTCTAAGAGCACGCCATCTTCACTAGTCGACAGTGGTGACATGCCAATACGTATCTCTCTTGACCTGACAACTTCCGATAGCTCCGCGACTTCGCTCAACTTCACGATTGCCGGGTTGACGCGTTCAACATAGCCAACGACAACTAGCCTTCCAGATCGCCTCTGCGCCTGAACTATCTGGAGGCTCTGGGCGAGAGTCGCGCCCATCGGCTTCTCGACGAAGACGTCGAGGCCTCGTTCAAGAGCTCTTTCTGCAATCTTGGCATGACTTGATGGCCATGTCGCGATCGCAAGCACAGACAAATCAAGCCTAAGCAAGGCATCGAGATCTGTGAAGGTTTGAAACGGAGCGTTGCTCAGTTGAGCCGGGTTCGAGTCGTAGACCCCTTGGATCGTGAAGCCGAGTTCGGTGAGTTTCCGCCCAATGAGTTTTCCCCTGCCTCCGAAGCCGGCAATCCCGAAGCTTTCCATATGTTTCACCGAATGCTCTTGATTGTGCAGCATCACCTAAAGATATGACATGCGCTTCGGAAGGCTCAACGGATGGGAAATTGGCTCACGTGATCTATCAGTCTTGTTTGAATCCACTATATCAGCTATCTTAGCAAACGTTTTCTTCACCGAACATGTCATCGATTGAGCATGTCACCGGTGAAACCTCTCGTGTCCTATCTGTTGCTATTGGTTGATGTCGGCAAGGAACATGGTGTGGCAAAGGAACTGAGAAGACTGCCTGGCATCACAGAAGCACAGGTCGTTTACGGGGAATACGACGTCGTTGCAAGGATCGAACTCGGCGATGTCATGCTGATGGATGAAACAGTCACTATGGCCCGCAAGTTGCCAGGCGTGACAAGAACCTCGACTCTAATCTCCTCCGGGGTTCAGAACTAGCTAGCGTCACCCTACCCAGCCTGATCCTCGTAGCCTCCGCAGGCCACCTTGCGCTATCGACGCTTGCGGCCATTCTTGTGTCATGCCATAACTAGGGTAGCGTTACGATGGCGAGAGGTCTACATCGCCATTTTTCGAGAGCCTGCCCCCCATCTAGTATGCCGCGTTCACAAACGCCTTGTTAGGAGCGTTCAATCTTGTCCCTGCGCGCACAAGTGTTCGTGTAGACCTAGTCAACAGCGAGGTAGATGTCACGACACGTACTTTCTGAGCACGGCTTCAATCTGCTGCTTTGGGAGTGCCCCGATAATTCGTTCTACCTCGACTCCGTCTTTGATAATGAGAATCGTGGGGATGCTCTCGATTGAGTACTTCATTGCAGCGGCCGGATTATCGTCTACGTTCAATTTTGCAAATAGAGCCTTCGAGCCATATTGAGTCGCCAGCTCGTCGACGATGGGCGCGATCATCCGACAAGGGTAGCACCAGGCAGCCCAACAGTCTACCACAACCACGGGGTTTGCCTTTATCGCCGAGTCGAAATTCGCGTCAGTCAGCACGGCGGGCCCTACGTTCCGAGATGATTCCTGAGGCTTCTCAGGTCGATTCATCATCTCAGCGATCTTACGTGTCCTTATCTGCTCCAATTCGTCCATCGTCTGGCACACGACTCCCGGCGATATGTCAGCATCCATATTAGTGTGGCTACGAGTAAAACTGTAGCGAAAAGCGAGGCCTTTGTACGATGAACGAAGGCTAGCTCCTCTCTGTTATCGCTTTCGTAAGAGTCTAAGACCTACCGATTCTATTGCAGCAAACTGCCGGTCTGTGAACAGAGTGCCCCCGCATTGGACGATCCGGCTTCATACCGAGAATGGGGCGTTCAGCCTCGTGCCAAAGTCAGTCTTCAACTCTGGGAAAGGGGTTCGCTTAGCCTTCTCATGAAACCTCGAAGGATAGCCCTCGTTTGGGTCGGATAGATCGTCTTGATGAAGAGGCCCAGCCAGATTAGCTGGCGTCCTGCTGCGAACCACTGCGCCGGGCTTGCGGGCGAGGTGGGATTTCCCAGGTTTAGCGGGGAACTGAACCACACCACGATAATGAGTGCGTTCATGATTTCAGCGACATATATGATCGGCAACGAGATGCTTGGGATGAGGACATAGAATGGTAGAAGCATGAGTCCCATCTGTGGGGTGACGACGTAGTTGCCGACGAGCCATGCGATATTCATGAGGAAAGAGCGTTCAATTAGTCTCGTCGGCCGATCCTTGTATTGTTTCCTGAAAGTGCCGGTGACGCCTTTGTAGACCAAGTAGAGAAGTACCGTCAGAGCCAAGTAGTGTGCGTTCGGATCCATCTGGTTGAACAGGAATACAAGCCAGGAATCTTCAATGCCCCATCCTGCGTGGAACTTCCAGGTTTCGAACCAGCCGGAGAAGTTCGCAAGAATGAAGGGTAGATTGAGAACGACGAACACTGAAAGCGGCGCCAAGAGGGCTTTCAATCTGCCCTTCCAGCTACTCTCTTCAAGCATGTAAACCGGGATCAGCATGCACGGGTAGAGCTTCGCCGAGATGCCCAGTCCGAGACTGAGCCATGACCTCGTCTTGTCACCTTTTAGGTAGAAGTAGATCGATACGGTCGCAAAAAAAATCGCGATGATGTCCCAGTTGTAGACTGTAAACATGAGAAAGGAAGGAACAATCAGGAAAGCCTTCCAGATCCTTGACTTTTCAAGTCCAACCAAATCGGCTATCTTGTAGACGACGACGACCGTTCCGATTGTGAAAACGTAGAGTACGGCATCCATTGCCAAGACGTAATAGTTCAGCGCGACTGAGAGATCTGGCACATACAGTCGTATCGAGGATGTCAAGTACACAAGTATGCCGACTAGCACAGGGTACTCGAAAGTGAACTGATAATAGGGTATTAGGTGTGGGCCCGTTCCAATCCCATCGCGCCAGAAGACGCTTACGACATCGGTATAGTGACTTGGAACTACTGCAGGTAGGTGTTCCCATACGCCCACGATGAAAATCAGGGTCGCGGCAGCGAGCATCTCGATCAGTTCGCGTGGAACTGCTTTCCCAACGCTTTGCTGATCCATTACCATCTACCGGTCTTGATCCGACGAGGGAAAGACCTTCGGTTTTTCCATATCTGTCTGTTGGTCTTGATTGGTTAGTCCTAGAATCGAATGGGCTCTCACGTCAGGACAAGGTGCGCTTCTTCAGAAGACACTCTTCCGGAGCAGGAAACACGAGCTGGTGGCTTGTCTAGAGTCTAGACTAGAACGGGGTCTACAACGTTGCGTTAGGCGTAGCTTATCAGTCCCTTCTCTTCCAGGGTCTCCTGCAGTTTTGCGACAGCTCTGTGGACTTCGGCCTCCTTCTTCGCGCCCGTACAAACTAGTTTGCCGCTTGCGAAAAGGAGGATTACTACTTTTGGATCGTCCATCCTGTAGATCAGGCCCGGGAACTGTTCCGGTTCGTACATTGTTCTCTTCAGCGAGTATGTTGATTTCTCAAGGTCAATTCTCCCGCCGAGTCCGACGGAGGCGACGATGTTCTGTATTTGGATCTCCGACTTTCCTAAGATGACTATCCCATTCCTCTTGAGTTCGTCGACAACCTTTGTGACTGCTTTCCTTGAGTGCCTCTCCGACTTTGCGCCAGTACACACCATCTTCCCAGAACTGAAGATTAGCGTCGCGGTCTTTGGTTTCTTGAGACGATAGACAAGCCCGGGGAATTGCTCGGGTCTGTATTCGACTCCTGGGAAGACGCGGACAATTGAGTTCAGGTCAATGTTCTGTTTCAGCGTTGCCGACGCGACCACGTTCTCGATGTTGATGAAAGCTTTCCCTTTGGCCAGAGAGTAGCCACTCCAGCGGTA
>JBEKGZ010000097.1:0-5772 GCA_050012535.1 Bathyarchaeia archaeon | reverse complement strand
AAGAAGAAGAGGATTGTCGATCTCAAAGAGAGTACACGTAAGCCCACTGGCGAATACGAAAGCAGCCTGAATCCTCACACTTCAGGAACTGATCCGTCGTTCTGGCAGTTCTTGTGTGTGTGGGTATCGTGGTGCGCGCATCGTAATTTGAACAATTGGGGGGGGGTCTTGTGTGTACGCGCACCAAGGAACCCGACGACAACGGTCCTCGTACGTCAGATCGTGCATTGCTCTTTGTGCCTCTTCCGAATGGTGAAGACCACGACTGCGGTTCCAACGAGCAAAGCTAGAACCAGATAAGGTGCTAGTATCAGAAGCTTGTTTGTAGGCGCGAGTACGCCCCCGACAGGATGACTTGGTTCTGGAGGAGGATTAGGCGCGTTCCACACATATCCGATCGTATGTGGCCCCTGCACGTTTGCGAATGTGTAGCGGGTACCTGGCTGAAGCTCCCCACCATCGATCTTGAACCCGTCACACTTGTAGTCTCCATCGGGGCTGGTCACGCTTGTGGCGTAGTCCTGTCGTTCATCTACCCATTCACTAGAAGTTGGGCTACCATACGAGCTTGTGACTGTGATGTAGAACTGGGTCTTGTAGTTGGCTGTGACAGTCTGACCAGATGAGGGCGTAGTGTACGTATGGGCTTGCGCTCCACCGTCGCTCCAGCTCACCCAGACGTATCGGACACCGGAACCACCACTTACAGGCGATATGGCCTCAAGATTATGAGTTTCACCATCTATCCAAGTGAATGTCCCAGGTGTCACAATAGCTGAACCGTCAACATTCACGAAGCCCGAACCCTCCGGGAGAGAGGTTATCGTGATCGAAACTCCTCCCCCGTTGGACTGTCCCATTGTTGAAAGTTGCCATTTCCAATCCGACGTTGAGTCGGTATCAACCCCGTTTGGGTATCTAGCCCAACAGCCGTCATCGTTTCCTCCTCCATTGAGCCCCGGACCGCCACGAACTCCTTGAGGTGTCACGTCAATAATACTGCCAAGATTGTCAAACAGAACTAGTATTTCGTCGGTTTGGTCAAGCCAGAGCCCGTCACCTCCGCCGAGGCCAAGGCCGAAACTCGTGATGTATCCACGTGGTTCCAGTATGCTGCTTGGCGCAATCACCCAGTACTCGGCAGTACTTGGGTGGTTTGAATCTGCCTCTACAGACCATCCACTGATGTCCACAGGGCTATCAGTCGGGTTGTAGAGCTCAACCCATTCCATGCCTACATCCGAGCCTGGGGGATCTTGTTCAAACTCGTTTATGAGGACATGATCCGTAGGGTTAGCTCGAACAAAGTTGATAACGTGCAAGTTGCTAAATGCGCCTGACGCAATAGTTATTGCGACTAGACCCAGCGAGAAGAATATCCTATTCAAAGCGACATCGGTCAAGAAGATGCCACATCCCGCGCAAGACCAGGTTACCTAGGTCTTGTCTTGTTTCTCCTCCTCACCGCGTCCAATTGAGGCAAAAAGACGCTACAGCCCACGCAAATTGAGGTGCTGTGACCGTGAAATCGCAAGATACGTTACAAGATCAAGCCAGCGGCATGTTTCAGTGCTATCTAAGATGTCTCTGAGGAACCTTCGACAGGTACGTCGCATACGGGCAGAGACAACGAAAACTCCTGCTCGTCTCAAGAGGCATAATCGACGGGTTCAGGGGGCGTTGTCAATCTGCCACGGACGCAGAGAACCTTGCACGTGCATTCAGATCAAGGTCGCGCAGAATAGAAGAAGCTGAGAGAGTCAAGTATTCTCTTAGAGTCAAAGTGCAAGACAGGACAGTCTATGTCACTCGCAAGGGTTTCCTGCGACAATAGCTTGCCGCCCTCTCTCAAGCGAGCCACCCCGTCGGCTAACGAAAATGCAAACAACGGCAAAGCTAGAGCCGATGCATTCTACTTCGAGACTTGATCCACTTCGAATGTCTTGGGCCCAAGCGCAGAAAGCTAGATAAGGTCTAAGACACGCAAGGCGAATTTGTGTAGTTTCGGGAGCGGATCTCTTGGCATGTGCGTATGACCTCAGCTTCAGGAGGGAGGATTGACAATGGCTCTTGATCCTGTGCTCTCTGCTATTCTGGTAGTATGCTTGCTCCTAGCGCTTGCGAAGATCTTGTCGGAGCTGTTTCAGAAGATTGGGCTGCCTGGAGTGGTTGGTGAGGTCTTTGCTGGAGTCATCTTGGGGGCGTACGGCCTTGGGAGTATACCATTTGAGGGAAAGCCGCTGATCCAACTCGGCCCGCTCACCGTCGTCTTCGCATATTTCGGCATGATCATCGTCTTGTTCACGGCTGGCCTTGAGACAACCTTCACTGAGTTCAAGGCAGCCGGAGTTCCCTCGTTCGTCGTGGCATCGACAGGGGCTGCACTGCCATTCGCTGCCGGTTGGTACATATCTTCTCTCATGGGTTTGTCTCAGGAAGCGGGGCTTGTCATTGGCCTCGCCTTGGTTCAATGCGATGTTGCAATCATCATTCGCATTCTTGACGAATTGAAAATGATGAACCTCAAGGATGCCAGGATGATCATCAGCATAGCTGTGGTCGCGGACGCCATTGGCCTCTCCCTTCTCACCATCGTGGGCTCTGTCGGCGTGTCAAATGTCCCGCTCACGTTCGGGAGGGAAGCATGGATCTTCGCACGGTCGCTTGGGCTTTGGTTCGTGCTGGTGGTAGGATGCGCCTTTCTCATACCGCGTTTTCTCAAGAGGAGAGCAAGAACACTCGCGAAGGAGGGGAGCATAGAATTAGCAGCGACCGTGATCTGCTTCGCCGCGGCGGCTCTCTCAGTGATCCTGGGGCTTTCACCTCTAGTCGGAGCCTTCGCTGCAGGTATGGGGATAGCCGGGTCAGGAGCCATAAAGAGGGTGAAAGAGTATGCAGAGTCGATCAGCATAATCTTCGTCCCCATACTCTTCGCACATATGGGCGCTCAAATGAACTTCGCCGCGCTCCTCTCAGGGAGTATGATCCTCCTAATCGTCGCGGTTTTCATGGTCACCGAGATTGCGACCAAGCTGATCGGGTCAGGCCTTTCCGCGCTGTACTTCCTGAAGGACAGAGGAGCTGGACTACGCGTTGGGGTGGCGACGACTTGCATGGGAATAGACGGGATGCTGGCTCTCAACATAGGTCTATCCCACAACCTAATTACCACAGACGTCTTCACTGGTATGATGCTTGTCTGTGTACTGACTACGATAGTCAGTCCCCTCATTCTGAAGCCGCTCTATGCGCGGGCCCGTGTCCCGGAATCAGAACGAAGCCAAAGCATTCTAAAGAATTGAGCCCCATGGAAATGGGCGCACGGCTGACAGGTCTCCCGAGATCGTTGCATCGAAAGACAATTCATGAGCCTCTCGCCTGCTGTGACGCCACCACGCTTATGCTCATTAACGCAAGCTAGATGATCGGTTAGAGTCTATCCCTGAAATCAGGGGAATCATGCTTCATCCCTATATTGTCTCGCAGCACTAGCTTTTGGGCTGCCCTAGCAGCGCGCTCTTGCTAGTTTGCTCGCTCGCGGTCTGTCTCAACCGGTCCATGAATTGCTGCTCAAGGCCAGTGACAACATCAAGCGAAGTGTAACTGTTGGGTCACACGTAACAGAGGTTACACGACTTCTTCTGGAACTACTTCTTCTCTCTAACAACAGTGACCGAGAGTGTCCTCACGTCACCCGGAGGGGTTTCCTCCGCCAAGAGCCAACTATGTCCGACTTGTGGAGTCTAGCGAGATCCCGCTTCTCGCCATGGCTGAGCGCCTTAATCTGCCGCTCTCTCCTCATTGCCGCCTGGCGTGTGCCAAATCTCTGCAGATACACAATCTTCCTTGGTTGCCGCATCCTCGTGTACCGTGCCCCGTGTCCCTTCTTATGCCGCTCAAACCGTGACAGCACATTGCTCGTGTATCCAGTGTAGTAGCTCCCATCGTTACACAGAAGCATGTACACGAAGTAGGATTTGGGTTTCTTCAGTGGGTTGTGCGTCTCTTGCGTTATTCTCTCTGCTCCGTCCAAGGTCCTCCCTCGGCATGTGATGTCGTTTCAAGCTGCGATGATGAGCGCGTGCAATCAAAAGTCTTCACAATACGTCTGATGAAATCGAATACCTCAGAATGAGAACGCTACGCATTGGAACGGCATTGGCAGCGTAGTTCATGTGCTGACAGATTCTGCCCTAGCTTTTTTATCGATTGGTCAGAATGCTATGTTTGTGTCTTCGGATTTGTATGTTACTTGTCCTTCGACGATGGTTGCTTCGACCTTCAGTTTGGCCAGTTGTTGGAGAGAGGCGGAGTACAAGTCTTCAGACCATACAACCATGTCAGCAGTCTTCCCTGGCTCTATTGATCCTCTGATGTTCTCTTCGAAGGCCGCATACGCAGACCCCATTGTGTGGGCTCGCAAGGCTTCTCTCATTGAGATGGATTCTTCCGGTTTGATTTGGTTCAAATCAAATGTCATTCGCGTTGTCGCTCCGACCAGAGCCCACTTCGGATCCATAATCGGTGTGGCCGGGACATCGCATCCGAAAGCGAGGCGGATTCCCTTGTTCAGCATTGTCTTCAAGGGCATGAATCGTTTCATGTTTTCCTCCCCCAGAACATCCTGCCACCCGTTGGCGAAGAATGATATCCACTGGGGTGATGTCGAGACAATGACGCCCAATTTCTCTATTCTGTCAAGGGCTTCAGGGGTAGGTATAATGACGTGCTCAAGCCTATGCCTGTGGTCCGCTCTTGGGTTCTTTTCCAACGCATATTCGATGGCGTCTAGGGCCATGTCTATCGCTTTGTCGCCGATCACGTGGAACGCGACTTGGTAGCCAGCATCATGGAACATGGCCACCATCTCGTTCAAGTCTTCCTGCGTGTGGTAAACATACGACCTTTTGGACGCCGATGCGCTTGTATCATACATAAGCACGGTTCCGGCTGACGCTCCCCCATCTACAGCTATCTTCCACCCTGCGAAGTTGTAGTTCTTTCCTTTCGAATGGTCAGCGCTGGCGAGCTCTGTCTTAGACTGTGCCAAGGACTCTACGTACTTTAGGATGTAGACGTTTATCGGCAGCTTTCCTTCCTTGGCTACATCCATGTACAGTTTCACATCATCGGTAGTGGATACGATCACGTCCTCAACGCTTGTGTAGCCGGCTTCGAAGCACTTCTTCGCGCCTGTGAGAAGGAATCCTCTCTTTTCTTCTTCCGTCACCACCCCGTATCCCGGGATCAGACGTCTGACCATGTCAATAGCTGGGTAGTGGTAAAGGAAGCCATTCGGCTCTCCTGTAGACTCGTCCTTGCCGATGAGGCCGGCGTATGGGTTTGGTGTGTCCTTGCCTATGCCAGCCAGAGTCAGGGCCTGGCTATTGGCAACGGCAAATTGACCTGAAGCGTGCAGCAGGAACAGCGGGTTATCGGGAGCTATCTCGTCAAGCCCCCATCGATCCGGAGGGTCGTTAATAATGAAGCCTTGGTTGCCCGCGACCCATTCCCCTTTTGTGGCAGTCGCCAAATGCTCTTGCACTGTCTGGATCAGTTCGTCCCTCGTCTTTACCGTTGGAAACCTAATGTCGAACAGCGTGTCCTGAAACTGTTTGCCGTAGTATTGCATATGCAAATGCGAATCCACAAGCCCCGGCGTAACGGTCTTTCCCCCCAAGTCCAGCTGCTTCGTTGAAGGCCCGACGAACTGCTTCAACTCACTGTATGACCCAGCCGCTTGTATGCGGCCATCTTTCACCGCGACAGCAT
>JBEKGZ010000096.1:0-7234 GCA_050012535.1 Bathyarchaeia archaeon | reverse complement strand
GTTCGGTTGCGCCCAGCATGGGCTTTGGCACTATTGTGTTCGTTCTCGTGATGCTAGTCGCATCGATCTTGGTAGGAGTCCTGCTGTTGTACAGAAGTCTCGGTGGCCATCAACATGGGCCCCTCATATTGCTGAAGCAGCAAGATCTCCATGAAACGTTCTTTCGGTCCGCTACGGGCGGAGGAACTGTAACTACAGCGGACGGGTATCACCCCCACTTGTCCATACGCTAGTCTGCCCTGTCATCGTCAAGCAGCGAGCCTGATTCCCAAGTGGCTGGAACTGTGTTCGAGAAGAAGTTCGAACCGAGATTGAAGAAGCAGCAGAGGAGCTGTGCCAGATGCTCAATGATTCTGCCACATCAGCGCGCGAGCGAGCAAGGATGTTTCGACCGGGGATTTCGAGTGTCGAACCTAATCAGGAGATTCGCTGGTTGGGATGGCTCTGGTATTTGGGAAATTCGATTGTACGCCTGAAAAGGATACGAGAAGTAATTTGTAAGGCAGGATCATCTGTAGGGTGGAACAAATCGTAACACACTTGGAACTTGAGAACGGCATATCCACCAAAAAAAAGGGATTTGATAGCAATGTCAGTCGGCGAGCGCCTCATGACAAGAATCCTAGGGGGACGCACAATTGCTGTGGTGGGTCTGTCCAAAGACCCTGCGAAAGCCAGCCATGACGTCGCAAGCTATCTGCAATCTCATGGCTACCGAATCGTCCCGATCAACCCGACAATTGATGAAGTTCTGGGCGAGAAAGCATACAAGTCCCTGCTTGACCTTCCTGAAGAACTCAAACGTCAGATAGATGTCGTTGACATCTTCAGGCGGGCTGAGGACATCCCTTCCATCGTTGAACAAGTCATCGAGTTGCACAGGAATCACGGGCATCCTACTGCCGTCTGGATGCAACTGGGAATAGTGAATGAAGAGGCGGCGAAGAGGGCGCGAGCTGCGGGACTCGATGTCGTTATGGATCACTGCATGAAGATCGAACATAGACGACTACAGCCAAATAGGGTTGACACAAAGCACGCTGAGTAGGGGTTTGAATCACTACGTCTGCGTCTCTTGCTCCAACATCTCAGCGAATCTCTCGAAGCGCTCGTGCACGTCGGCGGTGACAACGTGTCAATCAAGGATCTCCCGCACGCGCCTCGCCACTGCCAAACCAAGCTTTCGATGCTGATCGCCATCAAGATGGATCCCGTCGAGGTCACTAGACGTGATGATCGGTGCCGTGTCTAGGAAATGACAACGATACTTCTGGGCGACGCGTCTGTAGTGCTCGGCGAATTTCTTCGACTTCGCAACAGCGTCTTCGAACATTTCAGCAAAGTCAGTGAGTTTGCCGACCACTGGTGGAGCTATGAGCAGTACCTGAGGCGCGTTTCCTTTTGGCCCGGCCGCGCTCCGCTGTGTAATGTCAACCAGAGCACCAGTGGCACCGTTCCTTCAGATCATTAGTGCCCAGCATGATCGTTACCAGGTTGATGGGCATGTGAGACCATAAGCATGGCAAAAGGTAGGTCTTGCCATTCCGCCACTCCTCGATTGGATCATCCCAGGCGGTCGTTCGACCGTTCAGACCTTCCTCGATGACACGATAGGGCGCAGCAAGCTCTTCTGCGAGCACCCCTGTCCACCGTTCCTTGGTGGGATACCTGTCCTGCGTGGCTGGGTTGAAGCCCCAAGTGTTCGAGTCGCCGTAACAGAGGACGGTTTTCAAGGATTCTTCCATTCCGCTCGACCTTCGAGAAGAACTTCGTTTGAAGTGCCTAATAGACCGTGGCACATATTCAAGGTTCATTCTCCGCAAAGGTTCGCATGAAATCCACAACTCTCTGGAGTTTCTTGGCGTCCACGGTCTCAGCCTGTTCGAGCCTTTCTGCTAGTACGGCCATCGCGCCAACAACTTTCTGAATGAAATGATGCTCTTCCTCAAGGATCTCCGTCGGTATCTTGGCGCTCGGGCTCGTTTTCATGATGGAACGTCCTGCTTCTCGCGTCACGGTTCGGTGGAGGGTCCTTAAGGTGTTTGTTCGGTGCCAGGCCGCTCCATTCTAATCAATTTGAACCCTTGATTCTGTGGGTGGTGGGCGAGACTGGAAACGGGGACTGACGGGTTAGGTGGAAGAGCCATACCTGCGAACCCCTCTTTTTTGCGAACAAAGCTGGCTAGTGCTGTCAGTGTCTGTCAATCGCCTCATACCCAGACGGAAGCGCTGATCCGAACCCAGGCTACTGGAGTGGCTTTCAGATGGGATAGGGGAGCTCTAGCCTTGGTAGGATCGGGATAATGGACAAGCGGGCTACGGGATATGGACCCCCATCTCGGGATAACGAGGATAACGAGTATCGTATGCCAATAGTGGATATTGTTGCTGGATATTCTTCAAACTCGTCCTACGAGGCACATTCGGATACTGTACCCACCGCATAGAATATCATAGAATATCCATGATAATATGGCCAGTAGTGCTTCTCGCTTATCCCGAATTATCCCGTATTATCCCGACTATCCTCATCCGCTGTCCTTAACTATCCCGGCCATTACCCCTCTCTCCATGGGAACGTCTCCCAAAATCGAGGAACTTGTCAAAGAACTGTCGGAACTAGGCAAGATGAAGCCTTTGTCCGCGGAGAAGCTGACCAAGGCCAAAAAGCTCATGCGACAGCTTAGAGAAGCCGGCCTCACAAACGAAGAAGTCAGTCAGCTCACAAACCAAATTTGGAGAAAGGACACGATAAAGCTGTACACCAGAGGAGCCGAGGTGAACGATCCCGCTCCGAAGAAGAGAGCGATGGAGCTGCTCGGGGAGCTTATCGATCGAGGCATGACCCTCGAAGAAGTTGAACGCGCACTTTCTGTGAGAAAAGGTCTCGAGACCCGTGAGGTGAGTGTGGACGATGTTTCGAGCTTCCTTGATGATACCAAGAAGTCAAAGATTGACATGAAAGACATACTCCGAGTATATCGGGAAACTAAGGACTCAGGACTGACCTTAGAGCAACTAACGACGTTACGGGATTATCGATCGCAACTTGAGGCAGCCGGGATAAAGACGCACGGCCTGATTACGATCTATGAGACCTCGAAGGGCTATGGTGGCTATGATAAGGTCATGGAGGCCCTCAAGACTTACGGCAGCGTAACATCTCTTACGCGAGAGGCAAATGACCTCGAGAACCGTAAGGTTCAGCTCCAGAAAAGCATCGAGAAATTAGGCGGGGACGTTGCAAGCCTAGAAGAGCGCAAGCGTAAGATACAGGACGCGCTATCCACCTACGAGAAACTCAAAAAACAAGGCCTCGACGAGAATCTCCTGGACTCGCTAAAGGCGTCATCTGAGAAGTACGGAGGAGCCAGAGGCGTCCTCGATGCAGTCAATGCATACACCACGCTCAGGGCACTACAAGAGACCGTTCAAGAGACGCAACGGAACCTGACCAATTTGGAATCCGAAACGAAGAATGCCAAGGCGGAGCACTCCCACTTAATGACTGTCATTGGAATGTCCGAAGATCTTCTGTACAAACATAACTTCAGCGTGTCCGCTATAGTTGACATTTACAACCTAGCGAAGAAGTACGGTAAACCCCCCGAGGTCCTAGGGGCCGTAACCGAGTACGGAGAAATGAAAGCCATAGAAGCAGAGAAAAAGGGACTATCGGCCGCGAGGGATGAACTCCAAAAAAGGATGGATGAGCTTCAGAGAGAAATTCAGAATCAACACGCGGTCATCGAAAGCGTCCGGGAGTTGAGTGAGAAATACGGAATAGGAGCAGACAAGATAGTCAAGATAAGAAGCCTGGCCCAGAAGCACGGTCCGCCAGGCAGTATCCTGCAAGCGCTTGACACATACGCATCGTTGAAGCAAATCGAAGAGCAGAAAGCAGAACTCGAAGCATCGATTAAAGAGCTCACCCAAAGCGAAGCCTCCCTGAAAGGAAGCATCAAGGCTCTCGAAGATAGGTTGACAACTCTGCCAGTCAAGGCTGACGAGAGCGTTCAAGGCGTCAAACTATCACTCGAGAAATTCTCGAAGCAGGTTCAGGGTCTAGGAGACACCATAGGAAATGCTTCAACACGTGTAGATAATCTGATGGCGGCGGCGCTGGCAGCTGGGAGAGACATAGCAGCCATGGAGTCGCAGGTAGCGGTCTACAAGCATGTTTCGATGCTCATAGATTTCCTAGGAAAAGGAAAAGGCGAGGAGGACGAGGTCGTGGCAGTAGCTGTCGCCACTCTTGGTCGTCTCTCCAAATGGGTTGAGGATCAGCCCAAGTATTCCAAAATAAAGCAGCAAGTCGAATCGCTAAAAGATACGATCGGGAAGCAACGGATCAATGGATAGGACCGAAGCATACGCCAACGAGCTTAACCGCCTGAAGCAAGACGCCGCAAAGTTGGTGGATGCGATCAAAGGAAAAGAGTCGGAGATTCTGGTCGAAAATGCGGTGAATTTGGCATTCGAAGAAATGAGGACAATATACATCCGGGAAGCCGAGAGTCTAATAGACGCAATCGCGCAGCGCAAAGTGCATGAAATAGAGAGCGTGGAGTCAAGACTACCTCGTAGGGGTGTGAAATTAGCCTACGCGGTATTGGCGGGCTGGCTGGCCAGCAGAGCGGAGCGGGACGATTCGCTCCGCGAACTAGCTGAAGGTGCGTCAGAAGGCTACAGCTTAGATGACACAGAGAAGACAAAGATCAGGCAGGCATATGAAATAGTGAAGGAGAGAGTCCGAGATCAGGCATTAAGCGTAAAGCCGAAGGACTTCATGAAATCCGTGAGAGGTCGCAAAGCTCTACTCGAATCCCTCAATGCCATGTTCAAGGAGGAACGTGATAGTCCCAGGTCGTGGCGGAAAGTGAGGCTGTAGCTCCCATCCATCTCAGTTCGAATAAGAAGAAGCCGCTGTACTTGCCCGCATGATCATCGTGTTGAGGAGGCTGTTGACTTTGGTGTCTTTTAGAGCGTCTGCGATGCGAATGGTCCTCGAGATAATCTTCTTTCGGACACTTGTAAAATGGTGCGGGGGGGGATTCGCGCACCAGTTTACCAGTACTGTCTACCCCATAGGTGACGGACTATTGCGCTCGATTAGCGCCAGATTCAGAGAAGAACTCATGACATTTGCCGCGCACACAATGATAGGCGATTTCAAAGGTAGTTCCCTCTTTGCGAACGACAGGATTTGAATCCCGTACGGAAGAGCAATTCCTTCTACCAGTAGATCAGGGTGTACTCGTCTGCATCTAAGAAACCTAGAACAAATGATGATTGAGCCGTTTCGTGGGTGGCCGCCACTCACACAAAACCGTGCGAAATAAGAGGCCCACACATTTCTAACGAGGAACGACCTAGCCTTGCGTGTAATATCCGCAGGCCTGTCTCTTTTCGTTTTGATTGATCGATAGTCGCGTTGCTTTCCAGTTTGCCGACATACGTTTGGCCTGTCAGTCTTAACCGTAATCAGAATAGCCTATACGATTCGGCGATAGTGCCCTACATCGGGCAATCACACGGCCGGGATTTGCGATGCGGGCGAAGATTGGTTCTCTGCTTACATTTGCTTTTGTCGTTCTGTTGATTGGCCCAGCCGGTTTTCCGTCTCTCGGTTTGTACCCCTCCACCGCGGGGCAGTCAAAGATTAATCACATCGTATTCATCGTTCAGGAGAATCATTCGTTCGACAATTATTTCGGTACCTATCCGGGGGCCAATGGTTTTCCTCCGGGGATTTCTGTTCCTCTAGATCTTGGTGATCTTTCTGCTGGGTATGCTTCGCCGTTCCATCTTAACGTGGCGGAGCCGATCTTTATTGTTGGAGATGAGTTGCCGCCTGGAATCAGTGACCCTTCACAGTTGAACCAGACGACAGGAATGGCTGTAGATCCTGAGGATGTTCCTGTGAGTGGGTCTGTGAGTCCGTTTCCATTTGACAATGAGAGCATAGCGGGCGACCTGAGTCACGCTTGGTCTGTGGCTCACGTGGACTATGATAGTGGAAAGATGGATGGTTTCGTGATTGGGGAGAAGAGCATTAACACGATGGGATACTACGATCGGAACGATATTCCCTACTACTGGGATTACGCCGACAACTACGTCCTGGATGACAACTTCTTCTCTTCATTGATGGGCCCCAGCTTCCCAAACCACCTATACATCGTGTCGGGGACAAATGGACCTACAAGCGGACTGTCCAACTATCCCTGGGTCCTGCAGAATGGCATAGTCGACAATCCTGCCCAAGACTTCGGTTGGCAGGGCGTCAGTCTCTCGTGGGGGACACTTGCATAGGCCAGTCGCCTAGCGAGCATCCGCCAGCTAGAAGTGATTGCGGTATGGATTACGTGACGTACCTGATCGATAAGGCGATGCAAAGCCAATACTGGCAGTCTACCGCAATCGTCCTGACCTGGGACGATTATGGCGGCTTCTACGATCACGTTCCACCGCCGAAGATCGACCAGTACGGCGAAGGTTTCAGGGTCCCAACTGTAGTCATATCACCCTGGGCAAAACATCACTTCATCGATCACACTCAGTATGAGTTCGCTTCAATGCTGAGGTTGGCTGAGGTAAGCTTCAACCTCCCCACACTAGGAACCAGGGATGTCAAGTCGAACGACATGATGAATTCATTTGATTTTAGTCAAGCACCGCAACCACCATTGATTGAACCCGCTAATTTTGTCGGTCCAGCCAGCGTGACAACAACATTGACTCGTCTTCAGACCTCAATCACGGAAACCGCGACCATAACGACGACGCAAGTCATACCTACTGGCGGTAACGTGCCATTGTACTACGCTTTAGTGGCGATCGTGGCAGCAGCGGCAATTGTAGCCGCGGCTACGGTAAACTATCGATCAAGACGAAAATCCGTAAGCTGACCAGACGGGCGTACAAGAGGTTCCATTCAATTACAATCCATGAACGAGGCAACGATAGAGAAACCGAACACGTTACAAAGAAACTAGATACGGTGTTTGTGCGCACCAGCCTACCCACACACAAATCAACGGTTCAAATTACCACCCCATTAGTACACTACCGAACCTGTTGCCCAAGGAACGTAGAGACACTTAGCTAGAAGCTGCAAGCGGATGGGCTTAGACCGTAGCGGTTACAATCCCAACCTTTCGCGGTGCGTGAAGACCATCGTGACGACCTCGGAAATATCGTGTATCCGCCTCCGAAGCCGAAAGAAACGATA
>JBEKGZ010000095.1:0-6622 GCA_050012535.1 Bathyarchaeia archaeon | reverse complement strand
GCCAAGTTTTCTTGAAAGCCGTGCGGAAATACGGCTAGAGAAGTAACTTGCACCCAAAAAAGATAGAAGATAGGAAGAGGGTTTTGCCTGTTTAGTCTAGCCTGTAACTGTTAGTTTGTTCTTGACTTCAGAGACGCCGGGAGCACAATAAGCAGCGTATTCGGCTTCCTCATAGTCTGCCCAGGAGCCTACGCTGCCATGGAGAGTCACTTTGCTATCTGAAATTTCCACTCGAATCTTGTCGGCAGCTCGAAGCAATCTGGCATTTCGTTTAAGTGCGTCTTCGATTCCGTTCTTCACCTCGGACGTTTTCACCGTTGGCACCGGTGGTTTGATAGTGATCGAGTTGGTGACTCCCAACACCCCTACCAAGTGGCGTACTGCATTCTCCGCATGTTCTTTTTGGTAATACCAATCCACATCGCCAGTCAGAGTGATCCAACCGTCCTGCACCCTCACCTTAACGCGGTCACGTGGTACCCAATAATTCCAGTTGAGAACCTTTGTCGCCGACTGGGCCATATCTTCGTCGGCGCGCTTGTAATAGTCAGGCGGGCTGACCTTGATATCTTCAGCTACTGCCTTGACGCCTGAAACCCGCCTGACAGCACGCACGATAGCCCACTTCTTACTGTAGCTGTCAACATTGCCGTTCAGCGTCACGTCTCCATCCTTGACACTAACACCAATCTCTGCCGCCTGGATGGTCGGCTCCCACTTGAGCTCAGTCATAACATCTCGTTGCAATTCCGTATCCGTCTTCACAACAATTCACCTCCCTCATCGCGCTCTCAGTGCGCGTTGTGGACTATGTTAATACCCCTGTGGACCCATCACGGGCTAGAACCATGGGCCAGTTCCTTGGACGTCTAACAGAGGGAAGGATCTACAATGAATGGAAGAACCCACAAGTGAAATGATCAAGGAAGTGAAAGCCACCGACCCTTATGTTTTCCCCGTATGGAAACACGAGTATCCTAGGATTCAGATACTTACGGTGGAAGACTTGCTGAAAGGCAAGAAGCCAAACATGCCACCGACAATCAGTCCATTCCACGAAGCAAACCAGATAGATAAGCAGAACCGCTTTGTTCAGCGCAAGCTACCAATCTAATGGTAAGCGAAAGCTGAAGCAGCGAAGAGAAGACGCGTTCCCGTAGTGTCAAGTAGCTGGTTTTCCACAATAGTCTTGGCATCCGGGATCTCATTCTTGTCGATCATCAAATCGCCTTCACCCCCCATTGTGTGTGGGTCTCCTGGTGTGGGCGTCAGGATTTGAATTAGTGTATGTGGGTCTCGTGGTGCGAGCGTCGTAATTTGAACCGTCGTTCTTGGTGGTGGTGCGCACCGAGAGACCGACACACAATTCAATAGACGAACGAGACAGGTCTATTTACTGCTGCATCATTTCTAGGCCGAGGAGAGTTAGATCATGGTCTTGCCAATGGGATCAAAGGAGATTGCTCCCAAGGTCTTCTGGGTAGGCGCGAAGCACCACAACCGAAGACTCTTCGACGGACTGATACCGCTCCCACATGGTACCAGCTACAACGCCTACCTGGTCGTAGGATCAAAGAAGAGCGCTCTGATCGACACTGTGAATCCAGGGTTCGAGAAGGAGCTCTTGGCTAAGATATCCGAACGCATCGACCCCGCCAAGTTAGACTACGTCATAATGAACCACGCGGAGCCAGACCACGCGAACGCAGCCAGAGATGTGCTGGCGGTTGCGAAAAATGCTAAGCTCGTTGCCGGCGTGAGGGGTAAGGAGGCGGCGATGATGTACTTCGACATACCCGAGGACAGGATCATGGTCGTCGATGAGAGTTCCATCATAGACCTCGGCGGCAAGACGCTGAAGTTCCTGGACACCCCTTGGCTGCACTGGCCGGAGACGATATTCACGTACCTTGAGGAGGACAAGATACTGTTCCCCTGCGACTTCTTCGGATCACATCTGGCAGTCGGCGAGTTCTACGCGGACGAGTATGGCAACGAGAACACACTCGACATGGCAAAGTTGTACTTCGCCGAGATCATGATGCCATTCAGAAAGCCAGGCCGGACAGCGATCGAGAAGGTCAACAAGATCGGGCCAAAGATGATTGCGCCCTCACACGGCATGATCTGGAGAAAACCGAAGATCATCCTAGACGAGTACACCAAATGGACCAGCGAGAAGTTCCAGAGGAAGGTCATGATCGTTTATGTCTCGATGTGGGGAAGCACTGAGAAGATGGTGCTGGCCCTCAGGGATGCGCTCGTGAAGAAGGGCATCACCGTTCAGCTGTTCGACATACCGAACACGGAGATCGGCCACATCGCAAAAGAACTCGTCGATACGCCAGTCATCGTCGTGGGTGCACCAACGGTGCTTGGTGGAGTACACCCGGTTGCCGCATATGCGACCATGCTCGTCAAGGCCCTGAGAGCGCCGACTACGTATGCAGCTGTGCTCACCTCGTATGGTTGGTCGGGAGGTGCCGTGAAGGCGCTCCAAGGTATCCTTGAAGGGACAAAGATCGAGGTGCTCGGCGTAGTCGAGGTCAAAGGCCCGCCCAAGAAAGCTGAGTTCGAAAAGGTCACTGAACTGGCAGATAGGATAGACGAGAAGCTGAAACAGTTCTAACGTGACGCAGGCTAACTCGCTCGATTCAGATCATTTGGCCTCCATGAGAGAAGCTGCTCAGCTGGTGCGCACACAAAATATTCTCGCCCATTGAGTGATACGACGACCCTCTTGTGGCAGTTCAAATCTGCATGACATCGTCACAAGAAGCGACTACGGCGAAAAGGTGAAATTGTCTGACACAAATACAATGAGCGGCCAACGACGCCATGCTTGTATGTGTGACTTCGGAAATGCCTAGAGATTTCTGGTTCGATGTGACCGGACAGGGGTTTTCTTCGTCCTGTGGGTTTGCTGCAGCGATGGTTTGCGACTGGAGGATTCTCGCTCAGGCCTTGGATTTTGTGATCCAAGTGATTTACATAACCCTGGGCATGCCATAGCGCGGAGGAGGAGACGACGATGGACAAATGGGAATGTCTAGCGTGCGGATATGTGTACGATCCTGCTGAGAATAACAATGTAGCCTTTGAGGCGCTTCCCGACGATTGGGTCTGCCCCAAGTGTGGTGTAGGGAAAGACATGTTTGACAAGATGAAGTGAATGAGGCACGTAATCGTCGGTAACGGGGTCGCTGGCGTAACGGCAGCTCAAGCAATCAGGCAAGCTGACCCTTCTGCCGAAGTGAGCGTCATTGGTGAGGAGCCCTATCCTTACTACCGCCGCCCGTTGTTGTGGAAATTCATCGCGGGGCAAATCGGCCAAGATGCAATTGTCTTTCGTCCAGCAAAATGGTACGAAGAACGTGGCATCCGGCTGCGCTTGGGCATCGGAGTCACCGCATTAGAGCCCGAGGATCACAGCATCACCCTAGCTGACAACTCCAAGGTTGTCTATGACCGTTTACTGCTTGCAACAGGGGCCCGCTCTCAAGTGCCAGATTGCGAGGGAGTGGAGAAGGAAGGCGTTTTCACTTTACGCAGCCTCGACGATGCGCTCGCAGTCAGAGCATATGCAGGAAAGGTCTCGAAAGCGATCGTCGTTGGCGGTGGCTTGCTAGGATTGGAAACAGCAAGGGCCCTGCGTACCGCAGGACTTGAGGTGACGGTGGTTGAGTTCCTCACTCATCTGCTGCCACGGCAATTGGATGTAGAAGGAGCGAATGTGCTACAGTCCCTATTGGAAGCGCAGGGCCTCCGCATAGTTACCAGCGCAGAAGCAGAGTCCATCCTAGGTGACTCATGCGTCCGCGGCATTCAGATGAGGGATGGCCGCGCAATAGATGGAGACATGGTGGTTTTCTCAACTGGTATCCGTCCAGAAATCAACCTTGCCAAAGCAGCTGGACTGAGAGTGGATCTAGGTGTGGTCGTGAATCATCGCCTGCAAACGAGCGTAGAAGGCGTCTTTGCTGCTGGGGACGCTGCCGAGTTTGAAGGACAGGTTTACGGGATCATTCCTCCTGCTATAGATCAGGCACGAATTGCCGCGGCTAACATGGTCGCGCCCGACAGTGCCGTGTACGCTGGTACACTCCCATCCACGACACTAGAGGTCGCCGGGGCAGAGGTTACCACGTTGGGAAAGGCCCTTGTCGATGGCGAAGAGTACACAAAACTCCGAAAAGTGGACATAAAAGCCGGCGAATATCGCAAGCTCGTTCTGCGGGACAAGCGAATAGTGGGCGCGATCCTCCTCAACGATAGTAGATCCAGACCGATCAAGCGACTTATAGAGCAAAAGATAGACGTTTCGAACCACATTGACCAACTATTGGATGACAGGTTCGACCTGAATGCGCTGCAGTAGGAGAACGCATTCCCGGAGTGGAATCTCTGAGGATTCTTCTCCCAGCGAAATGCACAGGAGGTGAGTAGGGGTAGTCTGGTTTGCGCATCATGAGACGCGCTTACACCCTGCCGAAAGAGATTTGGAAAAGCCTAACAGAGAAGAAACTGACAGGCAAGATGAGAGAGCTTGAAGGAAAGAACAGCGAACAACATTCATGACGCTTTCGTGGGAGAAGCGAAAGCATACCAGAGACTCTTCATGTTTGCAAGAAAGGCAGAACAAGAGAGTTTTGCCCAAATAGCTCATTTGTTCAGAGCTGTTGCGACTGCTGAAGGCGTTCACTCTCGTCGGCATTTTGCTCTATTGGAGTCAGTAGCCGATACGCAGACGAATCTCGAAAAGGCCTTTCAAAGCGAAACCATGGTCAACGGCGTTCATTATCTGAGAATGTTGCAGGAAGCTGAGGAGGACGGGGAAAAGGCGACCGCATTGATATTCTCTCAGGCCCGTGACGTCGAAGCTGAACACGCCGAACTCTACAAGAAGGCACTTGGTCATCTGATAGGTCAACGCAGCACGGAGTACTACGTATGCAATGTATGTGGGCACATTGCAGACGGGAGACTACCCGACACGTGCCCTATCTGTGGAGCAGGAAGCTCGAAATTCGAAAAAGTACCATGACTTGAATGCAGAACTAACGTGAGTGTCGAGCAGCAATCAACACGGTAGGGCTAGAACCATCCATAGGATTTCTTCACGTATCTAGCGACTATGGGCAGGTGCGCACATACAAGTCGGTCGTTGTTTTTGGTTGGTAGTTGTGTGGTGCTCGTTTGTGGGGCCCGGTTTAGCATTTACACAAGTCATGTTGTGTAGAAGCATTCTGATAGTTCATTTTCCGCATCTATCACAATACTTAGCGTTGTACGGCAGGCTTCTGAAACAGAATGGGCATTTCTTTCCCTCGTGCTGTTCAATCCAGTTTTGGATCACCTGCTCTTCTGGGATGTGTGCTCTTCGGGAAGCCTTGGGTCTATAGCGGTAGCTGGAGCCTGGTTCTTTCTCTCCGACTTCTCCATTGTAGCATCCTCCATTATGGTTGTCTTCGAGAGTGCATTTATGCCTCTTATCATCTGTTCCTAGAAAGATGTAGCCACAAAGCTCAATCATTTCAACCAACCCGCACAACCGTCATAATCCCGGTAACTAGGATCTTTCCGATGCCCAGATTTAAAGTTCGGTCATCGAATGAAGAAAAGTCGAATACCTCGTAGCTCGGAGAATATCCGCTAATATCCGTGGGTCTGGTTCCTTGTCTTGCACTTTCCCTCTTTCGCGGCACAAACAACGTGTATAAAGCTGAAACGTTTAGCAACAGATGAAGATACATATTCGGTTGGAAAACCTTTTGGAAAAACATTTGAGTATTGAAGAAATAAGACGCTACTCACGATCCTTCACCAAGGATCCAAAGAACACACTTGCCTTGAATGCCGTGACAGAGAATGGTATAGCGGCAGTTGCACTGAGCAGAAAAGAGGTGGACAGACAGAACTTCACTTCCAGCAATCTCATCGAATCTCCAGATGCTACTAACCAAGAGAGATCAGGAAGATGCTGGCTATTTTCTGGGCTAAGCACATTGGCTCTTGAAGCCATGAAGAGGCTGAACCTAGGGACATTTGAGCTCTCTGAGATATATCAGATGTTTTGGGACAAACTGGAGAAAGCCAACTATTTCCTCGAGAATGTGATTGAAACAGGAGGAGAGCCCCTGAATGGGAGGCTAGTTCGTTCGCTTCTTTCGGATCCGATACCAGACGGTGGTGAGTGGAATATGTTTGTGAATCTCATAGAGAAGTACGGGGTTATCCCAAAAACGTTCATGCCGGAAACAGCCAACAGCAACGATTCTGATCCCATGAATGCTCTATTTGCCTCGAAATTAAGAGAATATGCCAAGGCACTGCGAGACATCAACGAAAAAGGGGCTTCACCGACTGAACTGAGAGAGAAGAAAGGAGAATTAATCGAAGAATTCTACAAGATGCTGTGCATCAACCTAGGCGTCCCGCCAGAGACATTCTACTGGGAGTGGCGGGACAAGGACGGCCTTTTCCACAGAAGGGCAAACATCACGCCAGTTCAATTCTACAATGAATACGTCGGAGTAGAACTCGATGATTTCGTGAGTCTCATCAACGCCCCCAACAAGGCATTCAACAAACTATACACCGTCCAATATCTCGGTAACATGGT
>JBEKGZ010000094.1:0-5969 GCA_050012535.1 Bathyarchaeia archaeon | reverse complement strand
TAGCTCTGACCTCGGATATGCCGGAATCCCAAGGCAAGGGGGCAAGGTAGCATGGGACATAAATTGAGCAGGGCAGACTATGTGATGCGAAAGCGACAGAAGAAAAAGCAACGCATCAGGAAGCGAACGAAATCAAGCAGAAATCCTAGCTAGTTCACGCCTTTGGGAGAACGCGTGGTTAGTCTACCTTTGGCATGAGCCAGAACTCGTTCCCGTCTGGATCTTTGAACATGGCGTACTTCGTGTTCTCGTTCCATTCGGCCTTGTCGAGTTCCTTAGTGAACTCGACACCTTTCCCTTTCAGTTCTTGATACGTAGCTTCCACATTGTCAGTGTAGAATAGGATTCCGGTATTCCCGGGTTCGAGCGTCTCGCCTTTGCACAAGTGGATACCTGTCGGCGAACCGGGTGGACCAACGACGACCCAATGCTCCATCTCATCTTGAACTTCGAATCCCAGTTTGTCCCTGTACCACTCCCTGGCTTTCTTCTCATCAGACACGACGACAGCCACACTCCTAATTCGTTCGATCACCATCTGCCTTCGCCTCACGCTGAGAGTCCTCCATCTTCGATAAGAGTCTTGGAGGGCTGCAATTGCCCCCATCGCCCGAATCTGAGTAGAGCATACCGGGCTGTCCGTATGGGTGCGAGCGAGCGTCGTAATTTGAACTCTCGTTTTGTGTGTGCGCGCACCAGCGGAGTCAGCCTCGCCATCTTTCTGACTTCTGCAGCGAGCGACCTACGCGGGGTTCAGCTGTGGGGGCGGGGAAAACGAACCTACTGGGAACCGTGGGGGTTCTATTAACTTCTGTGGCGCGATCTTGCCGCTATCCGTTGCTTGTGTTTCCGCCCGTGCCGATGCAGGCGGAGCGCATGGTTCCACTGAGGGTCAGTCATAGCCTTGAATGCCATGCCACACTGTAGGCACTTTCTCTTTGATTTCGTCAAATCATATCATGTGGATGATGGGTCGGTTCATGGTGAAAAGCCTTCCTAGCCTGAGAGTACGTACGTGTTGCTGGCGATAGCAACCATATTGGTTGCAACAGGGGTCGAGCCGTTCAATCTCGTTCTTGTAGGTCAGGCTGCTGAATCGGGCCCCCTTGTGGTATTCATTGTTTCATTGTTGTGTGGCGGACTTGCTATCTTCTTAAGCTCTCAAACGAGCAGAAGGTTAGCGGGATCGGCAGCTTTCCTCTCAGCTGCCCGGTGCAGGTGTACTTAGCAGTTCACCCTCTCGATTGTAACTCGAACCTTCGTACCACCAGGCCAAGGAACATCATGATAAACCCAGATATGTTCATGGTGGTCTCGGAATGTTGGATAACGAACGTCCGTCTCGAAAACTATCGGCTTATCCTTCTCGCTCATTCACACTTCACCTGTATTTTTCCCAGAGACGGTCGTAACAGCCCTTCCTATATTTTTTGCAAGCCGTATGGCATTTGAGTCCACTGACAGCGTCAACTGGTGAGGGGTCCCATGCGCTGCGCTGTCTTCAGGTCCGAACTGATCTATTGGACGGGCTGGCGCGCCCGCTATCAGGAGAGGAAGAAAGATAGAAGATTCAGCTGGACACATACATGCAGGTGCAGGTAGGAGATCGTGCCCGAAATCTTTGAAGAGATCGCACGAGTGAAAAGGGAACGAACCGAAGCGGCGCTGGCAACTGTCGTGGGCGGCGAGAAGGGTACCCCAGGCAGAACCGGGTTCCGGATGCTTGTCTATCCTGATGGGAAGATCTCAGGAACGGTGGGAGGCGGTCTACTGGAGGCGAAGGTTCGCGAGGAAGCTCTGCGTTGCCTGCGGGATAAGAAGCCCAAGCTGGTGGAGTTCACGCTTGATGAGGAGAGCGCCGATGGAATCGGCGTACTCTGCGGAGGCAAAGTCAAGATCTTCGTCGAGCCCATCCTTGCGGATCCAGTTCTGTATATCTTTGGAGGAGGACATATCGCCGTTCCCCTTGCACAGTTCGCGAAGTCTCTTGAGTTCGGCACAGTAGTCATTGATGATAGGGAGCAGTTTGCAAACAAGGAGCGTTTTCCACTGGCGGGTGAAGTGAAGCTAGGCGATTTCATCAGCATGACGAGGTCCATCGAATTCAGAGAAAACGACTATGCAGTCATAATTACTAGGGGCCATGAGCACGACGAAGCGGTTCTCAAAGAAGTCCTCTCAAAGGGAAGGATGCCAGGCTATATCGGCATGATCGGAAGCAGAGAGAAGATTGCTACTACCTTCTCCCATCTGAAACAACAGGGCGTTTCGGAACAACTACTCGCGAGGGTCAAAGCCCCGATAGGATTGGACATAGGTGCACGAACCCCGGCGGAGATCGCCATCAGCATAATGGCAGAGATCGTGGCCCACCGTTATGGTAAGTTGCCTGAACAGAAAGTCTGAAGCCAATCAGCCAAACGGAACGATTCCGTTAGATCGTCGTCGACGAGCGGCCCCTTACGTTGGAGGACCTCAACGACTGCCAAGTTGAGGGGGCGGGGTCCCAGGCCTTGTTCATCGAGGTCTCCTGCAGATTCTCTTAGGCGATGGCCGCAAGCGCAGCCGCCCTCTCTCTTCTGGAGCGTTTGGAGAAGTTCTGGTACCATGTGTCCATGTCGGATGTGATGCTCGGTTTGATCTTGTCCATTGCCATTCTGAAGTCGTCGAGCCTGACTTCGTTCGCGTTTGCGTCCTGGCGAAGGGCGTTCATTGCAGCCTCCCGGCAGAGGGCCTCCACATCTGCGCCGGAGTACCCAACCGTCATTCGGGACAGCTGACCTAGGTCGATGTCCTTTGAGAGTGGCATGGTCCGGATGTGAATCTTGAAGATCTCCTTGAGCGCCTGGGGGTCAGGGGGCGACACGTAGATGAGACGATCGAACCTTCCGGGTCGCAGGACCGCTGGGTCGAGGATATCCGGCCTGTTCGTCGCCGCGATTACAACCACATTTTGGAGTGATTCTATGCCGTCGAGTTCCACAAGCAGCTGGCTGATGACTCGTTCGCTCGCTCCCGAGTCAGAGTATCCGTCTCCTCTTCTCGGGACTATCGAGTCGAGTTCGTCGAAGAAGATTATGGCCGGCGCCGCGGTCCTCGCCTTCCTGAACACTTCCCTAATTGCTTTCTCGGATTCGCCAACCCATTTTGAGAAGATCTCTGGACCCTTGACTGAGATGAAGTTAGCTTCGCCTTCTGTCGCGACGGCTCTTGCCAGCAGAGTCTTGCCGCATCCTGGCGGGCCGAAGAGTAGTATGCCTCTGGGAGGTTTGATACCCATCCTCTTGAAGACTTCTGGCCTCTTCAGGGGCCACTCGACCGATTGGACCAGCGCGTTCTTGATCTGTTCGAGTCCTCCGACTTCTTCCCAATGTACTGATGGGACCTCGACGTAGACTTCCCTCATCGCGGTCGGAGTGATTTCTCTGTATGCGGAGAGGAAATCGTCTTCTTTCACGACCATCTTGTCCAGTATCTCGGGCGGGACTCGTTCCTCTTCGAGATTCATTTCGGGCATGTACCGTCGGAGTGCTTTCATCGCTGCCTCCCTTGACAGCGACGAGATGTCAGCTCCTGTGTACCCATGTGTGATGTCTGACAGACGTTTGATGTCAACGTCCTCGGCGAGTGGCATGTTCCTCGTATGTATCTGAAGCATCTCGTTACGACCCTTTTTGTCAGGAACTCCAATCTCGATCTCACGGTCAAACCTTCCAGGACGCCTCAACGCGGGATCGATCGCATTGGGTCTGTTCGTCGCGCCGATGACTATGATGTTTCCTCTAGTCCCCATTCCATCCATGAGTGAGAGAAGTTGTGCGACAACGCGGCGCTCAACCTCGCCTGTGACTTCTTCACGTTTCGGGGCGATTGCGTCCATTTCATCGATGAACACGATGCTCGGGGCAGTCTCGTGTGCCTTCTGGAAGATCTCTCGAAGTCTGGCCTCGGATTCGCCGTAGAACTTGGACATTATCTCTGGCCCGGAGATTACGTAGAAGTTTGCATCGGACTCGTTCGCAACAGCTTTAGCCAAGAGCGTCTTGCCGCATCCCGGAGGACCGTACAGGAAGACGCCTCTAGGCGGCTCGATGCCGAGCCTCTGGAACAGTTCTGGATGCCGTAAAGGAAGCTCGACCATCTCTCTGATTCGTTGGATCTTTTCGTGTAGGCCTCCGATGTCTTCGTATGTGACCATCGAGATGCCTTTCTTGTCAGGTGTCGGCTCGCTCAGAACCTGGACGTGACTGGTCTCGAGGATCTTGACTGGGCCATGGGGTTTTGTACGGGTGACAACGAGTGGGACAGCGCTACCGAAGATTGAGAGAAGCGTGATGTCGCCCTCCACGAACGGCATGTCCATGAATCTGCGTTTTATGAAACTGACGAATTCCTCGTCGACGCTCAGCCTGACATCCGTCGGGGCGAAGATTATCGCCTGCGCCTCTTTCACGTCGGCGTTCTTGAGTACCACGTACTCGTTTAGCGCCACTCCGGTGTTCCTTCGTATCAGCCCGTCCATTCGTACGATCTCTTCAGCCTGATCCTCAGCGTGTGCGGGCCAGGCAACGGCGACCGTCATCTTCTTGCCGTGGATCTCAACGAAGTCGCCGGCTGTGATGCCCAGTTGCTGCATGGTGTCGTTGTCTATCCTAACTTTGCCGTGCCCGACATCTCTCTGCCGTGCGTCGGCTACCCTCAGCTGTATGTCTTTTCCTACCATCTGTCTCCATTCCTTTCGTGAACGCCTTTGGCTCTGGGCCCTCGTTATGTGCGTCCCGGAATCCGTTACTACAGGTAACTAGTCATGAATATAAGTGTTACTTTTAGTAACACACCTCGCGTCCGCCACACATTAACGACCTGAATCTCGCCCACACCTTCAATCCTAATCACTCTTGTAACATTCTTGGTTCAGCGTTCGGTCGGCCCGCAGAAAATGGTTACAGACCATACTAAGGGATGAGAAACGAATTCCATTAGACCTCTCTGGTCCCTAACTCCTTTTCGAAGAAGGGCTTCTGAAAGAATGGGGGGAGAACGAGTTATGTCTGGAGACATTGCGTGTCCCAGATGTCGAGTTGGTGATCTCTGACGAAAAGTGTGTGGGTAGGCTGGTGCGAGCACCCGAATTTGAACCGTCGTCGTTCGTTTCGTCAATTTTTTTTTGTGTGTGTGGGGGTCGGCTGGTGCGCACACACACTAGCCGCAAACTCGGTTGTACTCTGCACTGTCCTCATAGCTTCCGTAACAAACCCTATAGACGTACATTTCTCTCAACCTTAACTTTACTTTGACTTACACTAGCAAGAGGGGGTAGTATGTGAGACAACAACTGTTCCGCAGTGCATGGTCTAACTGTGCCATTGGGGCTAATCTGAATCCAGCCATCCTTCTCTCTACGGTACGTTTGTAATAGGCTTCCGCGTTTGCTCATAATCTTGATAACACACTCATCGTTCTTCATTGAAACCACATCGCAAAACCCATGTCCGATTTTCTCTATCTCTTTAGCCATCTTGCGCTGTACAAATACGGTAGCTCTCTGATATCCACGCAAAAAGGGTCTGGGCCATCTACGGACATCTACGCTCGTAGTAGATGTAGCTGCCATTTTAGTATCGTTTGATTCTCTCTCCAAGATGCTCAGCCGTTGATGAAGTGTGTGTGGGTCTCGTGGTGCGAGCATCGTAATTTGAACCCTGAAGTGGGTAGTTGTTCTGTGTGCGCGCTAGGGTATCATACACAATAGCGACGAATAGGGAACGGGCAAAGAGAGTGAGACGAATGTTAGGCGAGGAATTGCAGAATGTCGCATCTCAGAGACTCATTCATGTTACGACCACGGGACGAAAGACTGGGAAGCCCCACACAGTGGAACTCTGGTTCGCCGTGAAAGATGGGAAGGTGTACTTGAGCCATGAGGGCTCAGAGACTGACTGGATGAAGAACATTCGGCATAGTGATCG
>JBEKGZ010000093.1:0-6111 GCA_050012535.1 Bathyarchaeia archaeon | reverse complement strand
ACAATCAACTCCAAGAAAATGGAGGTGGGGTCCCTATTTGGCTAAGCAGACGTTGAAGGAGTCGAGGAAGTGCCTTCGGACGGCGCGCTCGGCGGTGCCTCAGGAACGGCAGTGGAGACGGGTTCAGGTGCAGGGGCTGCAGGTGGGGCGGGTTTCCGCTTGACAACTCGTTTCTTGGCGGCCTTCCGAGCTTTCTTCTTTATTGCCTTCTTAGCCATCTTTTTCTTCTTTGCCAAGACAAGATTCACTGAGGTAATGTTCAGACTCTGCAAACCTAATAAGACTTGCCTAGGTGTCAGGATGATTTGTCGATGCTTTTGCAATATTCGTGTTTCTCCAACTCAGCCGGTTGACAGGGCCACGGAATGGTCGAATTCGCGACCAAGAACGGAGGACAATGGGGGGCCAGCCCTACGTCGGGCATGAGCGCCGACGGAAAGCCTTGTGCGCTCTGCATTCCAACGTTGGAGTAGGATGGGTGTCCGATACTCATCACACCAGATTGGTGAGCCCTCATAAGGCGGCGATGGGCATTGGCAAGCTAGGTGCAGAAAGTTGACTGAGGAGATCTCCTTTGACGACTTCAAGCGACTAGACATGCGAACAGGAGTCATTACAGGCGTCGAACCGGTCAAAAGGACAGAGAAACTATACAAGATTCTCGTGGACTTGGGCGGCGTTGGAACACGGCAAACGGTTTCAAGTCTTGTAGGCTACTATGAGCCGAACGAGCTCGTCGGAAAGAGGGTGATCTTTCTGACAAACTTGAAGCAGGCCAAGTTCGCTGGCGAGGTGTCGCAGGGAATGCTCCTAGCAGCCGAGATAGACGGGAAACTTGCCCTCCTAACAACAGATCGTGAGATTCAATCAGGAGCGCGAATCACCTAACATCGGCTGAATTTCACGCCCAAATCGCCTTTCAAACGTCTTAATTACCACACTTGATGCTGTATGGGGTCGTCCCAGAAGACGAATCTAAGAAGGTTACAAAATGCCAAGAGGGGGCCCAACCGAACAGGATGTCCTACGCATAGTCATGGACAGAGGAAACGAAGGAATTCTCCAGTCGGCCCTATGGAGAGAAATGAAGGCAGACAGTAGAGAAGGCTCAAGGGCGATACTCAGGCTAGAGCGCAAAGGACTGATCGAAAGGAAGCGCGAACTGCATTCTGGCCGATGGACTTATCGTGTATTTGCCAGACGCAAATACTCGAGCATAGACTCGATCATCGACGTGCCCTGCTCATTCTGCGACATCGAGGCAAGATGCACTCAAGAGGGCGCGGAAAACCCTGCAAAATGCGCAAAGATCAACCAATGGATCATTGCCTCAGCTAGTGGAATGCCTTCCGGAAGATAGTCTTGTCCAGTCGATGGATCCAGAAACGTCGTAGAGACCAATTCTACAAGCTCGCCAAGGACAGAGGCTACAGAAGCCGGGCTAGCTTCAAGCTACTCCAAGTGAACAGGAGCTACAGATTCATCAAACATGGCCGAAACGTCGTCGATCTTGGCGCCGCCCCCGGAGGATGGCTTCAGATCGCACGAGAAGCAGTAGGCGAATCAGGATTCGTCCTCGGAGTGGACAAACAAGAGATCAAGCCACTCTCATGGCGGAATGTCATTACTATGGTGGCGGACATTGAGGATCCAGCTCTCCCCAACTTGGTAATGGAAAAGATGCCAGGCGGCGTCGATGTGGTGCTTTCCGACGTCTCACCTAATCTAACCGGCTCTTGGGAGATAGACCACGCTCGACAGCTATACCTGGCGAACCAATCGCTCGAGTTTGCGACGCGTGTTCTACGAAAAGGCGGCGCATTCTTCGCGAAAGCATTCCACGGCCCAGATCTTCAAGATTTCAGATCCAACCTTGCGCGATCCTTTGAGACAGTTAGAATCGTCAAGCCTCCGGCGAGCAGGAGCGACAGCTCGGAGATATACTTCCTAGGACTCAACTACATCGGCGAGAGGCAGCGGGGGCTCTCTCCCGAGGAGCAGCCTGAGAGAGCGGTCTCTAAAGATGACCCTGCTAATGGGCCATGAGTCGTTCCAAGAGGATGTCAGGCAGCGAATCCCTGCTCTCATTTGTTACTTCAATCACTTCGACTGCTCGGTCTCTTCTTATCGCATTGACTAGGGGATCCTGGGCGTTACGGTGAACGGTACCCAGCAAGGGCTTGCCACAAGCCAAGGCAGCTTGCACGGCCTCTTTGAATCGGCGGGAAGTCAACTCCATGGGGCCGACCTCGTCTATTACGATTAGATCCGCGTGCTTGATCGCGGAGACTATGGCCTCTACTCCTATCCTGTCCAGATCTTCACTCTTCACGTGATATTTGCTTATTCTCGGACCAGTCGCTTGGTTGACATGGGCAAGCACTCCTGCCTCACCAGTCATGAGGTTTCGTATCTCGAAGCCGACGCGTGTCGGACCGGACCTTAGGTCGGATGAGGCCATTCCGCCCACCTTGATGCCTTCTTGCTGAGTTCTTTCAACGACTTTCCTCACAATGGAGCTCTTGCCGACACCGGGGATGCCAGTGAGGAACACGCGAAATGTCAGAGTCCTCGCCCACACTATATCTCAAAAGCGAGGCAGGCAAGCTATAACTGGTTTGACGCGTCATCTCAGAGTGTCGGTCGCGCTGTGACCAGTATGGGCAGAAGGATAGCGGGGGTCGACGATGCGGGAAGAGGCCCGGTAATCGGTCCGCTAGTGATCGCCGGCGTCTTAATCGACGAAGACAAAGTTCACGAGCTGGTCTCAATGGGAGTGAAAGACTCCAAGCTCCTGACACCGCGGTCGCGGTCGGACTTGGCTGAGAAGATACAGAAAACTGCGTTGAAGATCGCATATGACGAACTCTCGCCCGCAGAGATCGATGTCGTAGTCCTAAGAGCTAGGAAGCTGCAGAAGCTGAACTTTCTTGAAGCCAAGTCAATGGCAAAGGTGATCGCGAACCTTGAGCCTAATGCGGTTTGGGTCGATGCTTCAGATGTCAAGCCCGAGCGCTACGCGCGTCAGATTCTCGACGATTTGCCTGCTAATCTGAAGCGGACTGTGCTCGTATCAGAGCACAAAGCAGACAGAAAATACCCGGTTGTGTCTGCCGCGAGTATAATGGCCAAGGTGAGGCGTGACGCCAGAATTTCGCAGCTCTGGGAAGAGTATGGTAATTTTGGATCGGGATACGTCACAGATCCCAGCACCATAGAATTCCTGAAAAAATGGCGACGTGCACACGCTGACTACCCGCCGATCGTCAGGAGGTCCTGGAAGACGCTCAGAGAGATCGAGTCGGATTTGGCACAGACGAAGTTGACCGGAAGAGGATGAGTCGGTCTGAGGGTGATTTCTGGGACTGGAAAGACTGGCTACTTGTCCCTTGCGATGACGAACATGGCGTGGTCTTTCTCGTAGGGTTCCAATCGAACGGAGTCGATGATCTTGAATCCTCTTTCCACAAGTATGCGTTTCTCTTGGGAGAACACTGCGCCCGGGCTCATGGTCACGTCGACGCTCCTGGATTTCACGGCTATCATCGCGCTCCCTGTCTCCTTCAGATATAGGTCGCAATTGTCTGCGAGGATTCTTGCTTGCTCGGGCTGGGCAATGTCACAATAGACTGCGTCCACAGGAGAAACAAGGGATCTATACGCGCTTGGATGTCTCGCATCCGCGAGTATCGGGGACAGGTTAGGTCTTTGGGAGCAGACTTGCTCGATTAGCTCACGCATTGTGCGCTGTGCAAATTCGACGGCAAAAACTGTGCCTTCTTCCCTAACAATGTCGCTTACATGACTTGCTGTGGTTCCGCTTGCTGCGCCTAGGTAGAGGATCTTACGACCTGGACCGACTGGGACTTCCTTTATCCCTTTCAGTATCGCAGCTGCGAGTTTGCTTCTGTACGCGTCCCACAGTCTGTACTCTTTTCGACGGAACTTCACCAATTGCTCTCCGTAGACCGAGCGTCCGGGGCTCAGGTTCTCAGTGGCGAGTCGGCGTGATTTGTCTTTGAACTTGGCCCAGTATACGCCGTCGAAATGCTCATGAGGGCTAACGTCTTCGACGTCGATCACGTCTGCGGCCCTCATCGCCTCTGCGGCCTTCATCGCGTCTTCTGAAGAATGGTTCCCTTTCGCCCGTCCGTATCGGTGGGTCTTTGTATTTCGTCTGGATCTCGGAGACTTTCTTCTCCAGATCCTTCGTAAGCTTGTCGCCCATGTAGTCTCCTCCGAACGCGTCGACCCTTGCAGCTATTGCGAGTTTACCGGAAACCGCTCGTGCAATCTTGCCTCTCTGCCACCGGGGGGAGTTATGGATCGAGGCGTACTGGAAGATCACTCCATGCTTCGGCGGTGGGGCTCCAGTTTTCAACGATCTGAAAAGCGCCTTCTCTGCTCCGAGAACCTGCATTGTGCTCGCGGGCATCTTGGCTAGGTTCATTAGTCCTCCCGCAATCGACATCAGTCGAGCAGTCAACAGAGGCCCCAGCATTGTGGTAGTGTTCGGAGCTGCCTGCTTCATGACCTCGTCAACATAGGTTTCAGCTTTCTCTCGAAACCTCGCCAATTCCAGAGTATCGTTACAGAAGGATCGCACCCACTCCAGGTCCTCTTCGGGGAAATTGGCCCCCATCGATTTGCGCGCCGATGAGGCGATCTGCGAAATTCTTTCGCTCGGGATACCCTCTTTCTCAAGGTTTTCCTCGGTGAAGTTGGATCGCAGACCAAGATCTGCGACAAGTCGCGCATAGGTATCATTCTTCTCTACGAGGCGGTCGAGCTCAGGAAAGTGCAACCCGTACCATTCTCGTATCCGCCCCACGAAAAGGTTGATTGTCTTATCTATATCGTCGATAGCGCGTACGGCTTGAACGGCGTAGAGGTCTCGTTTTGCAGTCGCTGTGGTGACTGCACCTCGCGCGAGCTCCACCGTTACCTGACGGATGAACCTCTGGTACTCCTCAAAATCCTCGATCGGTTTGACATCGAGTTTCTGTTGCTTGAGCCACTTCGGCCTCCCTTTCCAGTCCGTAGCGAGTTTCTCCCGGAACTGTGTCACCGTAGCTGACCCGACTTCAACTCTGACCGACATCGTGGCGGTCGACTTAAGCGCCTTCGCTAGGGCGTCAGTCTCTGTGACCAAGGTGTCGAAACCCGCCTTCTCTATCGATTGAACGAATTCCTTCAGTTCCGGAATGGCGATTCCCGATTGAAGCTGCCTGAGCTTCTCAGCTGCTTCATCTGCTTTCTTGCCGAAGAGAGTCTTCTCGATCACTGAGCCGTCCTTGTCGATCGCGAATACTCCGGCTGGCGTTTCTACGACATAAGTCTCCACGTGTGTTCATTCTCCCCGAATCATCAACGTTCCTAGATACTCGATCGCCATAGGACTAGGTGATGTCGAGATAAAGCCTTACTGACCTCATGTCGATAGAGCGTTAATAGTCACCGCTCGATACAGCCTGGAACGTGATTCATGTCCGGGTGTAGTTTGTTGAGCAGCCTCTCGATGGAAATCGCCGGATTGAAGTTCCGCAATCCAACAATGCTCGCTTCTGGGTTCTTGGGCGTTTCAGGTCTGACGTTAGGACGGGCCGTGGAAGCTGGTGCGGGTGCGATCGTAACCAAGTCTTCGAGCCTTAAGCCGCGCGAGGGTAACCCCGGCCCGACGATCGTTGAGCTGCCTGTTGGGCTCCTGAATGCCATTGGCCTCGCGAGTCCAGGGATTGTGCTGATGAAAGACGAGATCGAAGAAGCGAAGCGGTCAGGAGTTCCGGTCATAGTCAGCGTATTCGGATTCTCAGTCTCTGACTACTCGAAATCTGCGCGGTTCGCAGAAACATACGGCGCCGACGCGGTAGAATTGAATGTGTCGTGCCCACACGTTTCCGGAGTATCTGAAATCGGTCAGGATCCAAAGATCGTAGCCAAAGTCACGCGCACCGTCAAGAAAGCAGTCGATATTCCGGTCTTCGCTAAACTTTCTCCAAACGTCTCAAACATTGTTGAGATAGGTCGCGCTGTCGAAAGGGCGGGTGCGGATGCTATCACAGCCATCAACACAATCAAGGGGATGTTGATCGACATACGTGTTCGACTGCC
>JBEKGZ010000092.1:0-6119 GCA_050012535.1 Bathyarchaeia archaeon | reverse complement strand
AACATTGAGAGAACGTCCAGCCCCACACGGGCACTTCCTCCGGCAAGATCCGAAGAGCTCATCATTAGATCAATCTGGAGCTTCGAATTCTCACACATGAAGAGCAGTTTTTGGCCAATCCTTGCTCTTCCTTCGAGAACCTGGAATCGCTCGAATGCCGGACCGCCGGTTTCCAGGCTTAGAGTCTCAAATGCGCGCTCAAGAACCGCAGTCCGTTCCTCCAGCACTGCAAGCTTGTTCTTTCGTTCCGCCAAGAGTATCTCAAGACACCTTGAGAAAGGTGCGGCTTGGAACCTGACTGGCTCCTCTAAACTGGCCTCGATGAGGCCTCGACGCTGGAGGTTTCTGAGAGTTCGGTAGGTTTCGGTTCGATTCAGTCTGAGTGCACGGGCGGCGACGCTCGCTCTCTCAGCGCCACGTTTTGCGAGAAATGTGACGACCTTGGCTTCGTTCTTGCTTAACCCATACTCAATGAGCTGGTTGACGATCTCTTCCATCGTTCGAGCTGCGTGATGAGAGAGACTCATTCCGTGACGCCGGGTCTTGTCTGTTACAGCACAGACACGGCCTCGAATATAAGCAAAAGGCAACCAATCCATGGACTTCGAGGCCAAGACGGGATGCCTATTGATCCTCAATTCATGAAACTGCTAGTGGTTCAAAACCACGTAGGTCACGAGGTTCGAGGAACGATTCAACTGCCCAAGAAGCTTGGAATATCTTCTGCCGCGCATGCGAGATCCGATGCCCTGTCACAGCGATCAAGATCACAGAGCCTTAGCCATCGACACGTTCGCGTAGGGAATTCATTCCTCCCTTCTGCACACTAAGTGAGTCCGTAGATGAGAAGTTGCTTCTCCTAGACAGTAAGAGAGAAATCAATGAGGTTGTGTCTAGGGTCGGGAGCGGACGGTTTAGTGCAGTTCTCCCCGAGCCTTCTTACATTTGTTGCAACAGTGGTGGCCGTCACCGCTTCCGGGGCCCTCATGCCAGGCCCTCTGTTCGCAGCTTGTTTGCTGCAAGGGACGAAGGGCGGCGCCAAGTCCGGCTTCATGATGTCAGTAGGCCATACGCTCGTGGAACTTCCGCTTGTTATGCTGATGGGCGTAGGGATATCGAGCCTGCTGAATCTCTCGGGTTTCCTCACATTCGTGGGCTTGATCGGGGGCTCCGCTCTAGTAGTCTTCGGCATATTGCAGCTCAGATATGTGAAGCGCGGCAACTTCAGCACTGAGCCAATCGAGAGAACCACGACGCGGAGGAGTTCATTGATTCTCGGCATCGGATTGACCGGACTCAACCCATACTTCATCGTGTGGTGGCTAACCTTCGGCATAGGACTCGTGGTTCAAGCAGTAGAACTTGGCGCACTTCTCGGCGTCCTATTCATGTATGTCTCGCACGTGTGGATGGACTACGCTTGGTTGACCGGCACCGCATACCTTTCGGCCAGAGGCAAGACCATCCTCAAAGCCAAGGGATACAGATTACTGCTCATCGGGCTTGCGCTGATCCTCATGTATTTCGGAGTAGGATTCATTTTGCGCACAGTATTCCAATTCAACATACTGCCTTGATTCAGGATTTTGACCGCGAAACTCCCGCGTAACTCTGACGCTTCGAGTTCTAAAGCCTGCGGGATGCTGGCTTCCTAGTCCAGTGTCGGTTTAATAGTCTCTGTTGACGTTGTCGTGAAGACGTCGCCCCCCAGATGAAGCAGGGGCTTGAATCGCTCGAGATCGTACAACCCTTTGAAAGCCTCGCTTCCCGCATACGCAGCCAACACCTCGCCTACTACGAGAACGTGATCCCCTGTAGGGATCATGTCTTCGACTCTGCATTCCAGATGGGCGACACATTCATTGATGATGGGAACGCTCACTTTCTTTCCTTTTCCAGCAGTCAAACCGGTTTCCTTGAATTTGTTCACTTCCTTCCCCGATTTGCGGCCGCAGTAGAGGACCTGACGTGCCATGTCGAATCCTGCAATGTTCACGACAAATTCACGCGTCTGCTCTATCAGTCTGTAGGAGTGGCGCTCCTTCTTGACCGCGAAAACTAGCATCGGCGGGTTCATACTGACCGGTACGATCCATGCGATCGCCAACGCGTTGGCTTTGCCATCCTTTCCTTGACATGTGATGAGCGTTGCATTGAGTGGATGCAAGAGACTTGAGAATTCGTCTAGTGGGACATCTCTTTCTGACATCGTGATCCTCCTCACAAACGAGTTGCTATTGCCTCTTCGCTCGTGCTTTAGCTAATCGTTTTGTCAATGCACTCACTTTCGCGAGTGGAAACGGACGCTGAGTTGTGACCACTACGAAGCCGTCTTCGAGATAGAGAATCACTGCAATTATCTTCTCGTGAACCAGGACCGAGTATTCTGGGGGGCCAAAGAAGATAGTCCTGTTCTCCGCGGACTCGTGTGCGATCAGCTGTGAGATTAGCTCTGGAGTCCTCTCAAGCGGTTCCATGGGCTCGATTTCGGCCCGCATTCCGCCTTCGAGTATTCTCCCTTGACTGTCGACAACCGCGGCAAATCTAACTTTCTTGTCGAAACGCATCGCAGAGTCGTAGACTCCGACCAATCGCAACGCCTTATGGAACCCGCTAGTTCTGAAAGGTAAAAACCCTTGCGGACCGGTGCGATTGCCTCAGTTCTTCGCAAAGTTCTCAGGGGTCTGATTCTCGAAGAGGCCACGATAATGGCCAGTCCCGAGAGTTCTCTGTAGAATCAGTTGACATACCGCAGTGTGCGGGAAGATCTCTAGTGGAGATGGGCCGAAGTTGCTGAGTTCCAGAACCTGGTTGTTTGCTATGCCTGGCTGGACGAAGCTCGCGGAGATGTGAACTAGTAAGCCTACCCTTGAGAAGCGGCTGCGCCCTTCAAGCCACCCGCAGATATTGTCTGGAAGCGTTACCTTCTCTTCAGTGATCCCTAATACTGTCTCGCCGGGGCTGAGCTGAATCCCTGACCCGCGCCGGACACGAATCCCCTTTGTCGCCCTCTTGAAGTCGGTCAGGTCAGTGACCGGGATGCTCTTGTGGGGTGACAGGAAGACTCGAAAGACGTTCGCCAAGTGCAGGTCGATCGAAGCGGCTCTGACACAGTTAGGTCGGAACGGTTCGATCTTGACTCTGCGAGCCTTGATTTCTCTAAGGAGCTCACTTTTTGCCAAGACGCTCACGTACGATCACCTATTGAAGTGCTATTCGAATCCTTGATGCACATTGGGGTATTTCAAACAGCGTGATCACTCGTAATCCTGGCGCACCGTTCTCTTTGATAGAAACCCATTATTGGCTTGATTAGACAACGTAATGTACATGGAATTCGTGTCGGAGAAGAGATCCGCAAAGCTCCACTCGCCTCTCAAGAACTTCGAACTAGGTGAACAACTGGTCGAACATAGACAAGATCCGCTTACTTGTCGGGGAAGCGTTGTGCTGGGAGGCAGACGGGACTACGTGAAACGTTACTTTCAGACAGACGAAAAGCTGCTTGATGAGACTGCACAGCGGACACGCGAAAGCTGCCCCTTCTGCCCCGAAAAAGCTGCAAAGTCGACACCAAAGTTTCCCGCCGACTTGGTGCCAGAGGGCAGCATCCAAGTCGGGGAGGCGAGAACCTTCCCGAGCCTCTTCGCCCACTCCGAATTCAACGCCGTCACCGTGATCACGAACAGTCACTACCTCAGACCCAGAGAGCTCACAGCGAGAATTCTTGCCGACGCGTTTGAAGCCTCTACACGATACCTAGGCTTCGTACACCAGAAGAATCCTGAGGTCAGATACGGGGCGGTGCTGATGAATTGTCTCCCACCCGCCGGTTCGACGGTTGTGCATCCTCACATGCAAACATTGGCGAGCGATCACGCGTTCGATATGCTCGCTCAAGTTGACACCAAGGCAAGGGAGTACTTGGACAATTGCGGCCTCAACTACTGGAAGGATCTTGTCGCTGAGGAGAAGAAGCGCAAAGAACGCTATCTGGGATCAGGGGGCGGCTCGGATTGGATCATGGCATACTCGCCGTCAGGATCCGACGAGGCCTGGGGCATTGCATGCGACTGTACTGATCTGACGAACATCTCGAGAAATGCACTGTCGGGTATGGCAGATGGACTCGCGCGCGTGCTGAAGTTCTACGATGAACTTGGCATACGAAGCTTCAACGCAGTACTCTTCTCCGCGCCTTTCGGAAAAGCCTCACCGCACGGAGCGGTTTTGTTGAAGGTCGCCTCAAGATACGGCTTTCAAAGCCAAAACGTGAATGATGTCTGGGGATTGCGATACTTCCTCGATGAAGGCGAGGTCTTCGACTCTCCTGAAGATGTTGCGACGGGACTGCGCAAGTATTTCGCCTGATCTTCCCTGCAACGAGCATAATGCGCTTGCATCAGCTAGGTGAGAAGAAAGACACATCAACCCAGTATGCCTTCCCAGCGCTGTAATCTGTGAGGCTGCGGGGCTTTGAAAGCGAGGGATAGCACGTCGACTGCAGAGCGACCTAAGGAACTTGGGCTCAAGAACGTCGCAAACCTTGGAATTGTCAGCATGTTTACGGACATCTCGACGGAGATGATTCTTGGCGTCCTTCCCATCTACGTGATCACTCAACTTGGCGGGACCAAAGAACTTCTCGGCCTGATGGAGGGCGCCGCTGAGTTTCTCAATTATATGTTCCGCGTATTCTCGGGAGCGATCTCCGACCGACTTAGTCGACGCAAGCCGCTCATTCTCCTTGGGTATGGGCTTTCGACAGCTGCAAAGCCGCTATTTGCAATTGCGACGAGTTGGTCCGGCGCGTTTGTTGTAAGACTGACTGACCGAGCTGGGAAGGGCATTAGGACATCACCGCGGGACGCATTGATCAGTGAATCCGTGAAAGAGGCCAAGAGTGGAACAGCATTTGGGCTGCATCAGTCCGCGGACCAAGTCGGGGCTGTCCTCGGGCCAGTCCTAGCGTTTCTGCTGCTGCCACTGTACGGAGCTAGAGGGATCTTTTGGATCTCGCTGATTCCCGGTGCATTGTCGCTCATCGTTCTCGCGTTCTGGGTCCAGGACCGAAGAGGGACAAGGACCTCGACTCCCGTTCTCAGGAATGCGAAAGCCGTTCTCACGAAGAGGTTCGAGTTCTTCCTGCTCGTGATGGGGGTCTTTGCACTTGGCGCCTACAACTTCTCATTCATCTTGGTGAAAGCAAGCGCTCTCGGGGCTTCGACCGAGATCGTTACGCTTGTCTACGCCACTTTGAATGTGGCCACGGTCGTGGTAGGATTCCCGTCAGGGATACTGTCCGATAGATTTGGAAAGGAAAAGTTCTTGGCCGTGAGCTTTGGCATCTTCTTTGTCGCTTCATTAGCAGGCCTATTGTCAACCGAAGGCGTCCTGTTGGCGTTTGTCATCGCCTTCATTTACGGGGCATACATCGGAATCTCAGAGGCCTTACAGCGAGCCTTGGTTCCTTCACTTGTGTCAGCCGAGCTGAAGGGGACTGGGTACAGCGTATACTATCTCGTGATAGGTACCTGTTCGCTGATAGCGAATCTCGTGTTCGGGGTACTCTCGGACCAGTTCTCCATGGGCGCGGCGTTCACCTACAGCCTACTCACTTGCACGTTGGGGATCATTGGAATGCTTGCGTTCATAATCTCGAAACCGAAGACATGACTTGGAGCCCTAATTCACCGAAACGGCCCCGAAACCGGCTCTGTCTCTAAACCATATTAGATGCTTGGTTCTGAACGGTTGACTTGGGCTGTTAGCCTTCGAAGGGATTACTCTTCATGAATTCCTCTCGACTGTGAGAGGCGCTCTGGACAAGGCTCCGCCAACATGGCGGAGGAAGCGTACCGGTAGACCTCCATTCGACCCAACGAGCAGAATCATGGCTCTACTGGTGAAGGAGCGGTACGGCCTCACATACCGCGACGCAGAGATATACCTCAAAGAGAACAAGCAAACCTGCCTAGAATGCGGAATGACCGAGACGCCCGACCACAACACCATATGGCGCACCATGACCAAACTCCGCGAACCCTACCTGAAACAGCTGAACCATGAAGTCAACCAGCTTTTCAAAAAACAGAGAAACGCATAGCCGTAGACGCCAC
>JBEKGZ010000091.1:0-11768 GCA_050012535.1 Bathyarchaeia archaeon | reverse complement strand
AACAATGAAGGGATGCTTGTCAGGAAGAACCCTGCCACGAGGAGAACTGTGATTCCCAAGTAACTGTAGGTCACGAAGGGCTTGCGTTTCTCTTTCCTGTCTACTGCGATCCCCCACAGGATAGATGTTGGGATTAGAGTGAGGCTGTAGGCCGAGACTACATTGCCGACATCAATGACTGTTCCGCCGATGTCGATGATGTACAGTGGAAGAAGCGTACTGAATCCAACAATGGCTGCGTTTATCGGAACAAAGATCCACAACCACTTTTGATCGCTCTTTGTTGGAGATGCCATCGGCGGTTGCCTTCCATTCATATGATATGTGCGCGGCTATGATTGCTGTAGGACCATCACGAGATGATGTTGGTTCATTTGAAGTTTGACCACAGGGAGTAAGGATATGACAAGTGCACGTGAGATAGTTGTTTGGTGCCCGTAGACAGATCTGGTCGTAACTCAATTCGAATTGGTTGGCATAGAAGATGACGGAAGTCATGCGGAGCAGACGATTTCTGTACGTGATCGCACTCGTCATGATAGTACTCGCTTTGTGCTCGGTTCTTCTCTGGCACACGAATGAGTCTAGCCAAGTCAAGGCAAGTTTCGATGGTAAACAAGCATACAATGATGTCCTCGCGCAGATGCAGTTTGGCCCACGCATCACTGGCACGGAAGGAGGCACTCAAGCTCGAAACGTGATTGGCCGCGCGAATTTGGGTAAAGGCCCCATCATCATCTTGGGTGCACATTACGACACGAGACGTTGGGCCGACCAAGACCCAGCTCATCCACGCGACCCCGTACCGGGCGCAAACGATGGTGCATCTGGTGTAGCCGTCCTGCTCGAACTAGCACGAGTCATCAACCTGGGCAAAGTCCATCATGAGATTTGGCTGGCCTTTTTCGACGCGGAGGACAACGGCGACATCGAGGGCTGGGACTGGATCGTCGGATCAACCTACATGGCCAGCAGCCTATCGGTCAAGCCACAGGCGATGATTCTTCTTGACATGATTGGCGACACTGACCAGAAGATCTACTTTGACGGCAATTCGGATCCTGCGCTCTCGCAGAAGGTGTGGGGAATTGCCGCGCAGCTAGGATATGGCGAGCACTTCATTCCCCAAGTGAAATACACGATGATAGATGACCACATTCCCTTTGCGGAACGTGGAATTCCATCCATCGATATCATAGACTTCGACTATCCCTATTGGCACACAGTTGCCGACACCGCTGACAAGGTAAGTTCTGATAGCCTCGAACGTGTGGGACGGACGCTGCAAGTTTTCCTAGAATCGACTGAACCAATTTGAGAATGAGCGAGACCGGCCCGCTTTCCGCCAGAATAGAATCATGTACGTACGTGTGCTAGATTGGCTTGATCTTGGGTGCCTCGATTATGACCTGTTTCTTTGACAGTTCTCTCCGATTCAACCGTAACGGGCTCTCTAGCCATCACCTCTTTGACACGAAGGTCCACTATGCCTTCGTCATCGTCCTCAGACATACGGTAAGCGCCTGTGCACATGTTCGTTGGCTCCCGCTCATACGGAGTGTGTTCAGTTGTGCGAGCATCTCTTCACGGCGCCAGAAGCCATCCTCATGGGGTGCACCAGCACCGCATCTACACTGGGGGCAGGAACAACGAGAAGGCAGCGATCAGAAGGAAACCCCCAATCATCGAAACGATCACTAATGCACTCCTTGACCTGTGTTTGAGTTCGGGTACCAAGTCGACCGCTGAAACGTAGATGAAGGTTCCAGCACAAAGCCCCAAGCATGCCGGGATCATGAAGTTACCCAGACCAACGAAAATGGTTCCTATTCCTATTCCAAGAGGCGTGTCGATTGCAGTGGCAAGGACGTAGAGAATCGCTTGCCTTCTACTGTCAGTTGAGCTTAGGGCTAGCGAAAGAGCCGCGAAAGAGTCAGGAATCTGATGTATTACAATCGCAAAAGTGACAACGGCGCCGACCCCTGCCCCTGCCGAGAAGCCTACCGGAATCACGAAACCATCCATTAGACCATGAAATGTCAGAGCGCTTACACCGACAAGGCCGTGGTTTGGATCGAGAACGGGCTTGCCATGTATGTGGAAGTGGCCACCGTGGATCTCCTCGGTGGCCAAAAGATATCTCTCCGCCATGAGCAACACGAAGAAGCCTAGAGCAACGCCGTAACTGACATACAACGGGGACAACGACATCTCCTTTGCAAAGTCGAACGCTTCAGGGAGTATGTCCACCAATGTCACACCTCCCAAGATACCTGCGCTGAAACCCAGCATCAGGTGCAATATGCGTTCACTGACCTGGACTCTGACTAAGGGAAGCACTGCAATGATGAGGGGCGTCGCGAAGGTGACGAAAGCCCAGAACCACATGTTGGCTAAAGACAGGTCCCAGTCACCACCTATGCCCTTCTGTTCGGATTAGGGTTCTGCATGCTCGCTTGTCACGTCGCCAGAAGATTCTGATGCAGTTATTAACATTTAAGTGCAATGTTATTAACAGTCTCAGATCCAGAAAGTTCAGCAACAGAAGAAAGAGGTGCATCATGCATGCCCATAGTGAGTCTCTCCCTAAGCGAGACGATGCTTCACGAACTGAACAGGACACAGATAGCAATGGGTTTCTCCGGCCGATCCGAGGCAATTAGAGCGGCAATAAGATTGCTAGCCGCCGAGTCGAAGGAGAAAGAGGCACTCGTGGGGAAGGTGAGGGGAATACTCCTGCTAATCCACGAGCATGAAGCAGAGAGCTTGGTCACCAACGTGAAACACACGTTTCAAGACATAATCCACACTCAGTTGCACAACCGTTTCAAGGAGGGCAAATGCTTGGAGCTTTTCTTGCTCGAGGGCAAAGCTGACAGAGTGAAAGAAATGACAGGGGTGTTCCAGAAGGCAGATGATATTGAATTCGTCAGGTTGCTGGTCGTCTAGATTCCCCTGGTCGAACCGATGCGAGAGCGATTCCCCAAAACGAGTTACCTTGGTTAGGAGGTCCAGTCGTCTCTTTCGTCGAGCAGTTCAAAATCCATCAAGGCTCTAGATACGAGCTGACAGTACGCGCAGTACTAGAGCCCAAAACCTCGTCAAGTCATCTGCACGAATCTGGGAACCGCGAACCACACCCGAGTGACTCTTGGTCAGTTGGAATAGAAGTTGGGAGGGGGATTCTTTCCCCAACCCGTTTCGCCGATCTTTTTCTGGACCTTGTCACATCTCGAGCCATCGGTTTGGGAGGCTTGGCTCTACTTGCGTTCGAGAGCTACTTTGAGATCGTCGTAGGCTTTCTTCGCTTCTTGGACAGCCACTCCGTCTTCCAGCGTCGTGACGTCTCCGAGGGTGGCTCCTGCGATTATTGCTTTCAGTAGTCTTCTCATGATTTTGCCGCTTCTAGTCTTTGGCACCGAATCGACGAAGGTTATTGTTGAATCAGACGCTACGAGAGGGCCGATGGTGCTTCTCAGATGGGCTTTCACCTGGGCTGCTAGCTCCGGAGTTGGTGCATATCCTTGCCTGAGAACCGCGAAGATGAACGGCGTCTGCCCCTTTACAGGGTCATCTTTGCCAACGCACGCTGACTCTGCAATGGCTGGATGCCTTGTCATGGCCGACTCGATCTCAGCTGTTCCGATTCTGTGGCCGGCGACTTTGAGGACGTCGTCAGCTCTTCCCAGAATCCACAGGTATCCGTCTGGGTCTCTTACAGCAAAGTCTCCAGTGTAGAAGTAGGTTCTGCCCCTGAATCTTGACCAGTAGGTGTCAATGTATCTTTCTGGATTCTTGAACAACGTCATGAGCATTCCTGGCCAAGGGGATGTTATTGCCAAGTACCCTCTGGTGTTGGGTGGGCAAGTATCCCCGTCGTCGTTTAGAACTTCCATGGTAACGCCTGGGAGCGGGTAGCCGTTTGTTCCGGGCTTGAGTGGAAAGATCCTCCCTAGTCCAGGATAGTGACCCGTCAACATGTGCCCCGTCTCCGTCATCCACCAAGTACTCGAGGAGACAATGTCCTCTCTGCCCACATTCTTGTACAACCACCTGAATGCCTCAGGGTTGATGGGCTCACCAACGGAATGAGCGATTCGCACTTTTGACAGATCGTATTTGAGGACCAGCTCTTCGGGGAACTTCATGAGCATTCTGATTGCGGTGGGCGCGGTGTAGAACAGCGTCACTCCATGTCTGGCAAGTATGTTCCACCATCTATCAGGCTTCGGAAAATCAGGCGCGCCTTCGTACATTATCGTAGTCAGGCCCATGAGAAACGGTCCGTAGACGATGTAGGAGTGCCCCGTAACCCACCCTATGTCCGCCGTGCACCAGTAAACGTCGTCCTCGCGAACATCAAATATCATCTGCATGGTGGCGCGTAGGCCGACCGCGTATCCGCCCACAGGAAGCTGAGCCCCTTTAGGAGCAGCCGTTGTGCCCGACGTGTAGAGTATGTACGAGAAGTCCTCAGACCCGCATTTCTCTGCGGGGACAGTTGCGTTCTTTGGCACATCGGCGATCAGATCATGATGCCAGATGTCTGTCTCTTTGTCCCAAGCTATCTCCTGGCCCACTCTCTTGATCACTATTACCTTCTCGATCTTGTGACCATTCTTGGCGCATATCTTCACAGCTTCATCGACGATGGGCTTGAGGCTTATCGTCTTCCCTCTTCTGCAAAGCCCGTCCGCGGCGACAATTATCCTCGAGCCAGAGTCCATGGCTCGCGTGGCAAGTGCTTCCGCACTGAAGCCGCTGTACACAATGCTGTGACGTGCCCCAAGTCTCTGAACCGCGAGCATATACAGTGGAAGCTCCGGAATCATGGGCACATAGAACGTGAGGATTTCTCCTTTCCTGACCTTCAGCTTCTCTCGAAGGGCGTAGCTGATTATGTTCGATTCTCTGTGCAGATCACCGTACGTGAACTTCTTGACTTCCTTTGGTTTCTGAGAGGCCTCATCCCAGGGTTCGCCTTCCCATATCAGAGCCGTCTTGTCCTTTCTGCCGAGCTCAATCTGCCAATCTGTAGCTAGGTAGGCGAGGTTTGTTTCTCCACCGACGAACCATCTGTAGAATGGGGGGTGACTATCATCCAGCACTGTATTCCATTTCTTGAACCAGAATAGCTCGTTTGCCCATTTCTCCCACCATGCTTCGATCGCCTTCTTGTCCCGCACGGTTGTCGCGTACCAGGTCTTGAAATCGTCAGGATCCCATGCTCTGTCTTTCCAGCTGGGAGGGATTATGTGAACATCGAATTCCTTGTACAGGTCTGCAGCTTGTTTTGCCATCTCATTTCACCGTCTACAGCTACGGTGCCCCTGTCGCAGTTGCCTGCAAATATATATGGTTTCTCGGGCTGCATCTTCTAATGTCAATCGATCGGACTGCCTTTCAGATCGTTGTTCCAACGCAAATCGAATTTCATTCTTTGAGTTTCAGCTTGGGGTGGGGCGATCTCGGAAGACTGTACTGTCATGATTGTATTTGCTCGCTCAGACCTCCTCGAAGTCCGACGCTTCCTTGCGATTCAGCTCCTTGGTGTCCACATCGTAATGCCACAGCCCATGCTGAGAGCACCAGAAGTCCCGTAACGAATGTCGCATACCGTCAATCGTCACTTCTGTCCTTTCGCGAAGAAACGACATAGGAACTCCGCACTCAGGACAGGTCATCTCCGGTGCATCGTCTGACAATTCGGAATCATGCCTAGTACGCTAGGTACATGCGAATAAAGCTGGCAGGAAGTTCACTAACTGATTGCTCGGCCGCTTTCTTTGAGGAACTTGATTCCGACCGTAGAGCTCTCGATTTCTCTCTGAAAACGTTTGGATGCCAGCAAATCAAAGAAATCATGTGCGTATGGGTTCCTCAGCCTCTTCTCGACCAAGAAATCATACAGCTCATCTGCCAGAGGGATGAAATCCAACTTTGTCTCGGATGCAACTGATGTCAGACCGACGCCGACATCCGCTCGTCGGGTGACGACTGCCGCCGCGACCTCTCTGTGAGTCATCATCTCCGAGTCGTATCCTCTTATCTGCTTCGTCAGTGTGTCAAGAGTAAGTCCCTTCTTTCTTGCAAGCTCTCGGAGCTTCAGGTCGATCAAGATCCTGGTTCCCGATCCAACGTTTCGGTTAGCAAGCTTCACGTCGCGTCGGAGAAGGTCTTCAACTCCTCTGATCTTCTTGGGGTTTCCTTTCCTGACCATGAGGCACTGTTCTCTCTGGTAGCCACGGATCAGTGTACACGTGTTTGACAGCCAGTATTTCGAGAGCAACGGTTCATTGTATCGTGATTCGGTTTCATCGTACACGTGTATGCCAGCTATGTCCGCCTCTCTCAGCATCATTGCAGTCATGCCGGCCCAGGATCCTACGTTGACCATTTGATACGTCATTCTTGGGTTACTCGCGTGCAGCGAGCCTAGTATCTTCTCAACTACCACGCAGTGACTGCCCACAAAGGAAAGGTTCGGACGGACACGCCCCGTCTCGGGCATGTATCCTTTCGTGAGAGATCCTCCTTTGACGAAGGAGTGTACTCTGGAATCGAGTTCCGAGTAGGCCTGCAGGAGATCCTTTCCTTGCCTTGTCAGCTCTGCTCGTCCCCCTTTCTGACCTCCGCGCTCCTTGACTACGATCGTCTGGTTCACGGCTCGTTCGATTCGAGAGATCGTGTTCCAGACGAAAGGGTAAGACAGGTCTAGAGTACGTGCGGCGAGCGAGAGAACACTTCGACTGCCTATGCTGAGTGAGACCGTGTAGGATGGCTCAAGCTTCGTTTTAGGCGCGTCTTTCTTCATCTTCGATGCGAACCGGCTCTCTAGAATTGAAGCTCTCCTTCGATGAAAAGCTTGGTTCTCTCATCGCTTGGATTCGTGAAGAAACGAGACGGCTCGCCCTCCTCGACTACTCGCCCCTTGTACAGGTGGATCACATGTTGGGAGAGCCGTCGAGCCTGGGGAAGGTTGTGCGTACTGAGCAAGACGGCCCTGGACTGAGCAGAGTCCTTGATTGCTCGCTCGATAATCATCGCGTTAGCTGGGTCCAGATTCGCAGTAGGCTCGTCGATCAGCAAGACATCTCTCTTTAATGATAGTGCCCGTGCCATGGCGACACGCTGTTGCTCGCCGCTTGAGAGTTTCCGCGCATGTCTCCTCTCGAACCCGTCTAGGTTCACGACTGTGAGTGCTGACTTGACTCTCTGCGAGATCTCACGACTGGAAACTCCGCCTATCCTTAGTCCGTAAGCAACATTGTTGTAGACACTCGTCCCGAACATCACGCTTCTTTGGAAGACCATCGTAGAATGTGTTCTGAGTTGAGTTGGGTTTGCCTCGTGGCCTTCGATCAATACGTCGCCCGCGGTTGGTGTGTCCAGACCAGCCAAGATCTTCAGGAGAGTTGTTTTACCTGAACCGTTTACCCCAACAATCGTTGTCACTCGTCCAAGATGTGCCCCAATACTCACTCGGTCGAGTGCAAGTACACTATCGTACTCTCTCCTGATATCATGCGTCTCTAAATGAGGGCTCATTGCGACGTTTTCCTAGCGAGGTTGATCGCTATACTCAAAGACATGACCATGCCCAGTAGGATGAAACTGAGGGCGATACTCAACGCAATATCACCTCGCGCGGTCTCCAAAGATATCGCTGTAGTTAGAACTCGCGTCAAGCCTCGTATGTTGCCGCCCAGCATCATCGCAACCCCCAGCTCCGCAAATGCTCTGTTGAAAGCGGCGAGGATCGCAAGTACCAACCCCCAGAATGCTTCCTTGATGATAACATTGTACGTTTGACGATCAGAGGCGCCTAACGTTCGCGCGAGGGTTCGCAAGTCAGGATCAACAGATTCCAGTGCGCCGGTGGCGAAGCTCACAATGATCGGCGTGACGAGCGCGGACTGCCCAATTATGATGGCATTTGGCGTGTACAGCAGCTGAAAGTATCCGAGAGGGCCGGCCCTTGAAAGAAGCAAGTACAGGTACAGTCCCAGTGCGACTGTGGGGATGCCTATGAAAGCATTGAAGAGTCCCTTGAGGATTCGCTTGCCTTGGAACTTGCGAAGAGCGAGGGCTAAGGCAGCGGGGATGCTCCAAGTGCAGGCGAGGAGAGTCCCCAGTACCGAGACATACAGGGACAGTGCAGCGATGCTGAAAACTTCAGGGTCGCCTGTGAGTATGAGGTTGATTGCTTGGATTATGCCTTCAATGATTGGATGCAAGCGGCTGCTTTCCTCTGCTCGACTCCGGCCACGATGCTCACGAGCAAGACTGGCACCGGAGTCTGTGTCGAGTAGAGGCCTTCTGCTTGATATCTAAACTGTTGCGGGCACTCGGACCCTTCAAAGAACGCATAATCGCTTATCCACTGGATGAGTTGCGTTGGGTCGTTGCCCAACGGGTCACTCTTCGTCTGGAGTAGCTTGAGGTAGGGCCCGAAGAGCGGCTTTCCGTACTGGCTTACACCGTAGTCTGCGAAGAGCTGCTGACCCTCATCTGAGGCAAGGTATTTGATGAGCATCATGGAACCATCAAAGTTTGTCTTCGTCATGTTCGCATTCCTAGGGTCGTCTGCAATAGCGCTGTAAACGTTCAGCATGCTCTTTGCTCCCTCAACCAGTTTCACTAGGACGATGTTGTGGTTGTTGAAGTTGAGAAGGTATGACGCGGTGTCACTGAGTGTGTAGCCGAGTTTCTCGTCGGCAAGCTTGAGTGTAGCGGTCATGCCGCTTCCAGCTTCCAGATACCATTTCTCCTGGCGGAGCTGCTTGACATCCAAGCCAATTGCTTTCCAGAGGCTCACCTCTTTTGTATAGGTCCCGGAATTGTCACCTCTCGACACCCAGATCGCCGTTCCGTTAAGTCCTGCGGACCTAATGGCCTTGAATGCGTCCGAAGGGGATTTGCCCTTGATTCCAGCTGGGTCTTCTGAGGGGCCAACTATTATGAAAAAGTTGTATGCGACGATCTTGCGGTTAACCCCGTATCCGCCTTTCAAGAATGGATACTCTTGTGACGGGGCATGTACAAGGAGCATGTCAGCGTCACCTCGCATTGCCGTCTGTATTGCGAGTCCGGTTCCTTGAGAGATGAAGGACACGTTCATGTTGGGGTATTTTGCCTCGAACTTCGTCTTCAGCATATCCAGGAATCCTGTCTCGTAGAGGCTAGTTGTTGTCGAGACAATAAGGCGGGTTTTTGCAGCGGGTACGATCATTGAATAGTAGGCGTATGTTCCTGCAGCTATTCCACAGATAACCACGATAATCAGCAGTGAAGCTTGCAGTTTTGTGATAGCTGATCGATTCATGAATGGACACTTGGGGGAGCAATGTATTCTGCCGAATATAACGCTTTTCCGCAAGCCGTCGAACCCCTGGTGAGCTAATTGATTAACAAAAGTCGGATGAATTTCCGAGTGTATCGACGAGCAGAAGAGCCTTCACTCTGTGCCTATGATCACGTTGGTGGCTTTGACGATCGCGTAGACCTCCTTGCCTTCCTTGAGCTGCAAGTTCTGAGCAGCGGTCTTCGTGATTATTGAGACAATCTCAATGCCGCCGGGGACCTGCACAATGACTTCAGAATTCACGGCACCGTGTTGGATGCTCTTGACTTTGCCCTTCAATATGTTTCTTGCACTAAGCTTCAACAAGTTCACCTCCTCTCGACCAATCGTATTCATGAGCAGTTCGGTGGAGACAGGCCTAACGAGGCGATCTTGCCGTATAGCTTTGGCGTTTTCATTATTGAATGACAATTCCATGGAAAAAGCGGTGTTTACCCAGGATTTCTTCGCCAACAGCACGGAGTAAATGCAGGCACTATCGCTGGTGCAGAATACTGAGATGCAGGTAGAGGTGCAGGAAGACTAGTCTGGGCGAGTATTCGCAGTCCGTCTATCCTTGTGTCTACTTCACAATGCCCGTAAGGCAGTGGTGCGAGACAGCGGTGACAGAGTCTTCTCACTTTTGATTGCCTCGGTGACTGTTCCATGAGAAGGCATCGGCGACATGTACGAATGCGTGCAACTACTTGCGAAGTTCATCTCTGAGTGTGCAAACAAATGCTCCTATCCAGACTATTCCCATCGCGATAGGAATTGTGCTGTTTTGTTCCATTTCGTCCACAATAGTGCTACAAACCTTAGAGGACAGGGACACTACGTATCTGACCCAAATGTCGTGGCGGAAAGAGATGGAATGTCGACTTGACCGGATCACGGTTCACTATGAGGTTCGTGGTGAAGGGCGAGCGTTTCTTGCGCTACATGGTTGGCCGCTCGACCATCGGGCGGTGGCGGGTGCATTTGAGCCGATCTTCGAGAAACGGCAGCACTGGAGGCGTATCTATCCTGATCTTCCCGGGATGGGGAAGACAGAGGGCCCTGAGTGGCTTGTGACTCAGGACCAGGTCCTCAGTGTTCTTACTGACTTCATTGGTCGCGTGATCCCCAACGGGCAGTTCGCGGTAGCAGGATTATCCTATGGAGGCCTGCTCGCCCAAGGCTTGGTGCACCGCCTCGCCGACCGGATGGACGGCCTCCTGTTGCTAGTTCCAAGTATGGGTCCTGAGGAGACGCGCGATCTTCCGTCCCACTGCGTTCTTCACCGGGAGCCGATAGACTTCGAGGGCGTGGCCGATCAGAATATCTCTGGATTCAAGAACTTGGCAGTCGTTCAGACCCAAGAGCATCTTGAAGCTTGGAAGCGAGACATAATCCCGGGCGTCAAGGTTGCGGATGATAAGTTTCTCGGCCGTCTCCGGAAGAACTACGCGTTCTCATTCGACATAGCCGCGCTCCCAAAGCCCTTCACTAAGCCATCTCTCTTCCTTCACGGAAGGCAGGATAATATCTGCGGATATAGGGACGCTTGGAAGGTCCTTGAGAGCTATCCTCGCGCCTCATATGTCGTGCTCGATCGCGCCGGTCACTCTCTACAAATGGAACAGCCTAAGCTCTTCGAAGCCCTGACGGGCGAGTGGCTTGATCGAGTCGAAGAAGCCGCCCACGCATGAAAGAGCGAGCATGCAAAACCAATGAGGGCGAGCACTTTCCTGCGCGTGAGCGCACCCACAGATGTCAGCAGTGGTCTGCGCTACCCTCATTTTCCTAAGAGCCCTAGCTGTTCTAGGATGTCTCCGTGGCCACGTGTGAAGTCGCTGGCCTTCAGATCCTTGGCCGAGACGTAGCGGAGTTCGGAAAACCATTCGGGTACCCGAATGGGCTCGGGGACTGATACCTTGTAGATGACACAGAGATCCCAATGAGCATTCTCAACGTCGTTTGGGTCGCCGGAAATGTGCGACTGAATACCCAAAAGAGTGCAACGCGGCTCTCCGGCGAGCAACTGCTCCTTCAGCACTCTCTTAGCGCACTCATCCGGGGACTCGCCGAACTTTAGATGCGAAGCTGGCAACAACCATTTTCCTGACGCCGCGTACTTGGGGGCAAAGTTGGCCCCAACTAGGAACTTCGCCACCCAAGTATCCGGGTTCTTCATCTTCCCGACCAGAACCTTGCCCTCCTTCTCGGCGACGATGAAGCTTGAGATACAAGCACCGCCCTCGGGCACATGCCCTGGCATGAACATGGCTTTCTTGACCATTGCTCCTCACTCAAGAATGATGCAAGTGCACTAATAGGACTTGGGTCTCTTTGCGCGTATGTAGAAGACATCCCAATCGAAAACTAGACCGCTCCCTTTGGCGAATTCGCGGAGGCGTTCTCTCAGTTCTGTTAGGAAGAGTTT
>JBEKGZ010000090.1:0-9218 GCA_050012535.1 Bathyarchaeia archaeon | reverse complement strand
GAGAATATGTTGCTGTAGAAGAGCGGCGTAATCTGAAAATCCAAGCATCAGTCCTCAGGTTTGTTTTGTTTCGACAAGATAGGAACGAGGTCTCTTAACGTTTGGTCTTCATTGAAAGCATCCCAACAGATCGGAGAGAAGCGTGACGTTAGGTACGTTGCGTACGTACTTGGCGTACGTAATCATAGTACCTGAATCATTATCGCGTAGGGAGTCTGCAAATTTCACCGATTCAAGATGGATCGAGACCAACTGGACTTCGTTATCGTTGGTGGCATCGGGGTGGCATTGGTTCTCTACCTAGCTGCCGCGATTCTGAATGATCTCGGTTTGTTTCCATTCTACATCAACGTTCCAAGGTCGGAGAGCCCTATGTTCTATATGTTGGGTCTAGCTTGTTGCCTGCTGCTCTTCCTTCCGGTTGGATTCTTCTTGGAAAAGCACATGAAGCACTATCGGCCAGCTAGGGCAAATTGGTATACCATTCCCATTCGCTCCAATGATGATTCTATCAGGAATGGGATTTTGAGAGTAGCTGATTATGACGAGGAGAATGGTCGCTCGCAATAGAATGTGGACCAAACCGCCTATGCACGACTATGTGAACGTGCAGATGTGAAGTAAGTGACTGACCCTATCGCTTGGTCTCCAGTGACAGTGGTGTCACTGGTAATCTTCCTCTCCTTTCTAGGCGCCATCCTAAGCAGTAGACTCAAAGTATCATATCCGACGGTCATTATCGCCATTGGTCTCGCACTTTCAATCCTGAGAGTTGGCGGTGCACTACAGAGCGTCCCATTCGACAGCACCGTCATACTTGGTTTCGTTGTTCCCCCCATGATCTTCGAAGCAGCTATGCGAACTCGTCTCGAGACTTTCAGAACCGTTGAGAAAACGGTGATAAGCCTAGCAATATTCGGAGTTCTGATATCCGCTATCGTAACCGGTCTTGTTTTGAATATCGTCACAGGCCTGCCTCTCGCAGTCGCACTCATGTTTGGCGTGATAGTCTCTCCCACCGATCCGGTTTCCGTTGTCAGTCTCCTAAAGAGAGCGCGAGCGCCTGAAAGGCTGACTGCTCTTCTCGAATCGGAAGCATACTTCAACAACGCAACACCCGTCATCCTCTATTCTGTTGCCGCTTCCCTGTCATTCAACCCGTTTAGTCTAGGCACGTTCGCGTACAACCTGTTGGGAGGAGTCGGAGTTGGCCTGCTAGTATCAGCCGTCGCTGAATTACTGCACAAACTGATTACGGAACCTCTTGCCGAAACTTCATTCACAATAGCCGTCATGTTTGGTTCCTACGCCCTCGCAGAAAGCCTCGGCATGTCTGGATTGATAGCGGTACCCATAGCCGGTCTGTACATGGGAAATCGAACCATGCGAACCGCAATGTCCGAGGAAACTCGAACGACGATGACGAAGTTCTGGGAAGTAGTGACATTCATGGCCACTTCTTTCGCCTTTCTGCTCATTGGTCTTAGGACGGATTTTACGCTGCTCATTACCTATGCACCGTTCATTGCAGCTGCTTTCTTGGCGATACTCGTTGCGAGGGTGGTCAGCGTATATCCGATAATTGGGCTCGTGAACATGATGCGGGAGAACATACCGCGTTCGTGGACGAGGGTCATTGCTTTCGCAGGATTGCGGGGCGCAGTCTCGATTGCTCTGGCACTTTCATTGCCCGAAACCCGCTTCAAGAATGCGATAGTCGCAATGACCTTCGGTGTGGCCCTTCTTTCGCTAGTCGTTCAAGCGGAGATCATGCAAGTTCATTTCAAGACCGCCAAACTGACCTCGTATGCAGAGAACAAGCAACAACCCACCCCAAGGCCCGTCTCCACGCCATCACCTGACAATCAGTAACAAGCCGTAGCAACCGAGTTCTGGTGAAGCACTAAGGCTAAGCTAGTTCAAGATTCTACTCACAAGCCAGCGGGTATTGCGCGTACGTACTCTGCGCACCTGAATCGTTATCGTGAGGAAATCCTACTCATCTCCGCGATCGTCCACGCTGGATAGATCGAAGGCATTCACGCAACTGTCAATCCTAACTCATTCAGGCGTTGAACATGGTTGACTTTGCTAGCACTTCAATGGCTATCGTTTCGTTGGTGATCTTCCTATCATTCCTAGGCGCTATCCTCAGCGAGAGACTCAAAGCCTCATACCCTACAGTCATGATCGCTATTGGTTTTACATTATCGTTCTTGAGGATCGGGGGTGAGCTTAACAGTGTCAGCTTTGACAGTAATCTCATACTTGGTTTCATTGTTCCTCCTCTGATTTTTGAGGCGGCCATGCGAACTCGTCTTGAGACATTCAGAACCGTTGAGAAGACCGTTCTGAGTCTAGCCATATTCGGAGTTGTGATCTCCGCTCTTGTATGCGGCGCGGTCCTGCAGATTGCATTGGGCTTGCCGGTCGCGGCTGCGCTTATGTTTGGCGTCATAATCTCGCCTACAGACCCGGTCTCCGTTGTTAGCATATTGAAGAGAATGAAGGCACCTGAAAGGCTAACCACAATCCTAGAGAGCGAAGCCTATCTGAATGACGTAACAGCCATCGTTCTTTATCCTGTTGCACCGTCCTTGTCTTTTAGTCCAGTTCAAAGTGTGACTCTATTCGCCTACAGCTTCGGAGGTGGGATACTAACTGGGTTGCTCGTATCAGGCGTTGCTGAACTATTGTACAGGCAAATCACGGAGCCCATGGCAGAGACGACGTTCACAATAGTCGTCATGTTCGGTTCGTATCTCTTCGCCGAGAGTCTGCAGGTTTCAGGACTAGCATCAGTGGCCATTGCTGGCCTGTACATTGGAAATCGGACCATGCGAACCGCAATGTCCGAGGAAACTCGAACGACGATGACGAAGTTCTGGGAAGTGGTGACTTTCATGGCTACGTCTTTCGCTTTCCTTCTTATCGGTTTGAAAGCAGATTTCACGTTGCTCATCGCCTATGCTCCGTTCATCCTGGCAGCTTTCTTGGCCATACTCGTGGCCAGAGTCGTTAGCGTTTACCCGATAATAGGGCTCACGAACATGATGCGTGAGAGAATACCACACTCGTGGACAAGATTGCTGGCCATTGCAGGATTGCGAGGTGCAGTTTCGGTTGCGTTGGCGCTATCGTTGCCAGAGAGCAACTTCAAGGACACAATAGTGGCAATGACGTTCGGCGTGGCGCTGCTGTCGCTAATGGTTCAAGCAGAAATCTTGCAGGTCTCCGCGAAGAGCATGAAGCTGTAGACCCATGCCCGAGAGGACGCTCCGGGCTAACCTAAAGCTAGTAGCAGATTGGCAAACAGTACAGTAGTCGTCGGGTCTCTTGGTGCGCACACACAGAATGACTCGTCCAACTCCTCTCCTGCTCCTGACATCTCCTGCATGTTAGGGAAGAATCTCCTGACAACGCCGTCCTCGCTTTGGTTGCTTAGACCCAAAGTCTGAAATCCTCGCACAACCGAACTAGTAGAGTGGCTTTCTAGGATTCACTGCCTGCCTGTTTGGTGTTCGCTGATTCTCCTGCTTGTCGAGGAGCGCTGAGGAGGGGCGCAATGATAGGAAGTTCCCAGTATTGGATGGAGGTGGTATAATGATAATCATCAGCTTTTGGACTTTGAACCCTAGTCTTCCGCCCAGCAAGATAGGTGAAGTTGCGGCCAACCTGATGCAGAAGGGCCTGTACCCAGCTAAGCACTCGAAGACTCTTGCCTGGTATGTCTGTCCTGGAGGAAAAGGCGTCACCATTACTGAGATAGATGGTGCACCCGCGGATGAGGTCGCCTTCGAGAACTGGCTAATGTGGCCAAGGGAGTATCCAGGCATCTTCTCAAGCTTCGAGAGTCTACCGGGCGTGACTGCGGAGAAGGCAGTGAGCATGGTGCTCAAGTGACCCGGCACACATCAGCTTGGGCTACTCCAGTTTTTCTTTCCATAGCTTTCGCAGCGCCGAGGAGGAGCGCGGAGTTAGGAAGTACCCGGCAAACAAGGGAGGTGAGGGGACCGGTTTGGTGCGGGCGTCGTAAATTGAACTCTCGTGTGTGTGGGTCAGCTGGTGCGCGACGACGACGCGAAATGTACCGAAGACGAACCGGCATTCCCAAAAATCAAGACAGATGGCAGGCTACTGTAACACGCTACGTATGGTGCTGTAGAGGTCTTTGCTCAATTTCTTTCTTCCACTACCAGTGTTCTGGTAGAGAATGGTCCTAACGGGCTTCACGTCGAAGGGTACGTCGTCCATGGTTTGAGTAATCAGGATCAACTTCTTCGTCAACGCGTGAGACAGCCCAGCCTCATAGAAAACATTTGGATTCCTCTCGGTCAGGTCGGCGATAACGAGCTCGGCCCTGTTTATCGACTCCCATATGTCTTGAACTATTGGCTTCACGCCGAAAATCTCATCAGCGCGCTTGCACTTCAGCCTAGCGCGGCGAACAGCCGATCTGATAGTTCTATAGATCTGCTTGAATGGCTTGCGTCGTGCATCCTGCTTGTCGAAAGGCATCAGGACAAAGCAGAGTTCTGGATCAGGCTGAAACTCCCTTTTCCGGAACATATCATACTCGGATTTGACTTGCTTATCAAGCTCAGTTCTGAATTGGGCCCAGATTTGCTTTGACGTTTGTAGTGCTCGCCACTTGGTTTCCGTGGATTCTTTGATCTTGAATAGAGTGTACAGCGGAGTTTGCAGTTGGTGCAGAATGGAGACTAGTGTTGCGCTCGCGGCGACGCTCTTCTTCAATGCTTTGAATACGGACCTGTTCTTTCTGGTCAGTTTGACGTACGAGCCCCTGACAGTCCTCCAAGAAAGTTCCTTTTTCCAGTCCTTAGCGCTTTCAACTCGGCTGGAAATCTTTTCGTATGTCTCCTCGAAATCTCTCGCTAGTTCTATGGTTTTGCTCCAACCCAATCTCTCGGGATCTCCTAACCTCAGTCTACTTTGTAGTTATCTTCCGAAGCAGCTTTTCGACCTCTTTGGGAATTGGCTTCGTGACTTTTTTCTTTGCCAAGAATTTGCGCCAAGTCTCGGATGAGCCGCCGTAGAACCAAGCTACGATTCTGGCCGCTGTTCTGAATTTGTTCTCCGAGTACGCTAGGATCGTATCGATCTGCGTTGCGTGTTCGAGATAGGTCTTCTCCGCATCCTTCCGTTGGGACATCCTTCACATCGCCTGTGGATATTGAGCGAATATCACATATTGCACTATCGGTCGCAATCCGGGGATTGTGGGCGAACTCTGGAACACCGTTTTCCAGTTGAACTCTTAGGTGCTAGGACTCGTAAGGTATCTTCCCTTTTGTGCCGGCATCTGAATCTGAACCTTCATGATGGGGAGTTGGAGGAGTCGTTTTTCGTCGTCGTCTAGGGTGGTGCGTGCGTCGCAATTTGAACCGTCGTCGTTGAGGTATTTTGTGTGTGTATGCGCGCCAAGCGACACACACGAGAACCACCCCCTAGGGAATTGTAGTTAGCAAGGTGAGCGTTTCTTTGCGCTATTCAAGGAGAGACTCGTTTCTGGTGGCGACCTGAGATGAACCGTCGAAAACGCACGAGTGCAGTGACAAGAACTCCAACAAGGCCCACTACTGTCGTGACCTGAGCATAGATCAAGGGAAGCAGATTTGTAAGCCCAAGTGCAACCAGCAAAACCAGTGAGATGCCGAAGACCATTCCCGCAACGCTTTCCATGTCGATTTTCATCACATTTACTCGCTTCGGTTTCTTGAAGATGGAGATCAAGTACTTGGGAAGCGCCAGTGATGCGTAGGCGACAAACAACAGCGAAACATAGTACGAAGTCGGCGCGTAGCCACCTAGGAAAGAAAAGTATAGCACGACCAATGTGAGAATAAGTCCCATGTAAAGGAAAATCCGCGCGTAACCCAAGAAGACCGTAGACCACCGTGACGTCGAGAGTGCTAGCACGACAAGAAACGCGTACGCGCTCCATGTGACCAGAATGAGGTTCAAGATCGGCACTATATCGACACTCCTGCTGCCTACAGGAATAGTGAACGAGTTACCGATGGCATATCGCACAGTGGCTATTGCGGCAATTAATCCCAGTACGAAAATGCCGCGAAGCTCTTCGCCTGACTCAGGCAAGCGCTGCGAGCTTGGAGTATGCATTACCCTTCAACTGCAAATGATTTGCCTACCAACTTAAGGTAGTTACTGTGTGCGCACCAAGGGACCCACACACACACACAAAATACCTCAACGACGACACACACACAATCAACGAATCCCAATCCAACTGATGCCAAACACACAACAGCTTACACTATGCAGCGTCACAAGGATCGTTAGTGGGTTAGATGGCGTGATAACTACAGACGAGTCGAACGCTAACCGCTCTCCTGCTTCCTGAGTCTCTCCAGCAGTTCCAGGTATCTGGGGTCAGCCCTTGCCTTGGCGAAGAGAGGCGAGTACGTCATCGTTGAAGGAATTAACGTATGGGCTTCGAGAGCTTTGTTCATGTACTCGAAGTATGAGTCGAGGTCTCCTAGGGCGTGGTAGACGTATCCGATGAAATTGAAGCCGATCGGGCCCATCTTGGCGTCCTCGATCTTCTTGATTGCGAGGAGCGACTTCTCTCTGTCGCCTTCCATAGCAGCGATGACTCCACTCACCCAGATGAGCCAAGGACGGGTGGGCTCGAGCTTCTCGGCCTTCGCATGGAACTCCTTAGCCTTCTCAAGGTCCCCCTTGATCAGGTAGTACTCCGTCATTCCCCTGTAGGTTCCAGCCGGAGCCAGCTGCTCGGTCTTCTTCCAGAACTCCAGCGCCTCCTGCTCCCTCGCCGTATAGAGGTATGCCGTCCCGAGAAGCAAGATGAACCGTGGCCTAATTGGGTCCAGTCGGTAGGCTGTCTCGATTTGCCTAACCATCTCCTCGGGCTCTCCCTTGTCTGCCGCCAGCTCACTCAGCTGCGAGTAGCAGTCTGGGAGGCTCGGGTTGAGCTCCAGCGCCCTCCTCGCCTCCGTTTCCGAACTCAGCAAGTGGTCCATGTTGTAGAACATCTCCGAGAGCGACCTGTGAGCCTCCGCAAGGTCAGGGTCGAGGTTGATGGCACGCTCCAGTGATGTCTTCACAATTGGGAGGGAGATGTCAATGGGCTCGGATAGGTTAGCAAGCGATTGGTGGCATTCGGCCACGCCCACGTACGCTCTCGCGAAGCTAGGATCCAGCTGGATGGCCTTCTCGAAGAGGCCAATGGCCTGCCTGAGTGAGACCTCGGTCTCCTCCCTGTACAGCTCTCTGCCCCGCAGGAAGCATGTGTACGCCTCAATGTTCTCGGTAGGCTTCTTCTCTAGGGTTTGCTTCTCGGAATCGAGTAGCTGAGTCTTGAGCTCCCCTGCCACCTTCTCCGCTATCTCGCTCTGGACGGCGAAGATGTCGTCCAGGTTCTTGTCGTAGTGGGAGGACCAGAGGTGTCCTTCGGTGGCGCCGTTGATCAGCTGAGCCGTGACCCGGATCTTACTCCCAGCCTTCCTCACGCTTCCTTCAACTAGCGACCCTACACTGAGCTCCTTTGCGATTTCGGAGGCCTTCTTCTCCTTCTTCTTGTAGCTCATCACTGACGTTCGAGCTATGACTTCGAGCTCCCTGACCTGAGAGAGCCTGTCAATCAGCTCCTCAGTGAGGCCGTCCGCGAAGTATTCGTCTGCGGGGTCCGGGCTCATGTTAGCGAATGGTAGTACGGCGATTCGTTTCTTGTCGAGGCTCAACTTGGCAATCTCATCCTTCACCCATAGGATCCTATGCACATCAATCGCGTAATCTATGTTCTTCAGCTGACGCGGTCCAAGGTTCTCTGTTGGGTAGCCTATCTTGTTTCTGACTTGATCGTAGACCTGTTCCGATATGCAGATTCCATCCGCCTCCGCCAACGGCTCAATTCTTGACGCGATGTTGACCGCGTCCCCCAGAACATCATTCTGCCGTTGTATCACGTCTCCCAGGTGAATTCCGATCCTGATATGAACCCGTCTAGCCGCATCTGACTGCTGATTATAGTCACGAAGGCTTCTCTGTACGTCTACAGCGCATTCTGTTGCTTCAAGAGCGCTAGGGAATTCTATGAGGAACGCGTCCCCTATCGTCTTTATCTCGCGGCCGTTGTGGCGGGCAACTATGGGTCGGACTATCCGTCTATGCTCCTCAAGAAGCTCAAGGGCTAGCCGCTCATTCTTCTGAGTTAGGGAGCTGTAACCGACGATGTCCGTGAACATTACAGCCGCCAGCCTCCTCTCCTCGTCACTCATCGTCAGCTCCCTCCCATTCCTCCACACTTGGTACGAATCAGTGCACTCCAAACAGGTCGTGAATCTCCGGAGGGAATTCTGTAATCGTAGAGGACGTTGCTATGTGGGATATGCCAACGTCGTCGGGTCAGCTGGTGCGGCGTCGTAATTTGAACCGCCGTTGTGGGAGAGGCGTTCGTTTTTCGTCGTCGTCGGGTACCTTGGTGCGGGCGTCGTGATTTGAACCGTCGTTCATGCGTCGTGATCACGAAATTGAGATGTGACATAGCTCGGTTTGACGATGATGCCGGTCCCTCACAAAGACAGCCTAGCCCGATAGTCTAATCATCAACGAACAGCCGAACATCATAGCCATGTTCCTTGTGGTTGAGTTCATTCCGCCCATGGGCGAAAGTCTGGATGAGGCCCTTCCGTCCGTACAGGCGGGAGTTGACAAAGGACTTGATGAACTTGGATTCGTAAGAGTTCGGAGCCATCATTCTATGACCGGACGACTTGCCTGCGAGAAGATGTACTACAAGTTGAGGCACGGGCGAGCCGTCAAGCTTGAGGCAATAGTCATCAAGATTGGTGCAGTCGTAAGAGAGAGTCGCGAGAACGTAATCGAGGGGACTAAGCAGATAACAAGGGCTGTGGAGCTGACGACGTACCTTGAGCGAGATTGGCGAGACCGGTTAGGACTCGGATGGATCTCCGAGATTCGGCTATCAGTCTTGAATCCCCCAGACAAGTCAGGATAACGGGCCTAACGCAAACCAGCCCAAGCAGGCCATCGTCCGTCCTACGTCGTCGGGTCTCTTGGTGCGCACACACAACTGCTCCTGCCAAAGCCAAGAGCTGAATCGAAACGCATAGAATCGAGGAAGTTCTTCTACGGCAATGGAAAGCCTGAAATCCTGAAAGAAACACATGAGACTGGCTTTCTCAGATTCACAG
>JBEKGZ010000089.1:0-6854 GCA_050012535.1 Bathyarchaeia archaeon | reverse complement strand
GCACCAGAGAATCGTCTGATCTTCGCAACAGGACCGCTAACGGGAACAGTGTTTCCGACCGCGGGAAGGCTTGAGGTAATAGCGAAATCTCCGTTGACAGGGATATATGGCGACGCGAACTCCGGCGGGCACTTCACACCTGAAGTGAAACGTTCAGGTTACGATATGATAATCTTCCAGGGTCGATCCGAGAAACCCGTGTATCTTTGGCTACAGAATGATCGGAGACAACAGTATTCAGGTCGCTTCAATTGGCCAAGCAGGCGAGAACCTTGTCAGATATGCAGCTGTAATGACCCATGGATGCGCCGCTGCGAGAGCCGGAGTCGGCTGCGTCATGGGCTCAAAGAATCTAAAAGCGGTCGCTGCACGTGGCAGTTTGAAGATCCCGATCGCGAATCGAGACGAGTACCTCAAAGCATGCATAGATGCGCAGAAAGAGATTCTGAAGAACCCATTCACGCCAGGGCTCACGCGATTCGGCACTCCACAACTCTCGGTTCCAATGAGCGAGGTTGGCAGGTTCCCGACGAAGAATCACCAACAAGGTCATTTTGAGTTTGTAGAAGAGATAAGCGCCGAACGGATCGAGAAGGATCACTTCGTCCGTAGGATTGCGTGTTTCGCGTGCCCGATAGGATGCCATCACGTCGTCGAGGTGAGGGAAGGCAAGCACAAGGGCGTTGCGTTAGTGCTTGAGTATGAAACGGTGAACGCGCTTGGTTCGAGGTGCTGGAACCGTGATCTTCCTTCCATCATCAGAGGAGACTACTTGTGTGATGACTACGGGTTGGATACCATATCGACTGGCGCGTCGATCGCGTTCGCAATGGAACTTCATGAGAAGGGCATACTCTCTCACAACGATACTGACCTAGACTTAACCTGGGGCAACTCAGACACAGTCCTTGAACTAATCACGAGGATAGCGTATCGCAAAGAGCTAGGAAACGTCCTCGCTGAAGGAGTGCGAAGAGCCAGTAAGGCGATAGGCAAAGGCTCAGAGTATTATGCGATGCATATCAAAGGTCAGGAGGTCTCTGCTCAAGACGGGCGAGCGCAACAATCCATGGGACTTGCCCAGGCAACGTCAAGCCGTGGCGCAGACCATCTCAAAGGCTTTCCCACCATCGACGAAATGGGGTATCCTACCGAAGCGGTTCAACGATATGGGAAACAATACCTCCCAGAGATAGTGGATCCTACCCAAACAAAGTACAAGCCGATGGTTGTCAAGGACGGCGAGGAATTCTGTGCAATAATAGATTCTGTGGGCATCTGTAAGTTTGGCACTCTCTTCCCGCCGGCACTGTACTGGGAACCCATCGCAACCGCTTTGTCATTGATTACTGGAATGGAACTGGACGTACCGAAACTCAAAGAAATCGGCGAACGGATCGTCAATCTGCAGAGAATGTATAACGTGAGACACGGGATCACACGCAGGGATGACCAACAACCACGCCGAATGCTTGAGGAGAAATCTCCCTCCGGGCGTGCCAAGGGCCATGTCGTATATCTTGACAGAATGCTCGATGAGTACTATGACCTGCGCGAATGGGATGAGGCAACCGGGCTTCCAACAGAAAAGAAACTCAACAACCTCAAGCTCGAGTACACGATTCCGGAACTTCGAAATGCAAAAGCCGGTTTGAAATGACTGCAATTGCCAACCGTGCGCCTTGTCCATCTTCTCTATGTCGTCGCGTTGCAGACGAGATCAAGCGAAATGAGGGTCAGGTGACGTTTCAAAACATCGTGACATTCCGTATTGAATGATCAAGATGGGAACGGTTATAAGTATCTGTAGGCTTACCTATGCTTAAGTAGGATACGCGATGATGCGAGCAGGATATCTAACGTCCAAGCAGCTTAGTGTCTGGAGTCTTCGCCGGCAGGGTCTAACACAAGCCGAGGTTTCGCGAAAGATAGGAGTCACCCCACAGACAACGAACAAGACCTTGAACGCCATAGACACGAAGATTTCGCGTGCATTGACTGATGCGGCGCAGCTCAACAGGCTTGACATTCGCAGGATTGACCTAAGAAACGGATTCCTATTGGCATACAGTCCGACCTGGAGGACGGATGTTCTTGTCACATTCTCGGTAGCAAACGGGATCCAAGCCTGGTACAAGGGCGAAGGAGACTGTTCTCAGTGTACGAAGCTTGAGAGCTGCCGACAGACGCTCATAAGAGAGAGCGAGGAGCGAGGAATCCCACTCCCTCGAGATAAGGGCAGGCTAAATCCTTCTCATTTGGCAGATAACCTGTTTAAGACGATCATGGAGGGACCTACATGAAAGAGAAACGTGCCTTTCCATGGCAATGGTGCCCGCAACCTGAACGGATGAAGGTTACGAGATCTCGACCGACTGACAAAGCTTGGATTCCTCTGATGGCATCTGCCCTAATACTGTCGCTGCTAGCGATTCAGGGTGTCCAGGTATTTACACCCTCGGCTGTAAACGCCTTCAATCCGGGTAGCTACGGTGCGGTTCTTCCCACAGCTCAACCTACTTTCCAAACACCATCCCAAACGCCACAAGCGTCACAAACACAAACAACAACGAGCGTGTCGACTGATCACTTCACGGTCCAGTTCAGCTTCCCTGAATCTGCCGACCCAGGGAACGCGATCACCATATCGACAATCACAACCGCGAAATCGAATGGGAGAATCGTCAGCCTCACGATAGATGTCTTCTCCTACGTCGATAACCAACTCGTGAAATCAGCATCAGAAGCGATTGCGACGGATAAGGACGTTGGATCCGGCGATAACTGGCAGACCTCGCTTGTAGTCGTTATTCCAACTAATGCCCAGCGTGGCCCCCTGTTTGGAACAGTAACCGAGGTTTGGCAGGAGGCATCGAACTACTACTCCTCCGATTATTCGTCGAACTATTACGCCAACTACAACTCGGGCTATTACACTAACTACAACTCGGGCTATTACACTAACTACAACTCGGGCTACTGTTTGAACTATCCCCCGTCCTACTATCCGAACTACGATACCACACGGCCGGCCACCCGAACAAACGCGGCAAATCCCAAAACGAGCGATAACGATACTACACAGACATACCCGACTTCACAGACATATCCCACCCTGACCACCCCTTACAACTACACGACAAGCCTACACAAGATCATGTCTCAATCCCAACCAACCAACCAACCCCGCTACGTGCACCAACCCGGCTACGTGTACGAACCCTCATACGTGTGCGAACCCGCGGGCTACTATGGTCCCAACGGCTACTATGGTACCAACAATGCTCCCTACAATGCTCCCTACTATGCTTCCAGTTACGCTACACAGGTCTCATCAGAGCAGACCTTCCCCCTCACTTACGTTTTGGCTACCACCCCTGAGTATGTAGAACTTCAGAAGACAAACGAGCAGCTTCAAAAGGACTACAACGATACCGTTGCCAAGAATAATGACCTCTCTTCAAAGTACAACTCTCTCAAAGCAGACTACGATCAGACGGTTGCAAAGTACAACCAGACACAGTCAGACTACAACTCCGCGAGCCAGGAGCTCGGCAACTATAAGATTTCCACCTATGTTCTCATCGTGCTGGCAGCGGTACTCGTAATTGCCTTGGTATTCGTCGCCGTGTTTCAGAGACGCCCGGTGGTCAAACTCTAAGAAGGCATGAGAAAGCAACTCAGCCTGCTGAGGAGCACAAGGAATAGCTACGGATAGTTACGAACAACAGATACTCTCCCACTTTTTTTGATGAGGTTCGTCCGTGGTGGGCGGGCGTCGCTTGAAGCCCGTCCGCAACGCCGTAGTGACTATTGGGATCTTACAGGACCTATCGGCAGCACGGTTGTCTTGTGGGCTTCGTTCAGGACTTCTGCGAGTGATAGGTAGAAGGCGCTGAAGCCACAGATGATGCCTTCAACCCCGGCGATAGGCAGTAGGGGCGGGAAGAAGCGAGCTGTCGTGAGTAGGAAGAATAGTATCGCCAAACTCAGGAAGACAAACTGTAGCGCTCTGTTGGCCTTCAGCGTCCCGAAGAACATGATCAGTGTGAATAATCCCCAAATGAACAAGTAGGCCGCCATCGCTGCATTATCAGGAGCAAAGGCCGCGTTCTCCGTTGGAAGGAGGATCAGGAAAACAAGCGACAACCAGAAGGATCCATATGATGTGAAGGCAAGGGTTCCGAAGGTGTTACCCTTCCGGAATTCCATTATCCCAGCGACTACCTGGGCTATTCCGCCGTAGAATACGCCCATACCTAGGATCATGCTGTTCATCGGAAACAAGCCCGCGTTGTGAAGGTTCAGCAGGATCGTTGTCATTCCGAAGCCCATCAAACCCAGCGGAGCAGGATTTGCGAGTTCAGATGCTTTGGCGCTCATTTCCATTCCAACCGTGACGTTCCGCGGCTACTGACGCGAATCTATAAAAGCGTTCTCGTGATTCAACGCGTCATTCTGCCGGAGGTACGCTCGATCAGAAGATGACATAAACAACTGTCGCCGCTATACGGGAACAGAAACGGTGGAAAAGCCTTGGCATTCAAGCCCGGAAGTCCGGTTGAGACTACCATCTTCAAGGTATGGAAAGAAACGAGTCCCTCAGAAGCATTCACTGGAGGTGTTAGCGAATGTGCGGGACAGATGCTTGTCTACGACACTACTCAAATAGAACGCCTAGTTGGAAAGATAGATTACACAAGCTCCAAGGCCGAGTCGAAAGCCCAGCAACGACTTCTCGCTTCTTTGAAGGCGTACATGAAACTTGCCTTAATGGGAGAAGCGCACATTGTGCCTGACACGGTCGTCAACGCTTTCTTCGCGCACTTGATCAAGGAAGGAATCGTCCCGAACCATCTCACATCGCTGGCGAACCATGCGACGAAAGCGCTGAGCGCGTACACGGGAGGCACTACAGGCAAGTCATCTCCAACTGGTATCAGGCTCCTTACGTCAATCAGGTGTGCGGGCGTGATCGAAGTCACCGATACGGTCAGGAAGCAGACCAGAAGTAAGGCTCTCAGGGTTGCGCTCGACGGCTTGGTCGGCGCGGTAAATGACTATTCGAAGAGATTTGGCTTTCACGATTTCAAGAACAGCGGGTTCGACGAGATCGTTGAGATCTGCACGAGGGAAGGATGCGATCTCGGTAGAAGCGACTACTATGCAGATGCACTGGTCAACCTGTACGACTACAGCGAAACCCCGTCCGAACTTGAAACGAAAGGTCTGAACATGCTCCACAGAGAGCTGCCGGATTTCAAGCTCGAGGTTCAGGAATTTGCGTCGAAACTGGGAGTTGATGCAAGCGGTGAAGCGGTAGCGCATGCGATATCGAAGAAGAAAGCGCTGAAAGCGTCGCGAGTGGTTGGCTACATCAAAGGTCTGAAGCAGCACGTCGCCAAACTCGTCAATACGAATGTCGTGAAGATTAACCCTCGCTACGTAACGAGGGTTGTCGAGACGCCGACCTATCTATCGGGGGTATTTCCGTCAGGCGGCGCCATGTTCCTCGATTATTTGACTAAGAAGCCGTTCCAAGTCTTCCTCGCAACTACCGACCCCAGAAGAGCACCGGAAACATCGCCACCTGAACTTCTCAACCTGCTTGTCCACGAAGAGTACGGACATTGCCTACATTCATCGAATTCGGCATTCTCATTCGGAGCTAAGCCCACCCTGACTGACATGCTCCAGTCACAGGCCGGCAACGCTGTCTCAGAAGGAATTTCATTTCACAGAGAGAAAGAATTCCTCAACTATCTGAACGAGATGAAACAGAGGAAGCCGACCGCAACAGAGCGTGCTTTCGTCAAATTCCTGATCAAATACGGCGGAGCGGACGAGGTGTTCGCTGAGTACGGGTTCTTCACCCATCTCTGGAGAATAGTCCGTTTCCTCCGCGTCATAGGAGACGCGCGAATCAATTCAGGGAAACAGGGCCTAATGGAATTCATTGACTGGGCAAACAGAGAGACCGGATTAAGCAAGAGCCTCGTCTACCATCAGGTATTTCCGGCTCACCAAGGCAATGGGCCCGGGTACGCGTCCACCTACGCAATACTGGGCGAAAGTATCGCGGAGATTCAGCAGGAAGCCTTGAGAAACGGGAAGAACCTGCTAGAATTCGACACCTATGCTTGTTCGCTCGGATTTCCACCACGCTCTGTCTTTGAGGAGAAGCTGAGAGCCCACGCAGCCGGCTAGCTTGGCCGGTGGTGTTCTCTGACTGCTGATCTCAATATTAGAGCACAGCTGACATAGAGGAGCGCAGCTGCTACGAAAGTCAACGCGTAGCCGAGATTGTATGAAAGATAGCCTGAGATGATTGCCCCAGCGAATGCGGCGATGCCGGTCAAGGCACTGTAGATTCCTAGTAGTTCGCCCTGCTTTCCGTGGGGTAGAGTACGGAAGAGTAGAACGGATGATGACGTGTTGAAGAAGGCGAACGAGGTTCCGATCACGGCTATCGACATGATGCTCGCAATCATCAGCGTGGAATTGTAGAGCATCAATAGAACCGTTGCGAGCGCCGCAAAGATACCTGCTGTACGAAGCCAGAGTCCCAAAACCGCTACATGGTCTTCTCCGAACCGACTGCAGGCTCGACCAGTAATCGGGTAGATCGCTGCCTGGAGAATGTAGAGTGTCGTGAAGATGATGAATACTCCGGAATCATCCATCTGACGGCTCTTCAAGAACGGCGTATACGAAGTGAAGAAGAGATTGCTTGCTGTGAAGAAGAAAAAGAATGATAAGTATAGCAACGGGAGATGCCTCGTGAATACGCTTCGCATCATTTTGCCGAATGACTTGATATCCTCCAGTGAAGGAATCGTGATGAAGATCATGGT
>JBEKGZ010000088.1:0-6749 GCA_050012535.1 Bathyarchaeia archaeon | reverse complement strand
GAGGAAAGATCTGAAAGCCCAACGCTTCAAGCCCTGCGTAGAGTGATCTTGCACAGAGATTGTGACGATTGTAGCGTGGTTGCAGTCCCTCCTCTTTAATCATCAAGAGCGCTTCATCAAGTGCATAGAACAAAGTGACGGCTGGAGTGTAGGGTGTCTCGTAGTTGGCTAGAAACTTCCTATACTCAAGGAGGTCGAAGTAGTATGACCTTCGCGCCGATTCCGCGACTTTCCAAGCTCTCTCGTTGACTGACAGAATCACAAGGCCCGGTGGAGTCATCAAGCACTTCTGGCTTCCGGCCACGCATATGTCCACGCCCCATTCGTCGACCGGCAGAGCATCACCGCCGAGTATCGAGATCGCATCTACGACAAACAGGGCGCCATTATCGTGGCAGATTTTGCCAATCTCTTTCAGTTTTCTCGTTGTCGCGCCGGTGGAGGTCTCGTTGTAAACCACGGCTAGCGCCTTGAGGCTCTTCTCTTTTTCGAATAGGTCTTCGACGCGTGCTGGAGTTATAGCGCTACCCCAATCGATCGGAATTTCAATGCCTCTTCCGCCGAAGGCAGTCACGGCGTTTCTGAGTCTCTCGCTGAAGACTCCGTTAACGGCAACCGCAATCTTGTCCCCGTTCGATAGGATGTTTCTGATGGCACACTCGACACCTCCAGTTCCGGAGGCCGTGAGCACAAAGACATCGCCCTTCGTCTCGAAGACGAACTTCAGGTTGTCGAGCATCCTCCGGTAAAGATCACGAAACTCCGGCCCCCTATGGTTAATCACAGGCTTAGCCATGGCCCGCATTACTCTGGAAGGAACATTAGTCGGCCCTGGCAACATCAGAAGCTGTGAGTTCTCCAATTCACAAATCCCCGATGCATCACTGCATACCCAAAAGAGAAAGATGCTTGAAAACTCTTTGCAAGCGCAGATATCACTACTTGCATGGCCGACATCTGCCCGGCCAGGGCAGGTTGCTGTTGTTAGAGGATGCAGGTCTGAAACATGGGTTGTGCGCCAGTCCGCTTGGAAACGTTTTCTAGTCTGTAGAATCATCTGCCTAGACATGCGAATTGTCACACTGCTTTCAGACTTCGGGAATCGGGACCAATACGTCTCTGAAATGAAGGGCTCGATACTGACCCTTTGTCCTTCTACGACATTGGTCGATATCAGTCATGAAATAGAGAAGTTCAACATCAGAATGGGTGCTTTCGTCCTCGCTGCTGCTTCAGCGTATTTCCCGCCTGACACAATCCACGTGGCAGTTGTAGATCCAGGGGTCGGCGGACAGAGGCGAGGTCTGCTCGTTGCAACCCAACGAGCTATATACATAGGTCCTGACAACGGCATACTCCTCCCGGCAGCTTTGAGAGACGGGATCAGAGAGATTCATTCAATCGAGAACCAGCAATTCATGAGAACTCCCGTTTCATCTACCTTTCACGGAAGAGATGTGTTTGCTTACGCAGCAGGTAAAATAGCCTGCGGCGCAGAAGTCTCTGAAATTGGGCCGAAAGTCTCTGATCCGATTACAGTCACTCTCGTGGGCGCAGAGAGTTCCCAACACAAGATCAGTTGCGAAGTGCTGGCGGTCGATTCATTTGGGAACATAGCGACGACTGCGAGCAGAGAGGATCTGGAAGCCTCTGGCGTTAGAGTCGGGGAGGAGCTCGTAATGCTGACGAAGCGGCGAGCATTTGTTCTGAGTGTCGGGAGAACCTACTCGGATGCAGCTGAGGGCAAGCCAATTCTTTTGGTCGGAAGCTATGGCCACCTCGAGCTTGCGATCAACAAGGCAAATGCGGCAAAGCGATTTCGTCTGTCGATCGGTGATCGGCTCACTTTCCGGCCCCGGTTGGGTTATCGCTAATAGCGAGTTCCCTAATGCGCTCTATGCCGTGGATCTTCACAAGTAGTTCTGCAACGCTCTTAGGGACCAGCGACTCCCAGTTCTTCCCTTTGAGTATTCTCTTGCGGATTTCTGTGGCCGAATAGTCATGTCGTTGAAGGAACGGGATTCGTTCGACTCTGTATTTACGCTCCTTGAAGAGGCGTGACGTGAGCGGTTCATTCGTGAAAACGATGTCGAACTTGGGTGTCTGGGATACGATGAAGGGGACCCAGGTCGCATGGATGTGCACGTCCCTGATCGGGATGACAAGATATCTGCGTGGGTCCATGTTTGCTTCCTTCAATGCTGCCAGTATCATCTCAACACGTTCTCCGGCCGTGAACGGGTTTTTGTCAGAATGGCTGTTCTCAGCGCTGCCGACCATTATGATGACCTCTTCCACTTGATCTAACGCGTTCTTGATTGCGCCTAGATGTCCAAGATGGAAGGGCTGAAACCTTCCTACAAACAGGCCGCGCTTCAGTTTGGTTGCCACCTTGTCTCACCTCAGAATCAAGGTTAGAGACTCCGGAACTGGCCGGAAATGCTTGTAAGAGTAAATAAACTAGGGGCATTCAGCTGCGTCAGGGCAAGACCGATGATCGAGATAGACGGCAGCCTCGGTGAAGGGGGAGGGCAGGTTCTCAGAACCGCGATCGCTCTTTCAGCACTGCTCGGAAAAGAGGTTCACGTTAAGAATATTCGAGGCAAGCGACCGAATCCAGGTCTTCGCGCACAGCACATGACGGCGGTCATGGCAGTTGCCGCACTCTCCGATGCTGAGACAAAGGGGCTCCAGATCGGGTCGACCGACCTGTACTTTACGCCAAGAAAGAAGATGTCAGGCTCGTTCAGGTTCGACGTAGGCACCGCAGGAAGCATCTCACTAGTGCTTCAGGCACTGATGCCTGCATCAGCCTTCTCCTCAGGCAAGACGGAGTTCGAGATAACCGGAGGAACAGATGTGAGGTGGAGTCCAACGATAGACTACGTTCGCTTCGTCGTGCTCCCTAACTTGTCGAGGCTCGGCTATCTCGCAGAGTTGAAATTGATTCAACGAGGGCACTACCCCAAGGGCGGAGGACGAGTATCGATGACGGTCCGTCCGTGCAAGGGATTGATGCCTCTACGGGTGATGGAACGACCAGAGATCAAGAAGGTGCTCGGAATCAGCCACTGTGTCAGGCTACCTGCCCATGTCGCGCAAAGGCAGGCAACCGCCGCGCAAGACATCTTGAAGAAGATCGATCAACTGGAAATCTCCATAACGCTGGAAACATATCCTGTTGCGGCTGACCCTCATGTTGCGCCGGGGAGCGGAATAGCTCTCTACACGGACAACGAGCCTGGTAGAGTTTTGGGCGCGGATAGTGTAGGAGAACGAGGAAAGCCCGCCGAAGAAGTAGGTCGCCAGGCGGCGACCCAACTCGTGGGAGAGATCAACAGCGGCACCCCGGTTGACAGGCACATGTCCGACATCCTGATTCCGTACTTGGCGGTGGCCGATGGCAGCTCAGAGTTTCGGACATCAATTATCACGATGCATACGATCACGAACGCGAGAATAGCCGAACTTGTAACAGGCGCAAAGATCACTGTAGATGGTGAACTCGGGAATCCGGGAATTGTGAGAGTGAAAGGAATCAACCTCGGTCCTTAGCGCTCCTACGGGCCCTCGATACCCACACGGCCTGACCCGTCTGGACATTGAGGATTCTTCTGACACGATGAAAGGGAATCAGTGTCTCTTCCGATTCAGCCGCTGAATAGGTGAACCACGACGGGCCGACCTTTGTAATTACGGATGCGTTGATCTCACGAGTGTCTTCAGGAGCTCCTCGATGAATGAAGTAGACGATATAGTTCCCGGCTCGTTCTCTCGTGTCCCATGTTATCTTCTTGAAGACGTTCCTTAGTGGATGCATGATAGGTCGGCCAAGAACAGTAGGACAGTTAACATCAACCTTAATAGAGTCGCCATTTCATGCGGAGTCTGCGACTGGTTTCTGGTGACTTGAATGAGTGAACCCTTCATGCCGGGCGCCACCACGATCGGCGTGGTCTGCAAGGACGGCGTAGTGCTCGCTTCCGAGAGGCGAGTATCCTATGGGTACTTTATACAGAGCAAGAGCGGAAAGAAGGTCTTCCAAGTGACCGACACAATTGGCGCCGCATGTGCGGGACTTGTTGCAGACATGCAAGTCCTAACAAAGGAAGTCGCAGCTCAACTCAGTGTGTACTCTTTCGAACGAGACAGGGCCGCATCAGTGAGGTCGGCTGCGAAAGTCATGGCCAATCTTCTGTTTGAGAGGCGCATGTTCCCATATCTAGCCCAGACCATCGTCGGTGGAATTGACGACGAGGGGCCGAGTCTCTTTGTGCTCGATCCGTTAGGATCGGTGATAGATGACAAGTTTGCATCCGTCGGATCGGGATCCGAGATTGCGATCGGCGTTCTGGAGGCAGAGTTCAAGGAAGGCTTGAGCGTTGAGCAAGGCAAAGAGCTTGTCAAGAAGGCAGCTAAAGCCGCGCTTGCGCGCGACATAGGAAGCGGGAACGGACTCGACTTTATGACGATCACCAAGAGTGGCATCAAAGAGGAAGGCGAACCTCTCAGCTAACAGTCTGACTTCAGGTCGATTCTCCTTCGATGCCTGTTCCTGGGCCAACTCATTTATCCATCCGTAGAGAGGTCTAGCAGCGAACATATTTGCTGTCGAAAGACGAGCTTGCCGGACTGCAGCAAAAGCTCACAGATTACGATAAGACAAGAGAGAAGCTGCTGGAGCTGACGAGGAAGACCGTTCGACTTTCTAGCTGGGCGATCGTTCAAGTCCACAGAGGACAGATTACCAAGGCCAAAACGACCCTCAGGGACGCTGAAGAGAGCATTGGTCAGATACGAGGTCTCTTGAACGAGCGTTCCGAGTTCAAACAGGTTGGCTACGTGATCGTTGCTTTTCAGGAGTTCTCTGAGGCCAAGATTCTGTTGAGCTACGCGAGCCGGAAGAGGTTGCTGTCACAACGTGAGGTAGGCGTTGATTGGATGCCGTACGTGCTTGGCCTGTTGGATTTTATTGGCGAGCTTCGCAGGAGTACGATGGATCATCTGAAAGCTGGCCAGCTGAAGGATGCTCAAGGCACTTTCGAGTCCATGGAGGCTCTCTTCGAAGACCTGCTTTCCCTAGACCGTACGTCAATAGTCCCAACTTTTCGAAGGAAGATGGATGTCGCCAAGAAGTTGGTCGAAGCCACACGTGCGGACGTAGTCGCTGACATTCGAAGATCCTCTCTAGAGAAGACTATGAAGAATCTTGAGAAGCGTATGCGCTGAGTTTCTTTGTCTTCGAAGAGAATCGCTATACCTCGGAATCCCACGCCTCGAGAAGCGATCATGCTGCAGAACAAGTTGGCCCCACTGGTATCTCAGCATAGTAGGATTCCCGAGCGGATGCGGTATGTTGCGGGGGCTGACGGTGCGTATGACGATGAGAAGGCTTCGGGAGCGGCAGTTCTCATCGAATACGCCACTTTGAAACCGATCGAAACCACGACCGCCAGAGCCCGAGTTACATTCCCCTACGTTCCGGGATTATTGTCGTTCAGAGAGGGTCCAATGGTTGTTCGTGTGCTTCGCAAGCTAAAGATCAAACCTGATGTCTGCATAGTCGATGGGCATGGTCTGGCGCATCCTAGAAGATTCGGCTTGGCTTGTTATGTGGGGCTCGTCACGAATCTCCCCACGATAGGTGTCGCGAAGAGCCGACTCTTCGGTACGGAAGTTGGAGAAACACTCATCGATTCAGAGGGAAACGTGATCGCGAGAATCCTCCGATCCAATAGGAAAAGCCTCTATGTGAGTGTCGGTCACAAGATATCTCTTGAAGATGCAACGAGAATCGTCAGGCACTGCACCACCAAAGGCGGTCTTGAACCCATCCTCTCGGCGCATCAGGAGGCGAATAGGCTGAGATGGTCACCGAAGACGTGAGCCCCGCATTACTGTTGACATTGTGCAAGCTTGCAGAGCTTGGAGCATACTCTGGCGAGCTATCGATCACTACGGCGGATCTGGCGAGAAGCCTGAACGCCTCACAGCAGACAGCCTCGCGACACCTAATAGAACTTCAGACGCTTGGCCTGATCAGAAGAGCTCGAGGTACTCGTGGGGAGGCGATCAGAGTGACTGCCAAAGGGTCAGAAGAGCTCAACAGAATGCATCTCCGGCTCAAAGCGATATTCGAATTGAAACCAAGAGAAGTCGTTCTCGAAGGAACATTGTTCTCAGGAATAGGCGAAGGCGCGTGGTATGTAGGCCAATCTGGGTATCGTGGACAATTCGTCGAGAAGCTGGGTTTTGATCCCTTTCCTGGCACAATGAACCTACGGCTCAGACGCGAGTACGAGGACGAGAGGAGACTTCTAGAGACGCTTCCGCATATCGAGATTGAGGGTTTTCGAGACGGTGAGAGAACCTTCGGGCCTGTCATATGTTACAAGGCGAAGATCAATGATGCGGAGGATGGAGCATTGATCTCGGCGGTCAGGACACACTACGCGGGCGACGTGATCGAGTTGATTGCACCGAGCAATCTTAGAGCGAGCCTCGATCTCAAGGACGGTGATATCGTGAAGGTTCGTATCATCAGTTCGTCTCCCGGAAGAACGTCTGCCTGATGGCTGAAGAGCTGAGATACTTCTCTCTGTCGAACTTGGTAAGCCGGACTATCCTGACCTTTAGCGCTCTCTTTTCGACAAGCTCAGTAACTGTTCGGGCAACCGAATCTTGGTCATATCCAAGAGCGATGATATCTGGCTTGACGTCATCAATCACCTGCTCATATCCCATGCCTA
>JBEKGZ010000087.1:0-7333 GCA_050012535.1 Bathyarchaeia archaeon | reverse complement strand
CACCTTTCATGTTTGCACTGGAATCGAAAGATGCTATTGAGGATCTAGTTGTTGGGACTACGATCTTGGGCACTGGGGGTGGCGGAAGTCCTCAAGCCGGAATAGAAGTTCTCGAATCAGACCTGAAAGCTGGACGGCGACTTAGAATTGTGAGTCTGGATGAGATTCCAGATGAGTCTCTGCTTGTGAGCCCTTACTATATTGGCTCGGTGGCACCTGATGTTAGACCAAGCAAGAAAGTGACCATTGCTGACCCCTTCGCTGTGGCATTGGAATCGGTTGAGCGTTACTTTGGGCGTAAGGTTGCTGCAACGGCGGCAACCGAGCTTGGAGGAGGAAACACAGCCGCCGCACTGCACGTAGCTTCTCAGTTGGGTATTCCGATGGTGGACGGCGACCTGCTAGGTCGAGCCGGACCTGAGCTTCACCAGAGTACAACCCATATCTTCGGAGCATCGATGGCACCTTCTGCTGTCGTGAGCGAAACAGGGACTGTCATATTCATTGAACGCTATGCCGATATCGACGACTACGAGTCGCTCGCCCGATACGTCGCCGTGCTTGCAGGTGGACACGCTGCAGTAATCGACACACCTCTAACGAAATCCACCGCTGCCAAGATTCTGATCAAGGGATCCATCTCTAGGTCCATAGCTCTAGGGAAGGCTGTTAGACAGGCTCTACAGGACCGCCGCGACGCCGTCGAAGCAGTCCGGAATCTTCTCGACGGATGGTTAGTGTTCAGAGGAACCGTGAAGAAGTACGAGTGGAGAAACGAGAAGGGTTTCCTGTTCGGTGACGTCACATTGAGCGGTGACAAAGAATGGCAAGGTCAGAGCCTCCGTTCATGGATAAAGAATGAGCACATCTTTGCTTGGCTGGGGTCGAAACCAATCGTAATGCCTCCTGACTTGATCATGTTCCTAGACCCCAGTGGCCACGGGATCACAAATGACGCTCTCAAGCTGGGTCTTGAAGTGTCTGTGGTCGCTGCTAAGGCTCCGGAGGTCTGGCGAACTCCCAAAGGCCTAGGCTTCTTCGGTCCGAGACATTTTGGTTTTGATTTCGACTACGTCCCAGTGGAGCGTCTGGTGGAATCGCTGAGTCGATAGTCTTATACGCTGACAGACGACCCGACTATCTTTCTGAGGAACAACCAAGTTGTCACAATTCAAGCGCAACCTTTGGAAGATCGTGGCAGTTGTCATAATTGTTATTGTCGTCGCGGCAGGAGCTCTGGGATATTACTACCAGACTCAACAGAAGGCGCATGTTCCGAAAATCGTTACGTCTGCGGTCATTTCGGAAATGGTGACGGCTGATCCTAGCACAGAGTTCTCGAATTCGATCATGACCCTAAGCAACCTGTATGAGCCTCTGATCTGGTATGAGCCCTCGCAGTCGCCGCCTTTCGCCCCTGCATTGGCGACCAGCTGGGAATCTTCCAACAACAGTCAGACTTGGACGTTCCATTTGAGACAGGGCGTGAAGTTCCACGACGGAACACCGTTCGCCGCTAACGCGGTGAAGTACTCCATCGAACGCACAATGAAGTTGGGTCAGGGTGCAGCTTTCATTTGGAGCCCAGTTAGTCAAATCAACGTACTTGATACGTACACGGTTCAGTTCATGTTGAGCGCTCCGACGCCGCTGGACGTTATTGCCAGCGCGAGTTATGCTGCGTGGATCATGAGCCCCAACATCGAAAATTTGGCAAAGGCGGCGGGCTTCACAAACGCCTCAGCCTGGTTCAATGCAGGCCATGACGCGGGAACCGGGCCGTACATGCTAACCAAATGGGATGCACAGAATGAGATCGTGATGGATAAATTCCCAGACTACTGGGGTGGCTGGAAGGACGATCAGTTTGACAAGGCCATCATCAAGGTTGTGCGAGACGAAACCGTTCAGGAAGAGATGATCAAGTCCGGCGAAGCACAAGTCGTACAACAAGTACCATTCGCCGACATTCCAAGCCTCCAGGGAGACGCGAACGTGAAAGTATACACTAGTCCTCAATACCAGAATCTGCTCGGCTTTTTCAACAACAAGAAATTCCCATTCAACAATACACTGGTCAGACAAGCCGTTTCCTATGCTATTCCATATGACCAGATTGTCACGGGTGTGCTCCATGGGTTCGGGAGTCAATCAATTGGGCCGATTCCTTCCGGAATGCCCGGGCACTTTGACGACCTTCCTAAGTACACGTACGACCTGAACAAAGCCAAGCAGCTTCTGGCTCAGGCTGGCTATCCGAATGGCGGATTCACACTGCTCTTGACCTATATGACGGGCGACACGAGAGAGGAGGGCACCGTAGAATTGATCAAGTCTTCCCTCAAAGACCTCAACATTGAACTTGACATCAGAGCGATGACATGGACCGAACAATGGAGCTTGGCACAAGGGGACCCGTTGAAGGCCCAGGACATATTCGTAATGTACTGGTGGCCAACTTTGTTGTCACCATACGATTTCCTCCTTAACCTATTCCACAGCGAGAGTTCGGTTGTCTTCAACCTGGGATACTACTACCACCCAGATGTTGACAGCGTGATCGATCAAGGCTATGCATTGGAAGGATCCGATAAGGCTCAAGCATTTGGTTTGTATAAGCAGGCTCAGAAGATGGTGATTGACGACGCGGCAGTCCTCTACCTCTGGGACCTTCAAGACATACACATAGTGCGAAGCAACATCTCAGGCTTCAGGTACAACCCAGCATACACTACAGTAGTCTTCTTTTACCTACTTCACTTGACAGGATAGCGCTTGGTGTAATTGGCTAGAGGCATCGGGCAGTACGTTGTACGCCGAGCAGCGCATGCGTTCGTCGTAGTCCTCGGTGTAATCCTCATCACCTTCATAGTCTCTCACGTGATTCCAGGCAACCCGGCCGCTCTCTGGGTCGGCGCTCACCCCACTGCACAGCAAATTCAACGGGCGACAGAAGAACTCGGGCTGAACAAGCCCATCTACGTTCAGTTCTACATTTACCTCACAAGTCTTCTGCGAGGAGACCTTGGAGTTTCCATTAGAACACACGACACGGTTCTCTCAGATGTTGCGACGGGGCTGACGGCAACACTCGAACTCATCATAAGTGCATTCGTGATTGCTGTCATTGCCGGGATTCTGGTCGGGGTCTTCTCTGCATCTCACAGGGATCGTGTCCCAGACCACGCAGGCCGATTGACTGCGATTTTCGGTGTCTCGATGCCCCCTTTCTGGTTGGCCATGATTCTCCAAATCATCTTCTCACAGACGCTTCACGTGTTTCCTCTTGGAAGCCGGATGAGCACTCAAGTGTCGGTTATGTATCCGTTGAAAACAATCACCGGCTTCAATCTAATCGATAGCATGCTAACGTTCAATTTCGCTGCCTTTGGGGACAGCCTCTGGCATCTGGTGTTGCCTTCTCTGGCGCTCGCGGCCTACCCGTTCGGCTTAACCGTTCGAATGATCAGGACCATGATGATCGAGGTTCTACAAGAGAACTATATTCGATCCGGTTTGGCTTGGGGACTGCCCAGTCGGTTGATTCTCTTCAAATACGCGCTGAAGAACGCGATATCGTCAACAGTGATTGCGCTCGGAATGTCTTTCGCTTACACACTCACAGGCGCTTTCCTCGACGAATTGATCTTTGTTTGGCCAGGCCTAGGAACCTACACCGCGCTCTCCATTCTGTCACTAGACTACCCTGCGATAATGGGTTCGGTGGTCGTTGTAGCGATCTTCTACGTCATCATCAATCTGCTGATCGACATCTTCCAAGCCTTTCTTGATCCGAGAGTGACACTATGAACGAAGCGGTTTCTGAGAGCATACCAGTTCAGCGGCAACAGCACTTTCGAGAATTGCGAGTATTCCTGAAACTCGTACTGAAGAACCCCCTCTCCCTAACTGGTACCGCAATCATCGTCTTTTTCGTTGTCATGGCTCTTGTAGGTCCATTCATCGTACCGTATCCAAGGCAGGCCGAAGGGGTACCTGATATCGCAAATCAATTGCGCCCACCCGATTGGCAGCACTGGTTCGGAACCGATGAGCTTGGCAGAGATTTGCTTAGTCGCATAATCTTCGGCGCCAGGATTTCACTAATGACGAGCGCCACCGTTGTCTCAGTAGCGATCATACTAGGGATGCCTCTTGGAGCGGTTGCTGGCTATTATGGAGAGAGACTTGGCGCAGTGATCATGAGGGTCACGGACATGTTTCTGGCTTTTCCGCCTCTTCTCCTGGCCCTCGTTGTTGCAGCGACATTGGGGGGGAGCCTCCTAAATGCGATCTTGGCGTTGATTATCACTTGGTGGCCTTGGTACACAAGGCTCGCATACGGTCAAGCCATAGCGACGAGGAACCTACCATTCGTAGACTCAGCGAGGGCGATCGGAGTAGGCGATGCGAAGATCATTGTCCGTCACATACTGCCGGCAACTCTAGCGCCCATACTCATTCAGGCTACTCTTGACCTAGGTTCTGCAATAATCGCAGCGGCAGGGCTCAGCTTCTTGGGGCTAGGCGCTCAACCACCGACCCCGGATTGGGGACTGATGGTTAACATGGGGAAGACATACTTTCTCCAACACTGGTGGTACGCAACTTTTCCCGGATTGGCCATCCTAGTGCTCGTCCTAGGCTTCAACCTGCTTGGCGATGCAATTCGCGAAGCGACAGATCCCAAGCTATCTCGAAGGCGGCTCATCTAATTGTCAAAAGACAACATTCTGCTGTCTGTGCAAGATTTGATCGTAAGCTTCCACACACTCGACGGCGTAGTGCACGCGCTTGATGGGGTAACCTTTGATGTTCGCAAAGGCGAGATCTTGGGCCTAGTAGGAGAAACAGGCTGCGGCAAGTCAGCGACTGGCCTTGCTATTCTGAAACTCCTTCCTGACAACTCAGAAGTCGTCAAAGGTCAAATCACGCTCGAAGGGGATGACATACTGCACAAACCCGAGGATCAAATGGTGAACATTCGTGGCCGAAAGATAGCTATGATCTTTCAGGATCCCGCGTCCTCACTCAATCCCGTCTTTCCTATCGGCAGACAGTTACTGGATGTCTTGAAGATCCACAACGAGGCCACAGACGAAAATGGTCTTCGTAAGCTTGCTCATGAGAAGCTCGCGCTAGTCGAACTTCCCGACCCTGAATCAGTCATGGAGCTGTATCCCCACGAACTGAGTGGCGGGATGCAGCAACGAGTTATCATGGCCATCGCTCTATCCGGCTCAACGATGCTACTGATCGCAGACGAACCCACTACGGCTCTCGACGTCACGATTCAAGCCCAACTCTTGGTTCTGCTGAAGAAACTGAAAGAGACCCTCGGCTTGTCTGTTCTGCTCATCACCCACAACCTAGGCGTTGTACGCGAGTTATGCGGCAGGATCGCGATAATGTACGCCGGGTCAATTGTCGAGTCAGCCACGACTGATCGGATTTTCAAGAATCCGCTTCACCCCTACACCCGCGGTCTCATCTCTTCCGTTGTGACAGGACGCCTTAGGGGAACGGTCCTCCACTACATACCCGGCACTGTGCCGAGTCTTCTTCATCCGCCTTCGGGCTGTAGATTTCACCCCCGATGCGGCTATGCCATCGAACCCTGCAAACAGAGCCGTCCTGAACTGCTGGAAGTCGAGGACGGACACTTCGTTGCCTGCTACAATATGCCCAAGGAGCCTTGGTGGAGAACATGATAGAAACAATCATCGAAATCAAGAATCTCAAGACTTACTTTCCAATCCGAAGCGGGCTCCTACAGCGTACGGTAGGTCAAGTCAAAGCAGTCGACGGTGTGGATTTGAGCATCGAGAAGGGTGAGGTCTTTGGCTTGGTCGGCGAATCAGGCTCCGGGAAGACGACTCTGGCTCGAAGCATTATCAGACTGGTAGAACCCACCTCCGGTCAAGTGATCTTCGAGGGCACAGATATCCTGAAAGTGGATCGGAAGACTCTGAAACGAATGCGTAAGGATTTCCAAATCGTATTTCAGAACCCTTTTCTCTCTCTGAATCCGCGCATGACGGTCAGAAACATCATCGCCGAACCGCTTAGGGCTCACACAGAAATGAGTGAAGATGAGATTACTCGCCGAGCCTTAGAGCTGATGCGCCTAGTCGGTTTGATGGATGAGCAGCTCTGGAAATACTCGGTTGAATTAAGCGGTGGGCAGGCTCAGCGAGTCTGTGTTGCGAGAGCTCTAACACTCAACCCAAGCTTCGTGGTTCTGGATGAACCGACATCATCTCTTGACGTGTCAGTACAAGCGCAGGTCTTGAATCTGCTGAAGGAATTGCAGAAAGAGCTTGGATTGACCTATCTTCTGATTACTCATGATCTTGGAGTCGTTGAGTATCTCGCAAATCGGGTTGCGGTCATGTACTTGGGAAGGATCGTAGAGATCGGGAATTTTGAGGAGGTCTTCCGAGACGCCGCTCACCCTTACACGCAGGCTCTGCTGTCAGCAGTGCCCAATGTGGATGACACAACTCCGATGTCATCACGCATAATTCTGCGAGGCTCGGTACCAAGTCCTGCGAATCCGCCGACTGGATGCACATTTCATCCTCGCTGTCACAAATACATTGGCGATGTATGTCGTGACGTGGAGCCCCTGCTGAATCCATTGAGTGGAACAAGAAAGGTGAGTTGCCACCTTTACCCGGCTAAGTTTCTCAAGTTCTTGCAGGTCTTGGTGTACAAAGCTTCCGTCTTTCAGAATCTCTTTGTCATCGAACCAAACTGACGCGTTTAGGCAGATGCCGTCAGTGTGTGACTTAGCTGGACCTGCTTTGCCTTTGAAGCCTGATCCTTGATGGCCGAGACCATATTGTACGCATCCCCAGATCCGTTCATCTTCGAGTATGCGCCCAGTCAGTTTGGCTCCGGGATTGCATCCGAAGGATATGTGAGCGACGTTGAACATCGCCGGGTCTTTCAAGGATTCAAGCCACTTCCTATAGGAGACGGCATCGGATCCACCCGTTATCTCCTTTGCGACGCCGTTCACTATCTTCAAAGATATCGGGGTTTTGAGGATTCCGAGTTCTTCAGGCGGCCAAACGGATCCGTCAAACGCGATCTTTCCGTTAAGGCTCTGCTCGATGGGTGCCCAGTCTACCTGCCCTATGAGCATGTAATCCATTGCTCGATCGCCAATGATTCCCTCAGAGAAGTACGGCCGGAGCGGATCGTTGGAGAAAGTGATGTCTGTGCCGGAGGGGTTCGTGACTCTGACTCTCCTTGCTGTGTGGGCTAGTTCGGTTAGTTTCTCTTGAAACTCGAACAGGGATGGTGCATCGACCTTTCCGATGCAGCG
>JBEKGZ010000086.1:0-9328 GCA_050012535.1 Bathyarchaeia archaeon | reverse complement strand
TCTCCAGAACTCCTCAAAATCCTTGATACAGAGCCCGTAGTTCTATCCTTCTGGGACCCGATGGGTACATTAGCGAGAAATTAGCGTGCTGGAATCTATTGAGGATCTCATCACACCGTCTTCGCAGTTCGTTCTCAGAGTCACGGTGTGGTCAGCAAGAGATTAGTAGTGAGCGATTGGTGGTAGGAACGAACCAGCGCGCCTGAGCGGACCCATTTGAGCAAGGTGACTCTAACCAGACAATTGAATGCTTTCGATGTCACAAACCTTGTTGTTGGATCAGTTATTGGCGCGGATATATATGTGGCCGCTGCTCTTGGCGCAAGGCTTCTGGGTCCAGCCTCTATTCTAATCTGGCTTCTCGCAGGGCTCATAGCTATTGTGATTGCTCTCTCGTTTTCGCATTGCGCGGCTATTCTGCCGAGAGTCGGCGGACCGTATGTGTACACGAAAGATGTCGCTGGACCATTCAAAGGGTTCTTGGTTGGATGGTCACTCCTGCTGGCTGAATGGTTCTCTCTAGCGGTCTTTCCTGTCGCCTTTACTCAATACTTCCTCTCGTTCCTTCCCCTGAGCACGACAGATCAGGTACTGTTGAAGGGACTATTCATTGTAATCATATTCTTGACGAACGTCGTTGGGGTGGAGATGGCAGGGAAGTTCAACGATCTTCTCACAGTTGGGAAACTCGGCCCTCTCCTGCTCCTCACGGCAGCGGGTCTCGCTTTCATTGTGTTTCACCCTCAAGTTACTCTTGCGAGGTTCCAACCATTCTTCGTCGGCGATCCAGCAAACATCGGCCAAGCATTGGTATTGATTTTCTGGGCGTACGCGGGTTTCGAACTTTCCACACTTCCAGCAGACGAGATTCAAGATGCACGCAGAACCATTCCCAGGGCGATCGCGGCCGGGATGTTCATTGTCATAGCTTTCTACTTGACCACGAACTTCGTGATAATCGCCAATGTTGATCAAAAAGCGTTGTCCAGTTCGCCGGCGCCGTTGACTGTTGCGGCGGCGAACATATTCGGCGTGCTGCCGGGTTTGGCGAGTTTGGGGGCTCTCATAATTGCTGTAGGCGCGTTGATTTCGATTATGGGTGCCGATGAATCTGGGACGATAGGGACTTCACGGTTGGCGTTTGCGATGTCAATTGATGGGCTTCTTCCGCGTGCATTCAGTCGACTGCATACTACCTTTCACACGCCGTACATAGGGCTGGCGCTCATCTGTTCAACCGCTTTTGTTGCAAGCGTCATCGGGACCTTGTCAGACCTCATAAACAGTTCAGTCTTCCTTCTATCCTTCACTTACCTTGCAACAGGCGTTTCGGCGATTCTGTTGGAGCGGAAATATCGAGTTGGATTGGGTCGCCGGGGAATTGTCGTTCCGGCGTTGACGATCGCGTTCTCAGCGTTGCTGATGACGCAGGTAGGCTTGCGGCAGATAGCAATCTCGTTGGTGCTTATGGGAGTCGGTGTTCCATTGTACGCTTTCTTCTCTCCCAAGAGCGAACTGGCTGAACTCAAGGCACAGTTCCTGTCTACGGACGCGATTCTCGAAAGAGCGTACCATCAAGGAGACACTTTTCTTGCGCACGCCATTCAGCATTTCGATGTGTGGTTCGTCTATCGAATCAAACACATTCAACGTGCCTGGAATGTTCATGAAAGCTAGAGCGGTGAAAACTCAACGAAAGAAGTAGCGTGTGCAAGCGTCTGGCGGTGCACACACAAATCACCTGAAACGACGACGGTCCAGATTACGACGCCTGCATTCTCTCCTACGATGACGACGGTTCAAACCACGATGCCCGCACCCATACACAGTATGTGTGACTGATTCCGAGCTGGGGGTGTGATCCAAATATGTGCTTGGAGCAGGAGCGGCCGTCAAGCTTTTGAAGCTTCGAGGATTGAAACGAATCTATCCCTACTTGGTTCTCACTGTGTCGCTTATCGTCTTCACTTTCGTGCGTGAGTATGCACTCTTCCCGTTAGCAATAGCAGTCATCTCGATAATCTGGACAAGACGCAAGACTGGCCAATGATTGAAATCATATCGATTTCGGGCGTCTTACTCTCTCGTGCTATCCATCGCACCGCAGTGTTCCTTGTCCGTACACTGATGTGACCCCGCGGCGACAGAATGTGGTCATTTGCTTTTGGTTACGGACTCTTCCAGGATCAGGATGCGTTGCTTCATTTCCTCAGGTAATGAGGTCTTCTTGTTTTCACGGTAGTTGTATGAGACTACCACGCTTTCTCCTTCTGCCGCAATCGCTTGGGATTTGTGACCTACTGCGCGATACTCCATCACAAACCTGTCTTGTTCGATTCTTGAGATTCGTGTCCCGACAGACACCGTATCAGGATAGGTCAGCGGTATCTTAAACCTACATTGAATGGAAGCTAGGATCGGCCCAACTCCAGTTTGGTTCATGAATTCCCAAAACCTCAACTTCTCAAAGTAGGCGATTCTTGCACTTTCGAAATAGCGGAAGTAGACGATATTGTTCACATGCCTTAGAGCATCCATTTCTCCCCATGCGACTGGTATCTCTATTACGACGGGACAACTGGGAAGCAGCTCCTCCATGGCAGATGTGCACCGAGCCTGATTCTGTGGGACGTTTCTAATCAAGACTTCCGATTGGAAAAGAATCCAGAGTTCAAATTGATGCCTCCCGATGCTAATGGCACACAAACTGCCCCCATGGGCTATCTTACCGCTTTCACGCTCTCCGACCACTCATGTACAAGGGAGCCAGCCTCACGGCTGTGCTGGGCGTCTTCGTCTTCCTCGCCGTCTTCACCGGGCTTATGGTGGCTCTAGCCACGATAGCTTTCCAACGAAGACTCTGAGCAATTGTCTCGCTGGGCTCGTCAAGTGTCGTCGGTCTTGTCGATCATCTTTGCGGATCACAGGGAACTCACTGAACCTGAAGAACGTCGCAACGAAATCCCTGAGTAACGCCCGGTAACGCCGAGCAGGAGGACCGCTTTCTCACCTACTCGAGTACACCTGCCTGTTACCTACGGACTTGTCTTTGAGATGAATGCAGAGCTCTTCGATGCGCTTCTGAATTTCCATGACAGACCTTTCGTAAGCTACCAAGCCCTTGCCAAATGGATCATCTATCTTCCAAGAATCCATAACTCTCGCACTGATCTGCGGGTACATCCCTCTCAAGTCGTCAGCCACACTATCATCCATTGGAACTATGTAGTCGAAATCGCCCATCGGCACATGGCTCACGCTTCGGGATCGATGTTTAGACAGATCGATACCGAATCTGGAACGCATGATCTCGATAGCATTCTCAGAGGCACCTCTTCCATTCATGGCTCCAGTTCCAGCACTCTCAGCCTCAGCTAGGCTTCCAAGCATCCTGCGGGCAAGCCCTTCAGCCATAGGGCTTCGACATACGTTGCCATAGCAAACAAAGAGAATTCTCATTCTACCGATGCCTTCTCCACATAGATTCTCGTACAGACCGTCCAAGCCGCATAGACTCTTCAACTGTCAAGCTCAAGCCGACTAATCCAGAACCCAACAAGATCCCTGCAGACCAAGCAAGCATAGCTCTTTCAATCCGTGCCCCCCTTTGACTGCAGGGGAAATGAAGATGACGTTCATTGACCTGAGCCACACGTTTGGAGAGGGCGTGGCTGAGCAAATCCATGGAAAACAGTTCAGGGTCTTTGCCGTTCCGGTGAAAGCTGAGAAAGTTGCAGCGATGCCGGTACGTGCCCTAGCCGAAATCGATGGCTAATAACAACCCATTGTGAACCAATCTGCTTCCTCTAGTTCGTTGGCTCTGGTGGTGCGTGATAGCTAGCGAAGGAGCGCTGGGATTGATCCAGTAGTTGCTGAGGTGAATGAATCATCCATTTGGTTTAAGAAGGCATGTGAGTCGATCAATCGCCGTTGATTGAAGAGGTGATATGTTTGAGTCTTCTAGATTCGATAGTATTGCAGGCTCGAATAGCCCCAATGCGTCCATTCTTCGGAGGTTTCATCATCGAGGTAGCTTTCGCCGTTTCCGTCCTCATGATCAGTGTGGGTATCCTCTACGTGCTGATCAAGCTCGGAAGCTATTTGGACGCAATGAAGAGGAAGGCGTAGATCAGGGCAGGACAGGGCAAGCCCGATTTCCATTGACCATCGAACCTCTGCACTGGTTCCAAACTGATAACGTGCGATGACTTGCAGTTGTTTTCGCACACATCGACGCACATGTAGACGTGTTGGTCGTGTGCGTGGTTGCGACCTGACCAGATGTGGGCTCCCGAGAAGGTGGAAAGTAATCGAGGCTCAAAACTGAAGCGGCGACAACCGCTCCGCTCGCTGCGCCAGCGTACTCCGGAAACTTGCGGCGATTTGAGGCTCCCAAGAAGAGCGTCTTAGCGCGAGCACTTGCGCTGTGGAACAATGGGCCTTGGTTGTGTCGCGGTGTCTCCGTAACTCCCACTTTCTCTTTGCCTGGGTATCTTCTCGGGCTCTTCGGTACGATATAGTGGGTCTCATTGTTTGGACTCTATGCGATTGACTACGGTCAGGTCCTTCTTTCCATTTCTTTGAAATCTGATTAATCCCCAAGAGACTCGAAATCAAAACAAGAATCAATACCGGTGTGGAACTCCAGAATTCATCTACAGATGAGACTGCGGAGTATTGTACACTGAAGCCGTTAGTTGATATATCAATCATGCCAGGCTGCGCCAGAAATGTTCCAGTATTGGTAGCATTAGTTTTCATTGCAACGATCACGAGCTTCGCCAAGGATGCTAGTGCGCCTTGATTCGTGTTGCAGTTCGAAAAGGTTGCATTTCCGAAGTCGGCTAAAGTCGTCAGCTGGTCTCTTCTTCCAACTTGTATTGCTGGTCTTTCAACGATGAACTCTGCGGTGTCTTCGGATGCGAGATTGATACGTGCGCGTACGGTGATGTCTACTAGCGTGGCTGAGTTGCGAACTACAAGCATGTGCCATGTGGAAGCGTTTGCAGATACTTGAGAAACACTCGCCGTGATTAAATCACCGGGAGATATGTAGGCGATGAGTACGGGGAGACCAGGATAGACCTCATGCCATGCGAAGTAAACGGCCGAGCCGTTGTTTAGGACATCTTGATCGGTGCCTACTTGAATCAACCTATTGCTGTTGCTGAACCATCCACCTATTCCAACCCAAATGGAGGAGTAGGCCGGTGGGGGAATCGCTGAAACAGACGGAACGGTCCAACTAGCATTAACGGCGGTGTATGGGCCGGGAGCAGTGATCACATACCCACTCCAATTAGAGGAGTAAGTGGTCGTCACCGTTGGAAGGGCTGAAACCCTAGGCAGCAGCAAAGCCAGACAGACTAGGAGCAGAAATGCTGAGGGGAGGTCGCGATTCATGAAGCAATGCTCCCTCTACGCGAGACGTATACCAGGAAAGGTGGATTAGAAACTGACGAAGAGGAAAAACGTGCCTGAATGTACGTAGGATTGGTCAACCTTAGCTTAGTCTCTCGCGCTCACCGTCATGTAACTCAAGAGTGGGGCTTCCTGAGAGACAAGCCTAGCCACAGGACACCAAAAATCGCAATTATGACTGCCAGTATTGCGAAGTCGTTCACGAAACCGCCATAAGGGGTCATGTTTCCGAACTGGTTTGTTCTCGTGAAGTTACCAAACCCGCGAGTTCCAGTGAAGTTTCCGGAAAGATAGGGTCTTCGGCTAACCATGAATGAGCGGATCGCGGTGTAAGCAGTTGTGACAGTCACGAGAACTACGCCCACCAAAGTGGTCAAGTATGCGTACTTTACCTGCTTTTCAATGCCAGTCAACGCACTACGCCTTGTAGTTGGGTTCCTCCTTCAAGTCGGATATAAGCAGAATGGACGAATCATCCCAAAGGTCTCCGATTGTCTGATTCAGCTTGATGTTCATTCAATGGATATTCGGTTCGACATTCAGGTGCCGCACCGTTCACAGTTTCCGTACCTGAGACAGCGCCCGTTAGCCAGTTCATTTCCACAGCATGTGCATGTCTCGTTCGAGTCCATGTAGGCCATGTGGGTCTTGTTTGGTTGAAAAGGAAGAGAGGTTGCTGAATGCATTCGAATCTCAGTGGAGCTCATCACAGGTCTTGGTTAAGTTTGCTTCACTAATGAGTTCCACCTAAGATCCGCGTCTCGCGACCCTACTCTCTCGCCCGTCAAGACTGTTATGGTGTCAGTCTCGAAGCTGGGGTTGAGGCTCGGCTATGAGACGGACGAAATAGTCCTGTCAGTCCAGCTAGCACAAACAGAACTCCGGCACCAACATTGATTCCATCTTTCGCTGTCACCTTCACAAAATCGGCCAAGGCGATAAGGCTCGAGCGTTCTGGATAGGGGTCACTGCGGGGGCCTTCGCGATCTTCCTCTCTTTTCTTCTCAGGATTCTGTTTCGCGGATTGTTTGTTCCCGAGCTTGCTTCACAAACCTTGGTCTCCCTCACACCCGGGGAAATAGAGTCCCGAGCGGTGGAGACACTCGGGCCCGTTGCCAAATATCCTGCACTGGTGGTCCACCATTCAGCGTCTATTCTGTCAACTTGTATGAATGGTAGCGATTCCGTCGCGGGACAAGAAGGGGGGGGACTTTCCAGCCTTTTTGGTCGGCAAGTTGCTGGTATAAGGGGTCCTTGTGGGCTTCATCGAATGGGCAATTTGAAGTGCTTGCCGGCTATGATCACACTACCAGCATCGCCATCCTTGTTGGAAAGATACCTAGCCGGTCGCCGGAATGGACGGACGCATCGAGATAGGAATGCCCGATTGGAACACGTTCTTTGGCAGACTGATAGCCCAGCCAGGGAGCCATCGAGCAGCGACTACTAAGCAGCTTGCGGTTAAGAAAGACTTGGCCCATCCTGTTTCCGTCCTATCTTCCATATAACATTTCAAGTTACGTCCCTCTGCTCTTAACCGGCTCGCGCTCCCCCAAAGAGCTACGTTCTCACCCAGCCTCTGGAGTATCCGTCTAGTCTACGGAACGGTTTTTGACAGGGATCCAGGTCAAACAAGGACTTGACAGCACCAGATAGCCCCTTTTCGATCCGTGCGCGCTATTGACTGCAGGGGAAATGAGAAAACCAGTCTCCTCCAAGGCTACGACCGCCTTCGGGCTCTTGCTCTTTCGGAGAAAAGAATTCAACTGACACGGACGCAGTTGATTGTAATCGTAAAGAAAGGATGGATTCATGATACAAGAGAATCAGTACCGCCTCCTGGGTGCCTCGGGAATCAAGGTCTCAGGCTTGGGAACCGGAACCAATAGATGGGCACAAGGGAAGAATGACGAGGCGGTCTTCCAGGCCTATCAGTCTTTTGTAGATGCCGGGGTGAATTTCTTCGACACTGCTGAAGTCTACAATAGTGGAAAATCGGAGCGCCTCCTCGGTGCGTGTCTTCAGCGGGACCACCGACCGGTCGTGATTGCGAGTAAATTTGCGCCGTTGCCCACGCGCCTGACACGCCGCCAGTTCATGAACGCGCTCGATGCCAGCGTGAGCCGCCTGGGCGTGCAGAGGATAGACTTGTATTACATCCATTTTCCTTACAGCTTGCTGAGTATTGAAACGCTGATGGACATGATGGCTCAGGCCGTCGAGGCGGGCAAAATTCGTGCGGTGGGCGTGAGCAACTTCAATGCCAAACAGATGCATCAGGCCGTGACACGTCTCGCGCGTTACCATATCCCTCTGGCCGCGAACCAAGTTCGGTATAACCTGTTGCAACGCCAGCCGGAAGAGAACGGCGTGCTCGATGCCTGCCGGGAACTCAATGTCGCCCTGGTTGCCTATCGCCCATTGGAGGGAGGACGACTCAAATCGAACACCTTTCCAGGAGCGCCGTCTGATTCACCTTCGACAGACGGGAAAGGGAAAGCGTCATCGAAAGAAGAGGCCCTTCAGGAGACCCTCGAGGCGATTGCACAGCATCGTGGAAAGAGTGTTACTCAGGTTGCCCTTAACTGGCTTCTGCGTAGAGATGAACATGTGATTCCAATTCCCGGTGCCACAAGTGAGCGCCACGCATTGGAAAACGCTGATACGCTCAGTTGGGAACTGAGCGACGACGAGTTTGCTGCGATTGATCAGGCCTCTTCGCCCTGGAAACACTACACTGGTCGTGAGAGCCGCAAGTTTCTCAAGGGTGTAGTTAACTTCGGAGTCAAACGGTGGTTTCAGGGCCGGTCAAGAAACTCTGCGACCAATTCGACCTAGACTTCCCTATGGACTTAGACTTCACCTTAACCGAGTCCGAGAACATGGAGATCATACGCAACAAGATCGGCGGCGGAGATGAGCTTGACCTCTCAGCGCGAGAGATGAACAAGTACGCGGAAGCTATGGCTCTGCAACAACATCGAGCTAGACTAGAGTTCCTGAGAGAGAATTCCTCAATCAAACATCACATCGTGCTAACGGCCCTTCGTGACCGCAAGCTCATCAGCACGCTTCTAGAGAAGAGGGGGTTTGGAGCGGCGATTCCTGAACAAGTAGGCGGAGCCAAAGGCGAGAAGTAAGGCGAGAAGGCAGGCTGTTAGCGAGAGCAGCCACGCTGGATTGTATGGTGCGATTTGACCCCCGACAGGGGCGGTGTTCAACGAACTATCTATTGCCTGCGCGTGGACAAAAGACTGTGTCGTAGTGGGAACAAAAAACGTATGCCTAGTTGTCGTAACGATCGTCGTCGTTGTCACGGTAGTAGGAACAAAAGACGTAGTTGTCGTAAGGATCTTTGTCGTTCTAGTTATCGGTGGGTCTCGGTCTTGTCGGATAGCAGAAGGTGACGGCAAGGCAGCAAGAAGAATAGCCGCGACGATAAGGACGCTTACAAGATGCGAAGTTTTCATTTGCATGCTAGTTCACGCCCATGATACATCGACGTTCCTATCTAAGTGCATCGTCGTACAAGAAAGTTTCAGGATTGTACAAGAGAATAGCAGACTCCGATTCACAAGAACCGAAGGTTAGAACGGCATCCCCAATCATCAGCGGCTCTAGACCCGCTCAAATTCGTACTAGTAGGTTCCTCATCATCACATCAAGCAAATATTCCAGCCCTGAAATCTTGTGGGCGAGACGTGGGACGTAAAATGGTCAAGTTGGTTTCGAAAAAGATCGAGCGGATGGCACGTAAGCATGGTTTTATCGATTTCAAATGGATGAACCCGAAAGATGTCGTCACGGGTAACTGGGTTAGAATGAAGTGCCAGTTCGGCTGTGATGGTTACGGGAAGGGAGGATGTTGCCCGCCCGAAGTCCCCTCGGTCGCCGACTGTCGAAAGTT
>JBEKGZ010000085.1:0-6875 GCA_050012535.1 Bathyarchaeia archaeon | reverse complement strand
GGGAACGTAACCCCCTGCATGTTCATGCCAGAATACCCGGTCGCAGGCAACCTAAGGAAACAGTCCTTCAAGGAGATCTGGAACAGCGACACCTTCCAAGCGTTGAGGGATCGGACGCGTCTCAAAGGAAAATGTAGAGAATGCAAGTTCGCGATCGTCTGCGGTGGGTGCAGAGCGAAAGCTGCTGCTTATTTGGGCGACTATCTAGGATCCGACCCGACCTGCCCGATCCACGAATAGGGCACATAGGCTCATTCGCTCGGAATACTCTCTCTAGAGATTCCCTTTTGCCTTGTGTGGCGTGTCGCTTGCAACGTGTCGCGGCCTAAAGATATATGAGGTTTGGTTCCTTCGGGAAACGCGGGCATACCGTTATTACCGCTGCTAGCTGCCTCTTTGCTAAGGGAAATGGCTTGAGTTCGATAGAGAAACCGAAATCTCGAAGCAAGATCTACATCGCAATCGCTGTGATCGCCATTCTGATCATTGCAATTGGCGCATCGGTTTACTTCTACACACCGCAACAAGCGCCTGTGACCACAGCTGGCCCAATGAAGGTTGCCTTCATCAGCAGTGCACCAATGGAAGAACCCTGGACTTCTGTAATACACAAGGCTCTCAATAACTCACTTCAATTCTACGGAGCCAACAGCATAGTATACAAGTGGACTGAGAACGTGCAGTACTCAGATACGCCAAGAGTCATGCGTGAATATGGGGCGAACGGTTACAATCTGGTTTTTGTTGACGCGTTCGGAGCCGACGATACTGCACGTGCAGCAGCGAAAGACTTCCCGAACACCTACTTCGTTCTCGGAACAGACAACCACGTATTCGGCGACAACGTAGCTGTCTTTGACGACTGGATACATGAACCCGCCTACGTCTGCGGCATGATTGCGGGAAACATGACAAAAAGCAACATACTGGGAGTCGTCGGAGGCGTAGCCGACCCTGAGGTAAACAGGTTAATCAACGCATTCAAAGATGGTGCAAAGGCCGTCAACCCGAAAGTCAGAGTGCTAATTACCTTCATGGGCGAGTGGTTCAACCCACCAAAAGCAAAAGAAGCTGCACTGGCAGAGATCAACGCTGGCGCCGACGTACTGTACAGTGAGAGACAAGGCGGAATAGAAGCAGCAGAACAGATGCATATACCAGTCTTCGGAAGCCTGCAAGACCAGTGGAACCTTGCGCCCGACGTAGTCCTGACAGGACCCGTATGGGACATGTGGCCCACAGTAAAACATGAGATCGACCTGGCAATGCAGCACAAGTGGGTGGCGGAAGATCTCAGGTTCTACTCGATGATGGGCAAAGGTGGTGCGTCACTAGCTCCCTGGCATGACTGGCAAAGCAGACTGAGACCGGAAATTGCTGCAAGTATGAAGCAAGCAAACGTCGAACAAATAGTAAGCAGCATGACCAACCAGATACTCACTGGAGCCTTCACTGTATCGATGGACGAGTCCGAACCAATCTCGGGTTAAAGGAACCTAACAACCGATGTGAATTCCCACTTTTTTTCTAATGATGCCCGTTCGCGGACTGGGATGGAACAGAATGGATGCCCAGCAATGGGTCGTAGAAATGAAGGGCATCGTCAAGACCTTTCCAGGGGTCATCGCGAATGATAACATAACATTTCAGCTGCGACGAGGCGAAATACACGCTCTGCTAGGCGAGAACGGAGCCGGCAAAACCACACTCATGAACGTGCTTTATGGCCTGTACCGGCCAGACAAAGGCGAAATTAGAGTTAACGGCAAGCCCGTCTCCTTCGGCTCACCACAGGACGCCATCGCCCTGAGGATTGGAATGATACATCAACATTTCATGCTTGTCCAGGCAATGGATGTTCTCGAGAATATTGTGTTGGGCTTGAAGTCTAACAAGGTCGTGGTTGACAAAGTTTCGGCCGCGAAGAGAATAAGTGAGTTGTCTGGCACCTACGGGATGAAGGTTGATCCGCATAGTTACATTTGGCAATTGAGTGTTGGCGAACAGCAACGCGTGGAGATTCTGAAGGCTGTTTACAGAGAGGCTGAGATCTTGATTCTCGATGAACCCACGGCAGTGTTGACTTCTTCAGAGGCCAAGGACCTGTTCCGAATCCTGCACACGATGAAGGAAGAAGGAAAATCCATCGTTTACATTAGTCATAAACTTGATGAGGTGATGGAGATCAGCGATAGAATTTCCGTTCTAAGGCAGGGAAAAGCAGTATCGGATATCCCGAAGGCGGAAACGAGCAAGCTGGAACTTGCTCGCATGATGGTGGGGAGAGATGTAGTCTTCCGGCTCTCCAAGTCCTCAACGAAGATAGGGCAACCAATCTTGGAGGTTTCGGAGGTTTACGCGCTCAACGATAGAAAAGTTAACGCGCTGAACAAAGTCTCGTTTCTAGTTAGAGAAGGCGAGATTCTAGGTGTTGCGGGAGTTTCAGGCAATGGACAGAGAGAACTAGCCGATATCATCATGGGCATCAGAAAGGTCACCAGTGGACGGGTGACAATATGCGGTGTAGATGTGACGAATGACAGCCCTAGAGCAAGAGCCGAGCTAGGCGTCGGCTTCATTCCAGAAGACCGAGTGGGAGTCGGACTGGTCATGCGTCTTCCGATCCTGAATAACGCGATAATGAAGAGGTACCGAGACTTCTCTAGAGGACCGTTGCTGGACTACAATGCTGCTTCCGAGTACGCAGCGAGAATCATCAAGGAGTTCGATGTCAAGACGCCTGACATGCACTATCCAACAAAAACGCTGTCAGGAGGGAACCTCCAGAAACTCATCTTGGCACGTGAGCTTGCAATGGGCCCTCGCCTACTAGTAGCCTCACAGCCCACACGAGGATTAGATGTAGGAGCGACAGAAGAGATACGCTCCAAACTGCTAGAAGAGAGGTCAAGCGGCCGCGGGGTCTTACTGATTTCTGAAGACCTTGACGAGATACTCTCGCTGAGTGACAGAATAGCTGTGATGTTTGAAGGCGAGATAATGGGGATAGTTGAAGCGGAAAATGCTAGGCTTGAAGATATTGGAATGATGATGGCAGGTTCCAAGAGAATGGGGGCATAAGACCTGTCCCCTCTCAAAGTGACCGTGGAAAAGCGTTTACTCCCATCTCAACGTCTCAATATTGCGGCGCCCGTCGTGTCGACACTCGTAGCGCTGCTCATATCGGCAATTCCAATCTATGGAGGCGGGGTCAATCCGCTAATCGGCTACGTCGAACTCCTCCATGGAGCACTCGGCGACAAGCTTGCCTTGACAGAAACGTTTGTCATGTTTGCTCCACTCCTGCTTTGCGGGCTTTCTGTTGCTTTGGCTTTCACCTGCAAGTTTTGGAATATCGGAGCCGAAGGACAGCTCTATTGTGGAGCGTTATTCGCATCCTTCTTCGCTGTATACGCTACCTCTGTTCCATCCTTCATTGCGATACCGGTGATGTTGGTTGTGGGTTTCTTGGGAGGCGCAGGATGGGCAATAATCCCCGCAATTCTAAAAGTGAAACTGAAGGTTGACGATGTTGTAACGACCCTGTTAGGCAACTGGGTCATGACCTACGCCGTAGCAGCAATTCTATTCGGCCCATGGAAAGACCCTGTGACAGGATGGCCTGAATCACCGGTGATTTCGAGCACCACGAAGCTTCCGATCCTTATCCCTGGATCTAGATTCCATCTTGGCATAGTGCTGGCGTTACTCGTTGCAGTGGCATTTTACGTAATAATCAGAAAGACGAAATGGGGGTTCGAGCTCCTCGGAATAGGCGGTAATCAAACTGCTTCTTACGCGGCGGGCATAAACGTTTCAAGAGATTTCATATTCGCGGCAATCGTCAGCGGCGGCATCGCCGGCCTAGCTGGTGTGGGACAGTTAGCAGGCATCCTATTTCATATGACAACCGACATTTCCCCCGGATTTGGCTACACCGGCGTGGTAATCGCGATGGTAGGCGGTTTGAGCCCGATCGGTGTCGTGCTGGCCTCTTTCCTAATGGCTGTTGTCGTGCAAGGAACACAGGCAATGCACCGCGCTACGGGCGTGCCATGGGCGTTGGCCGAGACAATCCAAGGCATCATACTGCTTTGCCTCTTGGTTGGAGTGTTTTTCACGAAATACCGTTTGAGGAGGGGAACATGATTGTCTTTGCTTGATCTCACCCTAATCACTGGTGTGCTCGCAATGACAGTAAGAATGGCCACCCCGCTGATTTATGGGACGATCGGCGAAACCTTCACAGAACGCGCTGGAGTCTTAAACCTAGGCATCGAAGGGATGATGCTCATGGGAGCAAGCGTAGGGTTCCTAGTTGGATACCAATCAAGTAGCCTATGGTTGGGCATGGGCGCAGCTGCGCTCACTGGAGTTCTGCTTGGGCTCATCATGGCTTTCCTGACCGTATCAGTAGGTGCTCAGCAGCACGTTGCCGGTCTCGGTCTAACGATTGCGTCGTCTGGACTCAGCTTCTACATTTACCGCATATCGGTTTCAAATGTTGGCGGAGTTGCACCACACATGCTTCCATTCACCACTATTCCGATTCCTTACTTGAGTCAAATACCAATCCTGGGCGATGTGCTGTTCAATCAGTACGCGCTAGTATACATTGGACTGATCCTCGTGCCGATCTCAGCCTTCATACTGTTCAGAACCAGGTTCGGTCTTTCGTTGCGAGCAGTTGGCGAAAACCCCGACGCCGCAGCGACTGCCGGTATCAACGTATTCCAGACACGATATGTCTGCCTAGTAGTCGCTGGGGTCTTAAGCGCAGTTGGAGGCGCTTGGCTCTCACTTGCCGAGGCAGGCATGTTCCTTCCAGGCCTCACGCAAGGCCGTGGATGGGTTTGCATTGCTTTGGTTGTATTCGCCAATTGGAGTCCCATGAAGGTCTTGGCAGGCGCCATACTCTTTGGCGGAATAGACGCATTGCAACTATCGCTGCAGGGAGTTGGCTGGAACATCCCATACCAATTATTCCTCATGCTTCCCTACGTACTAACAATTCTTGCTTTGATAGCGGTATCAAGACGAGCGAGAGCCCCCGCAGCCTTGCTGCTTTCCTACAAGAGGGAGGACTGAGGCATACGAGCTCCGCACTTCTGATCCGGAACGCAAAGTTGCGTTCGGGGAAAGTCTGCGACATCTCGATTAACGAAGGAAGAATTGCAGCGCTACGCGAGGGCACTTCCTCCTCTTTGGGGCAGGTAATTGATGCGAACCTGAAACTGGTGACTGAGTCTTTTGTAAATGCCCACTTGCATCTCGACAAAGTCCTAACAGGGGCATTTTCAGAAGAGGCCACCTTGGCTGAGTACCAAGCTTCTTCCATGAAAGGAGCAATGACCGCAATAGAACTCGCCTCACGAGTCAAAGAGTTCTATGTAGAATCCGAAATCCTGGAACGCGTCAGGTCTGTGTTGACCGAAGCTGAGCGATTTGGAGTTAGCCACCTACGAGCCTTCGCTGATGTTGATACTAAGGCACAGCTAATCGGCATCAAGGCGTTGTTGAGAGCTAAAGACGAATTCAAAGATCGCGTATCCATTCAGGTCGTTGCTTTTCCGCAAGATGGAATTATCAGAGAGCCTGGAGCTGAGGAGCTGCTCTACAAGTCAATGGAATTGGGTGCCGACATCATTGGTGGGATTCCGTGGATAGAGCTTACGGAGGAAGATTCGAAGAAACATATCGATATAGCATTTGAGATTGCAAGAAAGTTCGATGTCGACGTGGCAATGTTAACTGACGACGCTGGCGATCCCGAGCTAAGGACAACGGAGTATCTTGCTACGTCCGCAATAAGGAACGGTTGGATTGGACGGGTGACCGCTTGCCATGCTCGCGCTACAGCGCTCTACAATGACGTGTATCACAGGAAGCTCATTGCTATACTCAAGAAAGCAGGCGTCGGAATCGTAACGGATCCTCACACTGGCCCCCTACACGTGAGAGTGAAGGAGCTACTTGACGCCGGAGTCATGGTCGCGCTCGGTCAGGACGACATCTATGACGCATATTACCCATACGGAAGATGCAACATGCTTGAAGTAGCATTTCTTGCAAGCCACCTCCTGTGGATGATGTCACGGCAGGACCGCGAGACTCTCTACGACATGATCACACTTAACGCGGCCAAAGTGATGAGGCTGAGCGACTATGGCCTTGCTGAAGGAAACCCGGCGAACCTTGTGATTCTGGATTCTGACGACCTGCGAGAAGCATATGCACGCCACTCGGAACCGGTCTGCGTAATACGAAACGGCCAAGCCGGTCTTCGCAGCAGGCCCGTTGAGTAATACCATCTTTCCGACAGCTGGAATGATCAAGGAACGTTTGGTGAAAGGGCATTCAAAACACGGGGACTACTCCCAAAGCGACATCCGAGACAAAGTCCAGTACGTGTGTAGACGATTGCCGTGTTGCCTGCATTGTTTCTTCAATGAAGCCATGAGCAGGATCGTAGAATTGGTTCCCGTAGAAGTCGTAAGCATACGACACAGTCGTGAGGGACGAGCCTAAAGTGCTTAATAGCCTGACCGCTCCCTGAATGCAGCCCCCTGAGGGCTTCGCTACTTGGTGTTCAAATTCGGAGGATATACGGGAAAGTATCTCCGCGTCGACCTAGCAACCGGTAGCATCAACGATGTTCCACTTCCTGAAGAAATGGCCAGAGATTTCCTTGGGGGAAATGGTTTCGGAACGAAGATCCTTTGGGACGAAGTGGGGCCGGGTGTCGATCCGCTCGCACCAGAGAATCGTCTGATCTTCGCAACAGGACCGCTAACGGGAACAGTGTTTCCGACCGCGGGAAGGCTTGAGGTAATAGCGAAATCTCCGTTGACAGGGATATATGGCGACGCGAACTC
>JBEKGZ010000084.1:0-10630 GCA_050012535.1 Bathyarchaeia archaeon | reverse complement strand
TCAGCATGTAGATGCGTTGGTCGGAAAAGTTCGAGAAGTAGACAACATCATCGGCGACGACGAAGCTGCCGCCTCCATACTCGTGCACAGTGGTTCGAGCATTGAGCGGGGGAGGCGTAAGGTCCACGATTCGACCATCAGTCGAGTGCTTCATGATTGTGAAGCGTCCCTTCTCTTCTGGACGCAGCTCCCTCCAGTAGATCTCGCCCGCAGCAAAGGCCACCTCGGTAAGCTGGGTTGCAGAGGCAGCAAGCTCTGACGTGATCGGAGACTTCCAAGAACCGTACGGTACCACTTTCTGCTCAGACACTAGGTGCAGATCCTCAGGGGGAACAGTGAAGCCCGAGGTGTACTAATCACTATTGGGTGCGCTTTCGCCAATGCTTGCAAGCTGCAATTGGAAATCCTTTTCTTCCGAACGGCTCACTCGCAAGTTCATGATCAGTGATCCCGAATCCGTCGCCACAGCGCTCAGACCAATGTCCGGAGTGAAGGATGTCGATGTAGTACAGTTTCCATCACAAAAGGAACTCTGGATAATTCTGAGAGATCCGGTGAATCTTGATAGGCTTCGGGAGGCTTCTGAGCGATTGGGCTACATTGTGGCGAAACGTGGCTCATGGGCGTCGATGCTTCCTCGAAGCCTAGCTGAGATGATCTGGGACGGAGTCTTGTACGTCGTCACCAAACACACGCACGTCCCCGGAAAAGAGGAATACGTTGCTCGTGTCATGAAAGATCTGGCAACGGGAGACACTATCTACCACATCGTAGAAGCTGACGGACTTGAGATCCTGAGAGAGTATCTGAGAACTTGACTGAGAAGAGAGCGAGTCTTCGCGATCATTTGCGCTCGCTCTCAGAGTGGTTTTGCGGACTATCCAAACGACGAGTAGTATGAGGAGAGCGTACGCGACGATGTTGAAGTATCGGAAAGCCTCTAGGACTGTGCTCCACAATGATCCGAGATACCAGCCCAAGTAGACGAGAATCACGTTCCAAGGCAAGCAGCCGGCGAGAGTGCATATCGCGAATTTCAACTTCCCCATACGATAGACGCCTGCTGGAAAGGAGATCAGTACTCTCGCAGCCGGCACTAAGCGGAGAAGTGTCACAGCGACGGGCCCGTGCTGATTGAACCACAAACCAACCCTTTGAAGACGAGTGGCGTCAAGGAAAGGCAGTTTTGATTTGCCGGAGAACAAGGCCTCACCAACTCTCATTCCTAGGTAGTAGTCGATGAAGGACCCTATGAGGGCCGCAAAGGTGCTCCAGAACACAACGAGCCAAAAGCTCAGGTATCCGCGATATACCATGTAACCCGCGAACGGAAGAATCAGTTCACTAGGGACAGGAAAAGCGGCAGCTTCCAGCAGCATTAGAACGAATATCCCCGGGTAACCGGCCTGCAACGCCAGTGCAGTAACACGCCTCGGTACGTCTGCAACGAGTGACATCAACCCTTCAGTGGTTCCCGTGGCACTTGTTTCAGCGAGATCCTCAAGATAGCTCAGAGAAACCACGAGGATCGGGACAGCGAGCAGGATTACTATCAGGAGATTGCGAACCCAGGGTCTCATAGAGTCAACATCTCATCTTCTGCGATAGTGAGGGTCTTCGACAAGTTTGTATGGGATCAAACAGGCCAAGGAATTTGCTTGACAGCAGTATTCAATTGTGCTCAGCAGTCAGTCTTCTTTCAACACGTGCTCGTCGTATTCTCGTTCGAGTCTATTCTTATGAATCAGTTCTTCTTCCGCAAGTTTGGAGAAGAGCTGGCCGGCATTCGGAAAGTAGCGTGCGAAAGGTCCAGCAGCCAACGACTGGTAGTGCTCATACGTCTCTTTCTCTTGTTGGGCAGCGAACAACAACAGCGTCGGGTAATCCGCATCCTCTGAGAGTGCAGGCTTCTCCTTGAAGTCCACTATCTTGAGGTTCTCGATTCGGCCTGTGGGCGAGCCTAGCTGTGAAACGTCCGTTTTGCCCTGCATTATCGCCACGAGTTTCTCCTTATGATCGAGTTCAGTCTGTGCGAGTTCTCTCAGTAGAACCTTAGCAGAATGCAGCGTCATCTTCGCATATGCCTTCGAATATAGGAAGTAGGACATCTCTTCGATCTTGACCGCATTTTCGAGTATCTTCTTCAGTATGGATTCCGGCATGGCTGCTATCTCGCATGCCCTCCTGATCTTCTAAACAGAAAAAGGTTGAGTTGCGCTTAGTAGGTAGCGATGCAGATAAGGGTCGAAACGTGGGTGTGCGGATGGCTTTAGACGTAATTGGGCAAGAAGAAACAAATGACAGGAATCGAGAACAGTAGCATAGTCCCGGTTGACCTCGAATATAGTCGAGAAACCCATAGACGAGCGACTTTGCAAGCTAGCGCTGGCCTTGGCGACTTGATGTCTCACAACAACGCGAGCGCCAAACCGTCTTGTGTAGGATTCGCAGCTGAACATTCAGTATGCGCCGGGTTGAGATGACATGAACAAGCCCGAATGGCGTGGCGTGATCTCGTCCATAGAAGAGACAGCGCCTCTCTATGATGAGGTCAATGAAATCATCAGCCTCAGACGTGCTGGCAAGGCCAGAGCGTACGCTGCGCAAAGGCTCATGGAAGACAATCCGAAACTGGTTCTCGATTCTGGTGTGGGACCGGGTAGCATGAGTATAATTCTGCTACAGGGGCACGCACACTCGGACGTTGTAGCCCTAGACTATTCGAGCAAGCTTCTAGGAAGCTTCAAAGTGAGGACGAAGGACTATCGAAGTAGGCTTCACCTCATTCGAGCTTGTTTCGAAGAACTTCCATTCAGATCAAGCTCATTCGACGCCATCGTAACGGCTTACGCGTTACGTGATTCAACTAATCTCGAGAAAGCAGTTGGCGAATACGCGAGGTCCATCAAGAGCAAAGGACGCTTGGTGGTTGTTGATTTGGGTAAGCCAGACAACATAGTCAAGAGATTCTTCGCTACGGTCTATGTGAGATTCATTGTGCCACTAGTTGCGGAGATCCTCATCTCAGGAAGACTTGAAGGTAATCCATGGCGAATTATGCCGTTGACCTATCAGAATCTGCCAACGACTAGTAGGCTTTTGGAAATGCTTGAGGCGCGGTTCGATCTGCTCGAAAGAAGAATGTTTCTCGCGGGAGGAATGTTGGTCTTACTCCTGCGATCTCCCAGTTCTTGAAACGCGCGTATCTAGAGATACTTCCAACCCATCAATGGCGGTTCGATTCCCATCTGCCATAGGAGGGCGATGAGTGTTGGAGAACTCCTTATCACGATGGTCTAGGCAGGGGTATCACATCGTGGTAGGTCTCATGACGATTGCCAAATTCTCTAAGTTCGAGGACAATGACTTGGAGACTCTGCGCAAAATCGTAGGCACAGACAACGTGAGTACCGAAAAAGCTGAGCTTCTAATTCACGCAATGGACTCCTTCCCCGGCGAACCAGTCAAACCTGATGTAGTTGCATGGCCTGATACCGCAGAACAAGTTTCGCAAATTGTGCGATATGCAAACGACCGCAAGTTGCCCATTGTCCCAAGAGGAGCGGGAACCAGCCTATCGGGTAACGTTGTTCCCGCTTACGGGGGAATCGTCCTCAGTTTTCGGAAGATGAAGAATGTAATAGAGATTCTGCCCAAGGATCTTCAAGTGGTCGTGCAGCCAGGAGTCGTCTACGACGAAATGAACGCACAACTGCAATCATACAACCTGTTCTTTCCGCCTAACCCAGGAAGCTCTAGCGTGTGTACAATCGGAGGAATGGTGGCCAATAACGCTTCAGGAATGGGAGCCGTTAAGTACGGTGTCACTCGCGAATATGTACTCAAGCTGCAAGTCGTTCTGCCGAACGGACAAATCATTCACTCAGGCTCAAACGCATTCAAGTCCTCGACAGGCTACGATTTGGTAAGCCTATTCGTGGGGTCTGAAGGAACCCTAGGCGTCATTACTGAGATTACTCTGAAGCTCAGGACGCTGCCGATTGCAACGAGAACCGCAATTGCTTACTTTGATTCAGTATCAGACACAACAGACTCTGTGAGCGACATGATTGGATCCGGTCTAAGTCCTGCCTCGCTGGAATTCCTAGACCATGAAACCATTGTCGCCGTCAACAAATCTGAAGGGCTGGGCCTCAGCGAAAAAGCGGCGATGCTACTCACCGAATTTCATGGGAACGAAGAATCTGCCACATATGAATTGAACCGCGCCATGGAAATCTGCAAGAAGCACAAGGTAGCGGAGTTTCATGTTGCGAAAGATGAGGAAGAACGCAAAAAGTTGTGGGCTGGAAGGAAGGGGGCTTATCCATCTCTGCTGAGATCCTCACCAAATACAATCATCGGAGATATCGTTGTCCCAGTCTCAAAGATCACTGAAATGGTGCGGCAAGCGTATGAAATTGCCGCAAAGAACAATGTCAAACTGGCCTGTTTCGGACATAGTGGCGACGGAAATGTTCACCCGAACATCATGGCAGATCGAGCAGACAAAGAGCTTTGGGAGAGAGCCCTGAGAACGAACGATGAGATAGTAGGCTACGCGATCCAGCTCGGTGGTGTCGCATCGGGAGAGCATGGCATTGGCCTCGAAAAGAAGCAATTCATGGAACTTGAACATGGCAGCTCACTGGCTTTAATGAAGGAAATCAAGAAACTGCTTGACCCAAACAACATCATGAATCCAGGAAAGTTCTTCAACCCTTAGGCGACCACTGTGACTTATACTACCGACCGAGAACAATTCGTAGATGACGTAGGCCCAATTCAGAGCCACGTGCTACGCTGCATTCGGTGCGGTTATTGCAACGCTGTCTGCCCAACATCCAATGTCGCGTCCGCCTTCAAAGATTCGAGAACCAGCAGAGGCAGAATGATCCTCATCCAATCACTGGTTCAAGGCATTGGCAACATCGAACCGTACTCACCAGATTTCAAAGAACTAATCGACCTATGCTATTCATGCAGGCGCTGCGTCGCCGTGTGCCCAGCAGGCATCCCAATACCAGATTTGAATTCTCACGCACGACACGCATACCTTAAGCAGAAAGGGGCGAGTGCCCTAACGCTTGGACAGAGAATCTTCGCCAATTACGGGACGTTCGATCGGTTTGCAAGTAAAATCGCTCCGATATCGAACTGGACGTTACGAAGGCGCGTCGTAAGGAAGCTCATGCAATGGATCACTCACATCGATTCACGAGCTCTCTTCCCATCCTTTCATACAGAATCTTTTGAGTCATGGTTCAGGAATCATCCGATGACCCCGAGATCGAAGAAGATTGTGTATTTCGTGGATTCCTATGCAAATTACAATGATCCCACCGTGGGCAAAATGGTCGTAGCTCTCGTCGAACATCTTGGGTACGAAGTAATTCTTCCGCCACAAAAAGAGTCCGGGATGCCAGCCGTCGAATATGGCATGCTGGGCAAAGCTCGCGAGTTAGCCGAATACAACATCGAGCATCTGGCGCCTTACGCGCATGACGGCATTCGCATCTTGTGCACCTCACTCGCTGCTGCTTACCTACTCAAAGATGGATACAAGACGTTCGTGGACGACCCGAATCTCTCGGTCGTGTCTGGTGCAGTGATTGATATCGCCGAATTCCTCCACCGAGAATACAAGAACGGAAACCTTCGTTTTCAAGACGGACAAAAACAACAAGCAAAGTACCACGTCTGCTGCTTATCGAAGACGCTTGCGACAGCCTCGATAACCAGAGAACTCCTTCAGGCAGCGGGTGTAGAGACTGAGCAAATTGATGACTGTTGCGGGGGCGCAGGTGTCTGGGGCACCTTCAAAGAAAACTATACCATCAGCAGTGAAATCGCTTCGAAACTCCGCAATAAGAACAAAATCGAGACAGGTACGACCATCCTCACAGAAAGTGAAACGTGCAGACTGCAGATCATGGGGCACACGAACGCAACGGTGGGCTTCCCATTAGAGCTTCTAGCTCCACGAGTTGAGGGAATCAAGCAATGCTGGCTCGAATGAGGCGCAGGTTACTCCTTAGTTGATCAGGATGAAGAGCACAACGTCCCTTACGAAAGAAGAGATCGCGCTCATGACAGCGATAAAGAGAATATTCGATCCGAACAATGTGCTGAATCCTGGAACCAAGATACCGGCCTAGACTCCGCTTTGCACAAAGCTTTTGCGACATAGCGACTATTTGCCTTGAAACCGCGGTGGTCGTTTTTCACGGAAGGCTCGAATGCCTTCTCCGTAATCTTGGCTGTCGTAGACGCGACGACGTATTGCTTGGATCTCCTCAGCGGTCTCAGCGTCGATTGGATGACCTCTTGAGAGCAAACGGAATTGCTCCTTTAAGGCTCGAACAGCCAATGGAGCATTCGTCAGGATCTTGCCGGCCAAGTCGCGTGTGAAGCGTTCAAGGTCGGCGGTTGGGACGAGGTAGTTCAGTATGCCTGCGTTAAGCGCGTCAGAGGCGCTGATGGGTTCTGCGGTGAAGAACTTCTCCTTCGCTTTGTTGAGTCCAAGGATGTTGATGAAGTGGATCAAGCCTGAGGCGTTGTAGGGAATCCCGATCTTTGCAGGAGTAATGGTGAAGGATGTGGTTTCACATCCGACCAGAATATCGCAGGTAAGCGCCAAATCGCACCCTCCGCCCCAGACGCTCCCCTCAATCATGGCAATTACCGGCCCACGTTAATGTCGTGGCCGGCGGACCAGACCTTTGCACCCGGTGGGGCACGCAAGATCATCACGCGGATGTCAGACGCTTCAAACTTATCCAATGCTTTGAACACGTCATAGATGAGTGAGGCGTTGAGGGAGTTGCGCTTCGCCGGGTTGTTCAGAGTAATGACGCCAAGGTGACCATCTGTCTCGCTGAGAACCAGTGACATGAATTCCAACCTACCCACTACAACTGATCGAGGAAAGGCATAAGCTTCATGATATTTTCTCTCAAGGATTCGAAGCGAACGCAAACCTGTATCCAGATCCGGCACATTGAGGCATAGACTACATGTCACCATTCTGGACAATGTACTTCTTCAGCTACATCGACTACGATACGAGTACTGCGCAGTTATCGTACAGTGAAGTCAATGCCCTTGTGCAGAAAGCCGCAACACAGAACATACTCGCTGACCAGTTCAGCTCTACAGGCGAGTTCTACCACAAACTGACAAGCACCCAATCTTCCACTCTCTCATCAACCGCAACAGCGGGCACACCGTCCATGACGGAGAGCAATCGCAGGATTCCAGGATTCACAATATTCGCGATAGCTGCTGGAATCATCATAGGGCTCGTGGCTTTGACTGTTTTCTGACGACGCCATGGGTATATAACGAAACGTTGAATCTTGCTGACTTCATTCCACAAAATGTGCAATCTGCAGAGATTCAATACTCGACGAAAAGCCTTAGTTGCAGAGGCGCTTGCCAAGAGCACTCAGCGCTTGCGTGAGGACCAACAAGAAGGGCCAACATAGAAGGCAACATGTCTTTGAAGCATTCCAGGAATTGGATCCTGTTTCTCTTCGTGGTCTTCGTTTGGAGCTCTGGCTGGTCTGTCATGAAAGTCGCGCTCACCTATGTTGATCCGTTGAACTTTGCGCTCCAAAGGTTCGTGCTGTCGGCGCTTGTTTTGTCTCCACTTCTTGTCCATGCGCGAAAGAAGATCCGGATGGACAGGAGAGCAATCCCAAGGCTGCTTGTGTTGGCTGCAGTCAACACTTCGTCAATTGTCCCGATGTACTGGGGATTAGTCTATGAGACATCGGGGATAAGCGCAATCCTAACTTATACGCAGCCTCTGTTCGTGTTCTGTCTCTGCCTTTTGTTCTTGAGCAGTGAGGCGAAGCCTTTGAGGCTTCTAGGGGCATTTGTGGGCTTCTCCGGCGTCGTTGTGCTTTCGGTTGAAAGAGCAGGCTCGATTCAAGCCTCTGCAAATATCGGGGACGTGTTATTGTTGCTTGGGGCTTTCCTTTGGGCTGTTGCAATCGTCTACTACAAGAAGAGTTTGAGCGATGTGGACCCGGTTCTGGCGAGCGTGATTCAGCAAGCTCTCGGCGCTGTTATCGTCGCACCGTTGGCTCTGAGTGTGGGGGGCTTCTCGTTCCCATTAGCGCCTTCCTACTTGATGATGGTTCTCTATTTAGGGATCTTCAATAGCGGCATAGCCCTGTTCCTTTGGCTATTCATGATAAGAGAGGAAGATGTCACGGTTCTCGCTTTGTCATGTTTCCTGATTCCGATGGTTGCGGTGTTTATCGGATGGCTATTCCTTGCGGAGAACATTCAGCCGATCTCTTTTGTTGGTATCGGGATGATACTCGTGGGCCTGTACCTTACCAACAAGTCGGGGTCCCCTTCCTAGGGGCTACAAGAGCTCCGAAACAGGCCTTCTCTAGGAAGGCAAACTCGCAGTCACAGTCGCAGAATCATTAGGGCTGCAGCTCGAAAGCCCCGTAGTGAGCGAATCCCTTCAACTTCAGGAGTCGACCAAGTCTGGCGGACAGGTATTTCTTCGCGTAGAGATCATTGACATATTGCCTATCCGAGTCCGTCTCCAGTGGGAGTAATTTCATTCTGTGTGTTGCCCCGCCGATCGTAATCTCGACGGACGGGTTCTTCATCGCATTCTTAACCCAGTCTCTCCTCGTGTCTTGTGTTGCAACGAAGAGCCTTCCGTCACTATCTACGGCGAACCATGTAGTCACATAATGCCTCCTGCCGGTTCTTCTGCCAATTGTTGAGATCTTGAGAGTTCCCTTCTTCTCGAACCCAACTGACCATCCTGCTCGCATGTGAAATCCATCCAGATCATGGTTGGCGACTATCTAGGATTAGCTTAACGATAGATGCGATGTTGGTTCACGTTCAGCAAAAGTAGGAATCATGGCAGTTGATTCCTGGAGAAAAACACTTTAGTCGTCTTCTTTGACTGACAGTTTGCATGTTATCGAACCTGCGATTACGAGCAGGCAGCCGGCCCACAGATTCCATCCAGTTCCTACTCCAAGGTACAGGGTTCCAATGATGATCGACAGGAGAGGAGTAAGATACGACAGGGAGGCCACTAGAGTCACATTTCCTTTTCGCATTGCCGAATCCCAGAATGCGTAGGCAAGGATTGTGGGAAAGACTGCCATGTAGGCAAGTTCAAGCATTGACTGACTTGTCCATTCAGTTCGCTCCGGAAACAGGAAGCGCAATCCGACGAGCACTAATCCACTAGCGAGAAGGAACACAGGCACCGCCCCACTCTCCACGTCTTTTGCCCATCGTCGGGTTAGGTTCGAGTAGAGCGCCCAACAGACTGCTGCTACCAAAGCAAGCATGTATGGAGCCCAGTTGCTTCCGAGATTCCCAACAAATGTCTCCCACGATTCGCCAAATTGTGCGGAGGCAAGCAGTACGCCGCCGAATCCGAGAAGGCACCCGGGGATCAATGTGAAGTGAGCCTTGCTCCTGAGAATAGGAATCGTCATGACAAGAGTCAGGCTCGGCCACAGGTAATTGACGAGGCCCACTTCAAGCGTCTGTAGACGATTCGTTGCAGTTCCAATCGCCAGATAAAGGCTCGCCATGTAAACGACGAACAAGATGCCGCATCCGAAGAGGTAGAATCTGGAGACACGAACGATCCTTTGAAGCCGGTGCGAGACGATGAGATACGCGCAGGAGAGACTGCCTGCCAGCAAGAAAATGCAGGACGCAGACGTCACCGTTCCAAGTTTCTCTGCGAGGCTCCTCGAGAAGGCGATCGTGGATCCCCAGAATAGTAGTGCAAAGATCGCCTGAACTGTGCTACGCGTTTTCTCATCCACAGGAAATGCCTCGTGTTCTACTGAGAAGCTTCGCCTCTAACCCGACTAACCTTTTCCGCCACGGAAGGTTGGTCTTGCTTGCAAGAAGGCTTTTTCTATCTGAAATATCGTGGCTGCAAGCAGTTGAGGTTCAGACAATGGCTGACACGAGCAAGTATCAGTGCAATGTCTGCGGCTATATCTACGATCCAGCTGAGGGCGACCCAAGCAATGGCGTGCAGCCTGAGACAGCTTTCAGCGAGCTTCCGGAGGGATAGCGCTGTCCGCTCTGCGGCGCTGACAAGTCTCAGTTCACGAAGCTCGAGTGAATACGGCTTGAGGCTAGGGCTTCTTTCCGATCACTATTGAATTGCTTCCACGCGGGATTGTTTGGGTGAGTCTGAACCCAGCCTGTTCCAACTCTCGAATCAGTTCGTTCTGATCGATGATTGGGGGGCCTGACGCCCATGCGAGCGGTCCGCCACGAGTTTTCTCAAGGATGACCAGCCTTCCGGATCGTTTCATGATCCTCAGAAACTCGCTGAGGACCTTTGGCCTGTTAGCGACCTCATGAAAGACATGACTCAGGAAAACCAGATCTACGATTCCATCATCGAGCTTGATCGCAGTTCCGTTACTCACTAAAGCCTCGACGGTCACGTGGTTCTTCTTTGCGTTTGAGATGGTCTTCTCCAGCATACGCGAAGAGACTTGAATCGGGCAAAGACCACTACCCTCAATAACCCGTCTGCAACCCAGACCCGCGCCAGAAGGTCTAGGGTCACAGCTGTGAAGAGGCCAATGCACGTTGGGTGAGGCCGCAT
>JBEKGZ010000083.1:0-6966 GCA_050012535.1 Bathyarchaeia archaeon | reverse complement strand
CTTCTGAGGATCATCTAGGTCCGCCAGGGCCGCGCCAGCTCTGTAGACGTAGTTGTCGTCAACGCCATGATAGATCATCAGCCATCCTTCGGGCGTTCTTATTGGGGGCGGGCCAATTCCTATCTTCCTCTTCTCCCACCACTCCTGCGGCTTCATTATCGTATGTGCATCGAGATTGCGAAGGTATTCCGTCCAGTACTGAGATCTGAGCGAGGGGTCAGAGAGGTTCTCGAATTGTGGATTGTCAAAATACGCGATTTGCATTGAGGGTTCGATTCGATGAATCATAGCAAGGCTCCCTCTGATGGTCTCAGGAAACAGCACGGCGTCCTTGTTGACTAGGTCAGGTCCGATCAGCCCAATCTTTTTGAATCTACTGAGATCGGAACTCGTTGCCAATGCGATCCTTGGCCCTCTCCTCGAATAGGCGGTGTACAGTGCATAGTACGTATTGCGGATCCGCGTGATTCTCGCATCTTCGCACCCAAGCTCCTCCCACCCCTCACTTGGAGCCAGGATCGGGTGGTCAGGCCTCTCAGCTGTCTTCATATCCGTGCTTAGCGCAGCGTATCCTATCGAGGAAATACCATTCGTATCCACTGCCCGATAGAACAAGTGAAATGTACGGTCCTCAAGGACTCCGCCGGGGTTGAATGTAGCCTTCTCTTCCCACCTGATTCGTGGACGCGGTACTATCAGCGGGTTTGAATCACAACGGTTGAGAGTAGACAGGATCTGTACCCCGAGTCAACAGATCACTCGTAAGGCTTCATGAGGGAGAGGGCCAACGGCAAGTTGTGTTCCGTTTCGTCACTCGATCGGCCTATGCTGTTCCGCGCTCGTTCAATTGCTGTTTCTTGTTTATGTCTTCAAGGGCTTTGGCGTACTGAATCAAAGCGTTTATCGCGTTAACGGCTCTCTCAGGAGTCGGGTACGAGGGTATTCGATTCTCTTCCAGCATTTTGACCAGTATCTGAGTGAACTCTCCTCCAATAGTGCATACGACTGTCGGCTTGCCGTAGGTTACTTGGGATTCGGTTATGGCGTCAACTACGTCAGATTCAATGAAGGATGTTTGAAGAAGCACGATTACAAGGATTATTCCAACGTTCGGGTCTGACGAAACGGCGTCCAATGCCGACCTGTAACGCTCTACGTCAGCGTCGCCTACGAGGTCTAATGGGTTATGCACTGTCGCGTATTCCGGTAGCTTTTCCCTTAGAGTTCTCACGGTCTCCGGATTGAATTTCGCCAACTTGAGGCCGAGTCCTGAGGCCTCATCGGTGCTTATTACCCCGAATCCTCCTCCGTTGGTGACTATGGCGATGTCCTTCTGATCCTTAGGTAGCGGCTGGTATGCGAGCGTTCGCGCGTAATCGAGCAGTTCGTCTACAGTTTGCGCTTGTACTACCCCGGCTTGCTTGAACGCCCCGGCGCAAACCTTTGCAGATCCTGCGAGAGACCCTGTGTGGGATAGGGATGCGCTGGCTCCCTCGTTCGTCACACCTCCCTTCAACACGACCAAGGGTTTATTCTTGGCGACTCTGGAGGATGCTTTTAGAAACTCCCTGCCTCGGCTTATGCTTTCTACATAAACCGTGATGCACTTTGTCAACGAGTCATCGACTAGATAGTTTAATATGTCAACTTCATCCACGTCGATTTTGTTTCCAATACTGATGAATTTGCTGATCCCAATATCCTGAGAAGCAGCCCAGTCGAGTACTGCGGAACCGAAGGCGCCACTTTGCGATATGAAGGCTATTGGGCCTTCCTTCGGTCGTCTCAACCTGTATCGAGGTAGAAACAGCGTGTCTATGTGGTTTATTGGGTCGTATACTCCTATGCAGTTTGGACCAATAATCCTTAGCCCGCTGCCCCTGATCTTTTCCCTAATTTCAAGCTCAAGTTCTTCTCCTTTCTCGCCAACCTCTTTGAATCCTCCAGAGATTATTATTGCCGCTTTGACATCCTTCGACAAGCATTCATCGATTACAGGAGGAACCATCGGTGCTGGGACTGCAATCACTGCCAGATCCAATTCAGAAGGGACTTCCTTCACACTAGGGTATGTCTTGAGGCCCAGTATGGTCTCGGCTTTCGGATTGACCGGATACGCCTTCCCTTTGAATTCGGATTCCACGAAGTTCTTGAAGATGACATGGCCAAACTTTCGGGGTTCCCTGGAAGCTCCGATCACCGCAACGGACTTGGGCTTGAAGAAGGGGTCTAGGTCCATGCTAGACATCTCCTGTTTCCCTTAGAATGATCCGAGAGTCAACGGCGCACACTGCGTCTGAATAGACGATCACTGGGTTCAGGTCCAGCTGGGTTATCGCATCATGTTCTATCATTAGGTCTGAAACGTTGGTCAACACGTTGATTACCGAATCTAGGTCTGCTGGGGGCTTTCCTCTGATTCCCTCTAGTACTTTCGACCCTTTTAGTCCATGAATCAAGTTTAGAGCGTCCACTCTGTCGATGGGGGCTACGCGGAATGCGACATCATCGTACACCTCGGTGAACATGCCCCCCATTCCAAACATAACCGCGGGGCCAAATTGGCTATCTCTTATTCCTCCAACTATAACCTCGGTCGAAGGAACCATCATTTTTTCAACTAGAACTCCTGTGACCTTCGCTGACGGTTCTCTCCTATTGACTTCGGCAACCAGCTTTTCATATTCCGTCCTGAGCTCCTTCTCATTCCCAACGTTCAGGACGACCCCACCCACGTCCGATTTGTGTAGAATCTGAGGAGAAATGATCTTTAAAGCTACAGGATATCCAATTTCGTTTGCCCTCTCAACGGCCTCTTGCAAACGGATGACCACTTGAAATTTCGGTGTAGGGATGTGATGAAGGTTGCATATTCGGTAAGCCTCGTCTATCAGCAAGGAAGATCGTTCTTCCCTCAAAGCTTCCTGGATAATGAGTTCACATTCTTTCATTTCGAGCATCTTGCCAAGACTACTAGTCTACGGAATAGCTTCGGCGATACAGTTCCCAGATCTTGTGACTTTTGGCATGGCAGCTACATATTACCTCTCATGTGGAAAAATAGAACGCCGATTTTCTCTTTCTCTCGCGACTACCCTCCGAGTTCCTGTCTTGTTCGAATTGCCCGCATCAAGTCTCCTCGAGTCACAATGCCGAGCAGTTGTGGCCCATCGAGTATCAGAAGTCTTCCTACATTCTGGCGAGCCATGGTGTTCAGTGCATCTAGGGCGGATACTGAAGGTTTCACTGTTACCACTTTTTCGCAGGGAATCATCGCTTCTTTGACCGCAGCTGTTTCCCTTTTCTCCTTCGGGACTGACCGCACGCACTGCATCGTGACTATGCCTAGCACCTGCTTGCCCTCAACAACAGGGTAGCCACCATGGGGATGTACAAGGAAGTATTCGGACACAAGTTGCTGAACTGTGATATTACAAGGAACCGTCAGCACATCTCGTGTCATGATGTCACCAACCGTAACGCCAGATAGGGTTTCACCGACCAGTGTCTGCCTCAGGCTCGTTTCGGCTCCGGATCTGATGAACCAGCCGAGGAAGATTACCCATATGCCACTCACGAAGTCTCCCATGATTATTGCCACAAATCCTCCCAGCATCATGAGGAGGGAGATAGCCTCGCTGACACGCGTTGCGGTCCTTGTGGCTGAGATGAGGTTGTTCGAGCGCTTCCAAATGCTCCCACGGAATACTCTACCCCCATCCAGCGGAAAGGCAGGTAACAGGTTGAAGACACCCAAGACAGCGTTTATTAGAGCACCATATCCGATCGTCGCCGTCACTGCAACGGGCGCTTTCGCGAGGCCTCCCAAGTACCAGAGAGCCCCTAAGACGCCAGCAATGAGAAAGCTCATTAGTGGTCCTGCGGCGGCCATACGAACCTCCAAGCTTGGATTCTGAGGCTCCTCGGTCATCTCTGAGACCCCACCAAAGAAGAAGAGCGTGATTCTGCCTATCGGAAGCCCATTCTTCTTCGCAATATAGGAATGGGATAGTTCATGGACAAGAACTGAAGCAAAGAGAATTATCGCCGATGCAATCCCGATTGCCCAGTAGGTGACAACGCCGAGTCCGGGATACTGGCTGGGCATGTAGCCATAAGCGAGCGACCAAGCGATCAGGATAAACACAAACCACAGTGTATAGTGAATCCTTACTGGAATCCCCATAATCCTGCCAATATTAACCGACAACTCAACTTCCCCCCATTCTTCCCGACTATTGTTCACGCGGTCAGTTTACCATTTTGAACGATTGTGTTTCCGTCGATGGTTAGTGTGGCCTTCGTGAGGACACCTGGGAAATAGAAATCAGTCTTGTTTGCTCCGCCAATATCATCATTGCCGCCAATTGCAACGGTGACTGCGCCTACAGTTATGCCGTCCTGTAGGAAGCCCATGCGTGCTTTAGGGTTCAAGCCTATACCAATAGCTGCGATCCTGTTCTTTTCGCTTGACGCTTTCTCGTAGCTTGCCTTGAAGTGGTCACCGTTTTGGCGCGCCTGATAGTTGACCAGTACACCATCTTTGAAGCCTAGGCGGATTCCGCCCACCCACTTGCCCATGTATGGAGTTGGCCTATCAAAGACAACCCTTCCCTCAGCAAACATTTCATCCGGGCATACTAGGATGTTGCCGCCGGGGATGTTGGCTACGTTTCTTCCGTGATCCAAATCTTCAGCGTCAATTATGCAATCTTCCGAGTAAGCTTCTCGGTCTGCTAGTCGGAGATTCAAGTTTGTTCCATTGGGGGAAGTAATCTTAACTTCACCGTTCTTCAGCGAAGGAGTGAGTTTAGTGATTTGGTCTTTCAACGCAGCGAAATCGACAGTGGATGCGGCGATTACCATTCGCTGCCACGCGGCGAGCGAAAGCCTGTATGAGCGAGCTCGATTAGGGGTGGCATAGCCTAAGCCAATCCGGGCGGCTTTCAGCCGATATCTTTTGGCTCTCTCATACCATTCCTCATTGTAGCTAGTAGACGCCCTGAACTTTGAAGGGTTCTTCCAGACTTTGGAGAACTCATCTGGGCCGGGGATGAAGATGTATCCCTTAGCTTTCTCTATCGCAGCCCATTCATGTTCACCCACTTTGCCCAGCTTATCTTCTGGAAGTGATTCGACAGATCTCCAGAATGCTTTCTCGTGCTCAAGCAATAGCATTGGGCGTGCGCCTAGCTCGCGAAGTCGATAAATGAAATTTGCTGCGATGGGTAAGCCATGATCCCACGTTTCGACAATGACGTCATCACCTGACTGAATCGCAAGGGTTGAAGAAAGGACGTTACGCACTAGACTGTCGTAATTAGCCATGATTCATAACCAAGCGAACACCCGTCCTTAAAGATTGGCTATCAAGACATTGGAACAATAGACGTGCCCTAGCTTCTGATTCCGTTGACATTGCTTTGCGACTTCCCACACGTAGTCATAGCTGTCATAGCACTAGGGTTAATTGCCATTGTCTAATGTCTATGCCGGGAATCGTTCACGGCCCACCGATGAGACTCAAACCGCCCAAACAATGGAAAACTACTGCTCACTTTTCGCTGGACCAGAGTATCGTTCGGCGTTCATTGCCTGCTTCTCGTTCGCTTTAGTTCTCAGGTTTCTGTCACAAGAGAACTAAGAAGCGGCCCCCCTACTCCAGAATTTGACAAGCGTGAGTCCGCTGCTCCGATCCTAGTCTTGCTGCGAGGTGCAAGCCCGAGGACGCCGCAACATAGAAAAACATGGGTAGGTTCCTTGGGGCGGCTGGGTTTCTGTGGAAGAGCTTTCGCGGCACTGCTAACTTACTTACTTGAACCCTCTCGTCGCCGCAAAGGAACCCCTTGGTTCTTTGGTTACTTTGGTTTCTTCTTTGGTTTCTTCTTCGCTTTCGGCACAGAAATCACGTGTAGATCTAGTGTCGCTATTGCAGGTTTAACACTTCCGACAGCCACGAGGTCTTGTCCGCGCTGCCAGGCTTCCTCGTCCTCTTCGTCTTCTTCCTCTTCTTCCTCTTCGTCTTCTTCTTCTGCCAATTGACACACTGCCCGCCCAGTGCCGCTGTTCGGCTATAATACGCTTCGCGTTTTCGCTACGTCTCGGACGTTCCTCATTTTTCTTCGTCAAGGTGATTCGTTTGGTAGTGTCCAACGTAGAAGATTCGTTCAGTTGGAGAGAGCCCCGTGCCTATCCGACATGTGGATCGGCCGCTTCTGGTACAGGCACGTCGGCAGAGCTAATCGTCGTAGATCTAGATCAGGAAACAATTGAGGATGCACATTTGAGGACGAACAAAAATGAAGAAATTCCGGTCAATATCGGTTCTAGGCTGTTTGCCTAATACCTTCGGTGCTTCTGGTAGCAGTCTCTACAGTAGACTGGTCTGCCCGTCGTCGGCACAAACGGCACTTCCGTCTCTGCGCCGCAATCGGAGCATTTGACTTTCGTCATTTGCCTCGGGGCACCATAGCGTCGATTCTCATAACCCATTTCGCTTTCCACCGTCCCTATTATCTAGTTATACGAAAGATGATACTCGCCGCGATAATCGGCACGAGCCACGCAGCCCTCCCGTCATCCACGCAGTAAGATCTCCAGTATACTGGTCACGCAAGGGGCAAGACTACTATAAAAGGTGACCTAATACTTGTGGCTGTACGCACCAGGAGACCCGACGAGCAAAAATGAGGGCTCAAATTCAGTTGCCCGCAGTATGAGCTCGACGACCCCATTCATCGTGCGGCCAATCGCGCTCAACTAGGGGTTCAGGAGCTTCTTGTGTGCACCCTTAAGCCGTATTCATATAGGCTTCCTTCATAAAGTGCACCTTGGACATCACTAAGGTGCGCTCTCTGGCCAAACATGAATCGTACATCAATATAGAGAACGTCGTCGCATCGGCCACGCTGAAACAGAAGATAGACCTCAACTCGATCGTCCGACTCTTCCCCGGCGTCGAATATA
>JBEKGZ010000082.1:0-6987 GCA_050012535.1 Bathyarchaeia archaeon | reverse complement strand
GGGCGACCCCTACAATTGTCGCGAAACTCGGTTCACTTGGAACTCACCGTATGCACATTATCATTGCATGCATCAATCGTTCAAAGGAACAGCTATGAACCTAGCAAACCAATTCGAAAGCAGGTCGAGCACACCGAGGGTTAGGTAGGCTTTACATGCGATGCCCGCTCTGCGGACGTGAGATGACAACCCTTCTCGGAGCAAGGAGAGGCAGGGTCAGCGAGATCGTGCACTACTGCGAGGTACATGGCTTGCTCGGCAGACCGTCAGCGTCGATTCTCTTGTCGCAGGTATCGAGTTCCAAATCAAATCAGCTGGCATATGAGGATACAAGAGCGACTGAAAGCCAAAGCACTGCAAAGGGTAACGATCGTACCGATCCAGCTACGAACACAACCAATCAGACAAACCCCAGGAAACAGGTCCCAAAGTGACCGAGTCGATTTTCTAATCGCTCAACCACAGCAAGTAAAACAGCAGGTTGACGGCATCAGAAGAATACTCACGATAGGCCTCATGGATATTATCGAGAATTGGAAGAAGGATCGCTCGCTTATGGAAAGAGATGGCCATCGACTCCACTCACGAAGCCGTATTCTGAACCATTTCATCCGGTTCTACAGGGTTTCTAGGTATCTCTTGATTTCTGTCTCTGCATTGTCTGCCGTAATGAAGATCGGCACGTTCTCCATTCCTGTTGCTATGTAGCTCGACAGTAACCACCGGCCTGGTGAGAACTCGAGAGTCTTCTCGAGTATGCTTGGGTCAATTGTGAATGTTGTACTGACTAAGCCGCGGTCATACTGGCGGGGCAAAGTGCCAACGAAGTACGTGTGAAGCTGCTGAAGCGCGTTCGTGTTGAGGTAGGCGATTCGCTGCGTCGAGATGCATCCGCCAAGTCCGTATTTGCGGCCTTGCCTGAGGAGTGTCTCAACGGCGTCTGTGCATTCACGCTCGATTCCACGGGCCTCGGAAGGTGCAGGAGCAAACTCCTGGGCCTCATCAAACACGAAGAGGATCCATGGTTTGACCTTGAATTTCCGCTTGCGATTCCAAAGCGTCACTCTAGTCAAATCTACGGCTAGTTGCTTGATTGTCACAGGGTCAGAGATGGAGAGGCAAACGAGACGGGTCGGTCCCTCAAGGAGGTGGTGTATCTTCTCAGTTGTCAGTCCTGGCCTGCCTTTCTCAGCGTCGCCCCTGGTAATGGCGTCTAGGAGTTCTTTTCGTGATGTTGCCCAGCCGTATACGTTGCTCTTCTCGCTGACTTTGTATCGTTCCACGGCCCCCTGCGCTTCCGTGTCCAGGAATGCAACGAACTCCTCGTCGATCTCATCTAGTTCGTTTCGATTCTCATTCGTCATGTATTCGGCGACTGCTGATGATATGGCATCGAGTGCCTCAAGGTAGACCTGCTTGCCTGAGCTTTCGCTCACCATCGTGCCGATCGCGGATAGGATGTCCGTGTAGCGCGGGACCACGAACCTGGGCTTGACGTACCGCTCAACCCTGCATAGTTCCATTATGTTTTGAAAGGCTTTGACTGGTCGCTCGTCCTTTTCGAACTCTCTCGGTTTCACGAGCGAGTCGTACAGCTGAGTTGCGTCTTTGATCGGGTCTTCCAGAACTATCTTGGATGGAATCGATTTGTCGGCGAACACGTCCATGAGCAGGAACGGATACTCCATCGAGATGTCAAAGATCACCACCTTCGTGTCCTTGGTGTGGTAGATCAGGCGACGTAGAACGTTCGAGAGCAGGTTGGATTTTCCGCCACCCGTGAACGAGAAAACCCCGAAATGGTAGCGTAGCAGGTTCTCGAAGTTCACGTAGATCGGAACCCTGGTCTTCTCAGATTCAAACATCTTGATGACACCAAGACGTGGATCCTGCCGGGCTACATCGGTTGTTTTCAGTTTCCTCCAGTCGACCCCCATCTCTTCGAGTATTCTCCGATTGTACATCTGGTGGATCATGTCTTGGTTGAGGATGTGTGTCTCCTCTCCAACAATTGGATAGGAGAATCCTTTCACGTATTCTGGTTCGCTCTTGCCCGTGATGACCAAGTCGTAGTTGATCGGGATTGCCTGGACCTGGATCATCATAGTGGATCTGTCGTTGGAGTCCCAGTCGCGAACCGACTGCTGGATAATCTCGAACTGCATCGGGTAATAGCTCTGGTCTGACAGGCCACGCAACCCAAAATGCTCTGGTCTGATACTGGCGATCTCTGCGAGAGTGTATCTCTCGCCTTCGTTCTTCGTTGCGCGGAAGTTTCTGACGGCCAGTATCATGCCCTCTTCGACCAGGCGCATGATGTCTCTCTGATACTCGGCCTTCACGGTGCATTCGTATCGAGCGGTGGTGCTAATCTGCGTAGTCTCGGGCGATGGGCCGTAACGTGGACGAACCATCGCTACACGCGCTTTGAATCTTCCGTCGAAGTCTGTGAAGTATCTGTTAATGTCCTCTTCTCGTTGATTCAAATTCAGCTCTCCTTTCTCTAAACGTGCTCATGTAGAAGACGAACTCGCGTAGGTCATGGTTCGTCATAATCCAATCCCTCGTCGTCTCGACGATTCTCGTGAACTCGCGCGTATGCCACTTCGCCACGTTATCCGCAATGAAGAGAGGCACATTATGACCGAAAGCTTCCGGTATGCTTGTGCTCGTCATCGCGGCTAGCATAACCATGACGAGGTTCTGGATATCATTGCGCGCCTCTTTATTCGAGAAGAGTATGGGCTTCACCTTCTCCTCGACGCCGCCATACTCGTGGGAAAGCTCACATACATGATCCAAATCGAATTCCGGATAAACCAACCGGTCTGTGAGCAGCACATTGCTGCGCAGCTTCGGGTCCTGCTCAGCCTGGGCAAGTTGAACATACGACTTAAGGAACAGGCGCTCGGAGTTGACTCTATTCTGGACGGCGCCGCTCACGAATCCGTCTCTCCTGGGCATTTTGTCGTTGCGTAGTTCGGGGACCATGGTTTTGAAGGCGGTGTCGTACTCGACGAGCGCCCACGGAACCGACAGCTTATCCCAGTTGTGAACAGACGCGGACTGAAGGAACATCCTATCAGTTCTAGGGATATTCTCCAGAGCCTCGCTTGAGAGGTCAAGCTTCCACATATGCTCGCGACTACAGATCTTGACTACCTGACGTTGGAAGTCTCGTGCGGCCGTGTCCTTCGTGAGCCCGATGAGTAGAACCGGCCTCTTCCAGCACTCCTCGATGATCATGTTGAGACAGAAGAGTGTCAGGAACGCCATGTCGACCGTCGTTAGCCAAGTTGGTTTGCCGGCTTTCGTGATCATCATGGGGTTAGGCCACTCGGTTAAGGGCTGATCAAGGAATAGGCGGTCGCCGATGGTGCATGTGAGCTTCTTCATTCGCTCCCAGCTATTCCGGTACTCCTCTTTCAGAGCGTAGCTGGAGCCTGTCGACTGAACGAGCTCAGCCTTCTGGAGGCCATCTAGGATCTTCTTGGCTCTGCGCTTACAGTCGGCGTGTTCAAGGTGGAGCCGCCCGCAGAGCTCGTCGAGTGTGAGCGAGGTTGCGGTTTCGAGTTCGTAGAGAAGGCGCGGTCTCAGGTAATCGCCTCTGGGCGGCGGAAGATCGAGCGCCCTGTTGACGAATCGGTGGCGGCAGTAAATCATCTCCTCCATTCGTACTGGTTGGTCGTCGAGGTCGAAGCCGCAGAGGCCTGACTTCTCTCTGAGCCTCTGACCATGCGCAGTGTCGCTGAGGAGAGCGGAGTGCTCGCCTGAGAGGGTCCGGTCCATCAGAAGGATGCGCACGTCCTCGTCGATGATGAGCCTGTAGGCGAGGTAGAATTCTGAGAAGGCCATTATCCAGTCGGCGATTCGTGAATTGTCGAAGATCGCCTTATCGTCAAGAGGCTTCTTACCACCAATCATGTCGATCATCGAATCGACATCAGACACCTCATTCACATACAGCGGCACACAGCTTGAGATACCCCGACCATGCTCAAGCAGCTTGCCGGCGTGCTCCACTGATGGTTTGACGCCCTTGTGGAATGTTACCGTGCCGAAGGAGACGTAGGCGCCACCGAAGAAGATGATCAGATCGAACATGTTGCGTGCGTACTCGGTTCCATCCACTGCGGCGAACTTCACCCGCTCAGAACCGAAGAGCTTCAAAGCGGTCTCGCGAGCCCGTTCGGCGCTGAAGTCTTGGATGATAAGGTTCGAGAGGAGTGCGTCGTAGACGTCGCTTGCTGAGGAGAATCGCTGGTTGTAGTCGGATATGCGGTCTAAGGCGCCGGCTCTCAGAAAATGGCCTGCTCGCTTCAGCTGGTTGCTGAGGAATGATGTCTCCATTTCTGAAAGCCTGGGTGTCAGCCCTATCCACACGCTCCCGTTGCTTATCTGGGATGGAAGATCGTACGCTTATCGGGAGAGAGTTGCGTCAGCGGGTATTTAACACGGGCTCACAAGTGAAACTACTCCGTAATCGCAAGGCCTCATACTCGGAGTTCCTCGAGCTATGTCCATATCGTCGAGAAATCAAGCAAATTGATGCGAGAAAGAGGGGTTGGGGAGGCTCGTGACTTCGACTGCGCTACCTCCCTGACGCGTGTGGTTCCTTTTCTGTTTGACGTGCTTCTTTTATGCGCTCGACAAGCTCAAGCAGAGGACCGCGATGGTAAGGGTGCTTCCATCCGCAGTACTCGCACACTAGCCCCTCCTCCTCGCCATTCCCTTTACAGACAACAGCACCTGAGCAGAGCGGGCAAGAACTGGGATCTAGCGGAGCATCCATGAGATACTTGACCTGCAGTACGAAGTCCTCGCTGACGAGGTACTTGAGGATCTGTTCGCGGAGGGACTGCTTCTTCTTGAGTTCGTCTACGAGTTGGTCTGTCTCCCTGGTCGTCAGCTTCTGCCCTGTAACCTTCAAGATGGCATCCTTGAGTAGTGCGGGGTCATCTGCCAGCGTCGCCAGTGTCTCGGCATGGGTTGCCGTGATTGTGTCGCGCGACACAAGCTCCTGCAGTTCTGTTGGGAATGTAAGGAGCCGTAGCCTCTGTGCAGGGGAGGTTCGAGTTCTATCAAAGAACAAGAATCGAGGCGTTTCCCTCTTGGCTTCCCGCAGCCAACCCTTGGAAAAACCGTTAATATTCACTGGTCACGCTTGCATCTATTCGGAGTTGAGCTCCTGTGATGATCCTATTGCGGATATTCCCGAAGCAGGACTTGAGCGACACCTGGAGAAGAGCCCTCGCCAACTCGGAGAAGATATCCAATAAGGATTGCACGCCTCTCTATGCTTCTCAACAGGAAGAGAAGGACTTCATTAGCATAATGTACGATGTGAATGACATCGATTCTTTCGCCGATGTTCTTGTTACTAAGATTCCGTCCGCTGCGAACTCGAGGAAGACAAGAACAATTACCCTTCTAAGACCGGTCTTCTTTCCAGCACCTAAGGACAGGCCTGAACAGCTTGAGAGATACCAGGTGGCTGTACGCGTAGCCTCGGGCGAGTTGAGTAATGTGTTCAACCGCATCCTTCACTTGAACTATCCCGTGGATTTGTTTCCAACGTATGTTGCCTACTCTTTCGGAGAAGACGACATACTTGTGTCGATGCTTTCCATCAGTAGGGACAAGGCGAGAGCATTTGTCAAGGAGAAGATAGAATCTCAGAAAGGAGTGCTCAGTGTTGATGTCGCGCGCATAGACATGTCTAAGAGACTTGCGCCGTTGGAGATGTGGAGACACTACAGAGAGGAGAAGTATCTCTTCAAGCCTTCCGAGGGTTTTGAGGAGTACGATTTCACCGAGCAGGCCTTGATTTCAGGCGCCTTTGTGAAAGAACTCGAATAGCTCTAGATTGCACACGAAAGGAATGCTACAGCCTTTCTAGAACCAACTGATCCTTGAGGTCGAGGAAGGATCGTCTGAGACAGGCCAAGAAGATACTCGGGTTCGGCCATAGGATCTACAAAGGCGAAGATCCAAGGGTCGCGCACCTTCGCAGCCTTCCCCAGTCTCTGTGTTACGAACAATGATCATTGGCTTGGGTTTTCCGCGAAAGTCGAGGAAGCTGTTTCCAAGGAACGGAATCTACATCCGAACATAGAGTTCTCGGCCACACTGTAACATGCGCTTGGAATCCCGGTCGACATGCTCACAACGATGTTCGCATGTAGCCGGATGGCTGGTTGGACAAGTCGCATAATCGAACAGTATGAGCTGAACAGGCTGATGCGTCCTCTGAGAGACTATGTCGGCACTCCCAACGTCGAATACGTTCCCATCGGGAAAAAAGACAAGAAGTCCACAACATGCATTCCGAGCTACGCTCAGTAGGTTTACTGTAGAGGATAGGTTCTCTGTTTGGTATCGCATGTAGGTATGATCGTGCATGGGCACTAGTTGGGGGGAGAGGGGGAGATCTCAACCGCTGACTCATGCGTTAAGGTTGAAACCTTAAACGGTCGCCTCCGTTTGATAGCTTGCGACTCAGGAATGTCATCTCAGTCTGGCTATGACGCGGCGACGCTTTGGGAGATCCTCACAGACACTGTGCATGCGCTTCCCATGTACAAGCACCACAAGCATTACGCGGAGAAAAGCGTGCTCCTAGAGAAGCCACGCATATCCGCGAAAGAGATGGCCTTGCTGATGGGTATGCCCCTTGGCGAGGCGATCGTGATCCTCGAAGAACTGAGGCCCTCTTCAAAGGGAACGCGTGAGGATGAATCAAAATACAAGGCTCCACCCGGCAAGAGTCTTCTCGATTATGGCACAAACTGACGTGGTGACCTGAAGGCTTTCGTCTTGTCTGGCGTGGTTCTGGTCTCAACTGCTGAGTTCACCTTGAAGAGCCACCCGGTCCGCCAACTCCTCATTCGACTATTGAAGCGGCACATCAGATCAAATCTCAAACGCATCGGGCTGGAGAATTACAGGATCGCGCAGGCGGGAGGATTCCTAGTCGTAGCCGGCCTC
>JBEKGZ010000081.1:0-7002 GCA_050012535.1 Bathyarchaeia archaeon | reverse complement strand
GGACTCCAGCTGATGGTCGACTTATTTGGAGGAAAGATTGAGCGCCCCCCAATGCAGGAATATGGACGAACCACCGTCCACTTCGATGAGCATACCGACCTTTTCAAGGGACTTCCAGATGACGACATATGCTGGATGAGCCATTCCGATTCCGCAGCGAAACTTCCCCACGGATTTGAAGCAATTGCACATTCCGGGCACGCCAAGTACGCTGCAATCAGAAACAAGAACCGGTCGCTATTCGGAGTGCAGTTTCACCCAGAGGTTGCCCACACGGTCAGAGGGACGGAAATAATCCGAAACTTCCTTTTCGAAGTTGCAAAATGCCTGCCCACATGGAAGGTGGCTCCTTTCGCAAAGGAGATGATTGCTGAGATCAGACGCAAAGTAGGAAAGGAACGCGTTCTCTGCGCAGTCAGCGGAGGAGTCGACTCGACAACAACCGCAGCCCTTGTCCATGAAGCTGTGGGGGACCAGCTGATGTGCATTTTCGTTGACCATGGACTCATGAGGAAAGGGGAGCCAGAGCGTGTAAGAGAAATCCTTGATCGCATGAAGCTCAAGGCCGTCCGCGTGGAAGCGTCCGAGAGATTTCTGAACCGACTGAAAGGAATCGCGGATCCAGAGCAGAAGAGAAAGATCATCGGAGAGGAGTTCGTCCGTGTTTTCACCGAGGTCGCCAATGAACATGGCAAGTTCGATTGGCTTGCTCAAGGCACGCTTTATCCAGATGTAATCGAGAGCGCTCACACAGGAAGCCCTGCGTCAAGAATCAAGACTCATCACAACGTTGCCGGACTTCCCGAGTGGACAGAATTCAAGCTGATCGAGCCTTTGCGGCTCCTCTACAAAGACGAAGTGCGAAAAGTCGCATCGACCCTCGGGATCCCTCCTGCTATTACCGCAAGACACCCGTTCCCCGGACCAGGCTTAGCCGTGAGAATTCTCGGCGAAGTAAATGAGGAGAAGCTTGTGATATGCCGTGAAGCCAGCGACATTGTTGAGTCAGAACTGAGAGCTGAGGGCGTATATGAAAGAGTTTGGCAGGCGTTCGCAATGGTTGGCGACGACCTTGCGGTCGGAGTCCTAGGCGACGAACGAAAGCTCGGACACATTGTCACAGTTCGAATCGTCGAATCGGTAGACGGTATGACTGCAGACTGGGTTCGTATTTCAGACGACTTGCTCTCACGGATAAGCAACAGAATAACTAATGAAGTCAAGGACGTGACTTGGGTCACGTACGCGATCTCCTCCAAGCCTCCGTCAACTATTGAACCCTGCTAAATGGCGTCCAGTGGCTCGAAAAATCAGGCCTCCGTTCACCAGGGTGCCTTTCAGCTAGGTTTCCACAAACGTAAATCAGTGAGATCGATCAAGCTGAATGGGACGACCGTTGACCGAGTTCAAGACTGGAGATCATGTCATCACCGTTGTCCGAGGTGACATCACGCAGTCCCAAGCCGAGGCTGTTGTAAACCCCGCGAATAGCAGGTTGATCATGGGCGGTGGCGTAGCTGGTGCGATAAGACGAGCTGGAGGACCAACAATTGAGAGAGAGGCGCTCCAGAGGGCACCAATCAGAGTCGGCGAGGCGATAGCGACTAATGCAGGAAAGCTGGCCGCACGATACGTGATCCATGCTCCTACAATGTCGCGACCAGCGATGAGCACGGACTTGGAGAGTGTTGAGAAGGCTACTTCTGCTGCACTCAGGGTCGCGAAGACTCTGGGACTCTCAAGCATCGCAATCCCGGGCATGGGAACCGGAGTAGGGGGAGTTCCCGTCAACGATGCAGCTCAAACCATGGTCGGAGCAATCAGACAGCATCTATCAGAAGGCACGACCCTGAAGCATATCTTCCTAGTATCTATTGATGAAGCGTTGGTCCGCGCATTCGAATCAGTTTTGCGATGAGTTACAACCTCAGTCTGCCCGACTAGTCAGTTGGAATGCAGATTCTGCAATTCTAGGACCTTCCATCGTGCGCGGGCGAAGACCTAGCCTAGTGTAACATGATCTGACCCTCTGCCGCAAAACGCCCATTCTGTATCTTGTCATGAGAAAATGGGATTTGCACCTGCAATCTGTGGAGCCCACCCCTCTCGTGGGTACTCCAATGCCAGAATCCCTGAGAAGTGCGCCGTTCAGCTTGCATTCCATTTTGCTCGTCGTCTTCGCGAAGACAACTAAGACGACGCGTGTGGAATCAGATGAGAGGATCCGATCTATGTGCCAGAAGTGCTTCTTATCTCGAGTCAGGTGGCGGCTGATCCTCCCTTCCAAGGAGGTTGATCCTCGACCCAATGCAGAACCACTGTAGAGGTACCAGCCTCGTTTCAGGAGGACAGTGAGATGTCTGCCAACTGTGATCCTACATGGTCGGGAGGAGCGAATGATTAAAGTGTATACTCCTTGATGCTTTTTGTGAGAGGAGTCTTTCATCCATCGATTACTTATGCAGAATTGTTGGAACAGTCCATCACGATGTCGGCCCAATGACAAGCTTGTTCTATACCATGACAGGCTAGAACTTATCTAGAGTTATCCGTGCGCTATCCGTTTCGGATATCCTCTCTGCGTCATATCCTGATATCCTCTGCCACGACCTTCAAATTCGGACTCTAGTGTCGGAGCTGGAGTTCTATCTGTGGTTTCGCAGTGGGTAACTAGTCGTTCCCGTATACAGTCCTGCTGAATTCTTCTATAGCCTCATTCGCCGCCCATATGTTCTCGGGTGATACGTCCCCCTGAATAGCATGATTTGATGCGACGACATGTCCTGGCGCTAGTCCGTATATGACCCTTCTCACCCAGTCCCTGATTTGATCCGGCGTGTGTCTCACCAAGACCACCTGCGTGTCGATGCCCCCCCAGAAGGTCATTATCTCACCATAGTCTCTGTGAAGCCTCTCAGGCTCCATTTTGAACGTGTATGGTGTAATCTGTTGGCCTATCATGTCTAGTCCCGCCTCCGCGAGATCCTTGATGTAGAGGTGGATCGAGCCGCATGCGTGAGCATAGGTTCGTGCCTCCGTATACTTCCTTACAAGGGCATAGCTCTTCTTCACGTAGGGCAGGACGAACTCCCTGAAATCCTCAAGGGAGATCATTGGCCCCCGTTGTGTTCCCAGATCACCCGGCGTCAAGCTCACCCTATCAACGTAGTCGCCAACTTGGTTAAGGTAGATCTCCGTGAGGTCCTTGCTTATCTGCCATAACTTCGTGGCGAAGGTGTGATAGAACTCTGGGTCCTTCTTGATGTCCATAAGCCACTGACTGAAACCGCGAACACGATAATGTTGCTCAGCGGAATATCCGACTGATCCGCCTGATATTGCATAATCTGTCTCTTCATGCATCTTCTTGGCGATCTTGCCGGCCTCGCTTGCCTTCTCCTCCAAAGCCTCTCGTGTCTTCTTGTCTTCGGTTTTGGGCCAGTACGGGTATTGCTCTATGTCCTTCAGCGTCTTCAATCTCGCAGCAGGTTGCTCACCGTCAGGCGCTACCATCATGCGTCGAACGCCCTGCCTACTTGCACCGTAACCCGGCTTCCACAATACGCCGCAGGCGGTTTGAATCCACCCATTTGGAAGATATCGCCAGTCCTTTGGGTCCCCATAGAGACTCGGGCTGCTGACCGGGAGATATCGGAAGTCGCAGTTGAACTTCTGCAGAATACGCTCGTCAACTCTGGTGTAACCCCATATCGGGTCCGGTTCAGGGTCAGCGTATTGGGGAACACCCACGTACTCAGCTATCGCCTTAAGGCCGTAGGGCTCCTGATCTAAAGGCGAAATAGTACCAAATCCACCGATGAATTCCTTGCATACTCTGTCCGGCCACTTGGGAGGGTGTGACGATACCCTATACCATCTCTCCCTAGGCGTCATCATTGATGACTGACAGCTCCCCTTGCTAGCGTCAAGGTATCACAACTCTGGTATTAAGCTGGGTCAATCATGAATAGTGGTATCCCTCTATTTCCGTCAATGCGAGCATCCACTTCGCTAACGCGAGCATGTCTGAAACATATATGCGTGATATCCAATAGACGTAAGAACCAACGAGGCGTTTACCATGGAACTTCCTTACAGATCTCTGCGCGTCGCAGATATGATGGACGTCTCTAGACATATTCTCGAGAAGATAGTCGCGCTAAGGCCCAAAGAGAAGGTGCTTGTCGTCGGCGATTTCACTTCCAGCTTGAACATAATAGAAAGCCTTGCCGGAGGGGCGGAGTGGATCGGGGCGGAGCCAATCGTCATGATAATCAAAAACCCCCCTTACCCGGGAAAGTACGATATCCCCACGCCTGTTTTAGGAGCGATAAGGGAATCGGACTGCACTATTCAGGTGACAGCGAACTCTTTTGCTCATACGATCGCAAGTAAGTTGGCTATGGAGAAGACGGATGCTCGTCCAAACGGAGGTGTCTGGGTCAGCATGCAGGGCGTAACAGAGACGAATCTTATAACCGGAGGCATAAAGGCCACCGGAACGAGTAGGGTGAAGCAGATAACCGAAGAGGCTGCAAATGCCTTACGCGGGAAAAAGTGTAGGATAACAAGCGAGGTAGGTACCGACGTAACCTTCGAGCTTAGCGGCGAGATTTTTGGGGAATGGGGTGAGCCTAAACCCAGGCCGGTTTTCCACATGGTTCCCTCCGGTGAAGCAGGAAACGAACCAGTTCCAAATTCTGTGAATGGCACGATTGTAGTCGACGGCATACAGGAGGGCCTGATACCTCTGAGGTGGCCCTACGACCATCCCATAAGATACGATCTCAAGGATGGAAGGATCACTAGAGTTTATGGTGGAAGAGCGGCGGAGGCTTTCAGAAAGCTGATCTTCGATATCGGCGATGAAGGGGCAAAATATCTTGGCGAGTTCGCGATAGGCACCAACCCAGATGCAACAACAACTGGTGCCCTGCAAGAGGACAAACACGTGCTGGGAACGATACACTTCTCGCCTGGAGATGGAAATCACTTCAACCACAGTATACTCCACTTGGACGGGGTCCTGTTGAACCCCACTGTAGAGATTGACGACAAGACTATCATAGACAAAGGAGAATCTAAGTTCATCTAGACTCCTGTTTTCTCATTCCAATTCGCTATTGACCGTGGTGCAGCGAACTGAAAGCCTTGATCTTGGCCGGGGGATATGCGACTAGGCTTCGACCCCTTAGCTATGCCCTTCCGAAGCTTCTCTTCCCTGTGGGTGGCGTGCCTGTTCTTGAGCAGACGATCGACCATTTATCGTCTTTTGGTGTTGATGAAGTCATTCTGGCTGTGAAGTATCTCGCTGATGAGCTGAGAGAGCATTTCGGTGAAGAGTATCATGGGGTGAAGGTCCATTACTCTCTTGAGCCAAAACCTCTCGGGACGGGAGGGCCCATCGCGTTTGCGCGCAAATACTATGACAACGAGACGCTGCTGGCTATGAACGGCGACATTTTCGCAGAGATCAATATAGACGCCATGAAGAAAGTGCACGAATCCAATGACGCTTTGGCAACGATCGCACTACACGAGGTTGACGATCCCACGCGCTTCGGGGTTGCAAGACTCGACGAGCACTCAAGAATACGGCAGTTCGTTGAGAAACCAAAGCTAGCTGATGCCCCGAGCAGACTGATTAACGCTGGCACATACCTCTTGGAACCAGGGGCCGTTGACCGCATTCCACAGGGACGAAAGGTCATAATCGAACGCGAAGTCTTTCCCGCCCTTGCGAACGAGGGAACGCTCTTTGGATACGTCCATTCAGGGACTTGGTTCGATATCGGGAATATCGAGGACTTCAGGAACGCCAACTTCGCGCTGCTTGAGAACAAAACGCATGGTAAGGTAATCGTCGGAAATGATGCCAGAGTCAGCAAATCAGCAAAATTGACATGCCTTGTGCTCGTTGGCGACCACACCATAGTAGAAGATGGAGCAAATCTAGGCCCTCGTACGATTGTTGGCCGCCGCGTACGAGTCGGTGAAAACGCTAGTATCGCAGACAGCATAGTGTTCGATGGCACGGAAATAGGCAGCAACTCCTCGATCAAAGGAGCGGTGATAGGCGACTCGGTCACAATTGGGAAGGATGTTGTGATTGAGAACGGATCGGTGGTTTCCAGTCACGTAACAATTCATGACCATGTCCACGTGACGCACGATGTCTATATTCATCCATACAAGGAGATCAATGATGATATCCTGAAGCCGGGACATGTGGTCTAAGATGACAGAAACACTGGATGAACGACGTCTCTTCGGGACCAACGGTGTCAGGGGCGTCGTCAACAAGGAGCTAACGCTTGAGCTGGTCCTTGAGTTATCTCAAGCCATTGGGACCTTCTTCAAGGCAGGCAAGATGGTTGTTGGCTCTGATGGTCGTACCAGCAGCCCGGCTTTTCGCAACCTGGCGATGGGCGGACTCGCTTCAGTTGGATGTAAGGTGTATGACATCGGTCAAGCCCCGACTCCGATGATTGATTTCTTGACGCGGGCATGGAAGGCTGACGGAGGGATCGCGGTCACCGCGAGTCACAATCCGCCTGAGTACAATGGAATCAAGACTATCAAGCCAGATGGTGTCGAAACGGACCGGGATGAAGAGCTTGAGATCGAGAAGATCTACTTCGCCCGATCTTGGAAAAGAGCCGAATGGAACCGTGTAGGCGATATAGTAGAAGAAACAGGAGCGGGCCTTCGCGAATACATTGATTCGATCAAGAAGCAGGTCGACGTCGAGAAGATACGATCAGAGAATCTGAAAGTGGCTGTCGATCCGGGAAACGGTGTTTCGGCTCTCACTACACCGATCCTCATGTCGGAACTGGGTTGCAAAGTCCTCACAATCAACGCTAATGTTGATGGAAGATTCCCAGGCAGGCTTTCTGAACCCAGGCCAGACACAATCGGTTCACTCATAAGCCTAGTGAAGTCATCGAGCGCTGATCTTGGCGTGGCGCTCGATGGAGACGGGGACCGTGCAATATTCGT
>JBEKGZ010000080.1:0-7306 GCA_050012535.1 Bathyarchaeia archaeon | reverse complement strand
CTGTGCCGCATACAGCTCGCTGTACCAATTGAGCAGAAAGAACGCGACAAAGAGTATTGCTCCTGTGATCAGATACTTGACAATCCGCTTCTTCCGACGCTTCACGAGCAAGTAGATCAGGGTGGCAGCAACCGCCATCATGACGACGAAGAATGACGCGTTTAACGCTGCTCCGCTCGGGGTTTCTGGAAAGATCGTGATTGCAGCAACCTCGGCTTTCGAAGCCTGCAACCCATAAGTCAAAACTCCAGAAAGCAAAAGCGCTGCTAGCACTGGGATAATTTGACTTGGGGTTGCCTTGAAATGCGTCGTCAGTTGTCAGCCCCTCGTTTCATATCCCGAATGTATAGATCAAGTCCCCTGTGAACTTGACCGGTTGGAACGGAAGTGACGCTCCGAAGTCTAGACATTGTAGGACTCACCGGCTTTGGGAACAAATGACTCAAGCCCTGCTTGTTTCTTCGCCCAGTCGGCAAGAACCGCACAGCTATCCTCGTCACCGTGAACAGCAAAGACCTTGGTCTTCTTGTCGACACTTTCTAGACATCGAAGCAGCTCGCCCCTTCCACCATGGGATGAGAAGTCAAATTTCAGTACCTTTGCACTGACCTTCTGAAGCTTGCCATGTAGCATGTACTTGCCTTCGTCGAGCAACACTCTCCCTGGCGAGTTCTCGACCTGGTAACTCACGAGGATGATTCCGTTCTTCCTTCCTCGTGCCACCGATTCCATATAGAAGACGGAGGCGCCTCCTTTGAGCATTCCAGCCGGGGATACGATTACACCGGGACCTTTGACCGCCCTTCGCCTATCATGCCAGTTCCTCACCCATTCCGCCTTCTTGACCGCCGATCTGAACAACTGAGGATCAGCAAGAGCAGACTCATGTTCCTCCAAGACGTTTATGGCCACCAGAGCCATTCCATCAACATACACGCTATGCCTGAAATTGTGCGCAGCGAGCATACACATGATCTCCTGCGACCTTCCCACCCCAAAGGCAGGAATCAGAACGGTTCCGCCGTCCTCAACTATCTCATTGCAGGCGGCGACAAGCTGCTTCTCGCTTTCGTCTCGATCAGGATGATCTTCTTTCGCATACGTGCTCTCGATGATAAGAGCGTCGAGTGCACCATAGTTGTAGTCCGCTGATCCCACAAGCCTTGTCGCGTTGAGGTTGAAGTCACTCGTATAGACAATTCGTCTTCCCTCCGCCTCGACAAGTACTTGGCTACTCCCGGGGATATGCCCTGCATTAAGGAGCGTCACGGTCCCGTTCCCGACTTCGAACGGGTGGCGATATGGTACGTTCACGGAATGTTCCATCATTGTTTCCAAGTCCATGAACTCGTATGGCAGGTAGTATCCGCTGAGTTTGATCATGTCTCGGACCAAGATTTCGGTCAGTGCGAAGGTTGGTTCGAGTCCATACACCGGGAGCCGGCTCCTCACATAGAACATGGGAACAAGTCCGCTATGGTCAAGGTGGGCATGAGTAGCCACAATGCCATGCAGGTCTTTCGGCGAAACATGCACCGGGAAACCTATCTCGTGGTCAACCATCACGCCGTAGTCAAGCAGAACAGATTTCTCTCCCAGCTTAACTTGGACGCCTGAGCGGCCAACTTCATTGCAAGCACCGAGGAAACGAATGTTCATCCTGATTCATCGACTTACTTGAATCTGAAGCGGAGTCACGACCTTTCTAAGTTTTCTGCAGTAAAACACGCCGGCATCATCCATACATGCTTTGCAAGGACTTGGATGTCTGCTTCATTCTCTTCTCGAATTCTTCTTCGATATCCTTGGCGCCTTCTTCAAGATCAGTAACGTCGACCTTGATCCCATAGGCTTTACAGATGGTCTTGACCGCGACCGCTGCTGCCGAAGGATCTGCGGCTGCAGCAGAGGCATATGGAAGAATCGCTATCGCAGGGAAGTCACGCATCTCGAACTCACTCAACATTACTGCAAGCTGCCCATAGACGAACAAGCCCGGCTCCAGGGTCGGATACTTGAAACCGTTCCTCCTCGTTAGGTATGCCCTTGTCGGCACTATTCTGACTTTCTGCTTTCCAGTCTTGAGGCCTGAGTCCAAACCTCCGACCAACACAGCATCTTTGAATTTCTGACTCATTGTCCAGCGAGCGAGCACCTTGGCGAACTCAGACTCTTCAGTCCTGTGAGGAGCAAACTCAAGCTTGACAAAGACCAATCTACCCTTCCGGAAGACCTCGAACGGTGTGACCAAACCCTCTTCAGCTGTTGAGACGAATGGCGGAGGGTGGGCGACATCAACGAAACCTATCCGCTTCGCTTGGAGCGAGTGTACCAGGTACGAGATAGCAATGTACCCTGTTGATCCAATTCCGTGAAATCCGGTCATCAGAGTGCAGTTTCTGAAACCGTTCCCGTGGACATTCAATGATATCGGCATGAGTATCAGCTATAGGTTCCAGAGCGGATACCCTGAAGTCTGGCTAAAAACCTGCCGTAACTCCATGAAAGTTCGATTTGGCAAGTAATCGGTAAGACTTTTATTGACCCTTTCTGGCCCTATCATTCCATTCTATTTGGAGGATGATGACTTGGCGTATCTTGGCGGACAACCCGTGCTTGTGCTGAAGGAGGGTTCCTCGCGGAACAGAGGTAGAGACGCTCAAAGATCGAACATGACTGCTGCGCGTACAGTCGCAGAGGTTGTGAAGAGCACCCTCGGTCCTAGGGGAATGGACAAGATGCTCGTTGACAGCTTAGGCGATGTGACTGTCACCAATGATGGAGCAACCGTCTTGGATGAGATTGATGTCCAAAACCCTGCAGCAAAGATGATGGTTGAGGTCGCAAAGACACAGGACGATGAGGTTGGTGACGGCACAACCACTGCCGTGATCATCGCAGGAGATCTGCTGAAGCGTGCAGAGACCCTCCTCGACGATGAAATTCACCCCACGGTCATAGTTGCGGGATACAAGAAGGGTGCCGAGAAAGCCATGCAGGTGCTCAGCGAGATATCTCTAACTGTTGAGCCGGATGACAAGGCCGCGCTCAAGAAAGTTGCCATGACATCGATGCACAGCAAAGGACTCGGCGCAGCAAGAGAACACTTCGCAGACATCTCGATCGAGGCTGTTAGACTGGTGGCTGAGAAGCGAGGCACAGAATGGACCGCCGACATCGACAACATACAACTCACTAAGAAAGAGGGAAAGAGCCTCCTAGACACAGAACTCGTCAAGGGAATCATAGTAGACAAGGAAGTCGTCCACCCGGGCATGCCGAAGTCCGTGAAGAATGCAAGAATCGCACTACTAGACTGCGCACTGGAGATCGAGAAGACCGAAATCAGCGCCGAGATCAGAATCAACGACCCAACACAGATGAAAGCGTTCTTGGACGAAGAGACCAAGATGATGAAGGACATGGTGGACAAAATAAAGGCCGCAAAAGCAAACGTGGTGATGTGCCAAAAGGGAATAGACGATACCACTCAGCACTTCCTCGCTAAGGAAGGAATCCTCGCCGCCAGAAGAATCAAGAAATCCGACATGGAAAAGCTGGCTAGAGCGACAGGTGGAAAAGTCGTCACCAATCTCGATGATCTCAGGGACAGCGACCTCGGATCCGCGGGCCTAGTCGAGGAACGTAAACTCGGTGATGACAAGATGGTCTTCATCGAAGGGTGCAAGAACCCAAGATCGGTCGCGATACTCATACGAGCCGGATTGGAGAGGCTAGTTGACGAAGCCGAGCGCGCCCTGAACGACTCGCTTTCCGTCGTCGCAGACGTGATCACCAAGAACAAGGTTGTAGCGGGAGGCGGAGCGATCGAAGAGGAATTGTCAAAGAGAATCAGAGATTACGCAAAGAAGGTAGGAGGAAGAGAACAACTGGCTATCGAGGCGTTCGCTGACTCTATGGAAATCGTCCCCAGAACGCTAGCAGAGAATGCCGGACTTGATCCAATTGACATCATGGTTGACTTGCGGTCGGCTCACGAAAAGAAGGGAGGACTCTGGCAGGGCGTCGATGTCTTCAAAGGCGGAACAAGAGACATGCTGAAGAACGGAGTCCTCGAGCCCGTCAAGGTCAAGGAACAAGCCATCAAATCTGCGACAGAAGCGGCCTCAATGATCCTTAGAATCGACGATGTGATTGCTGCAGCAAAGCCTCCGCCAACCCCACCTCCACAGGGCGGCCCCGGCGGAGGGATGCCTGAGTACTAGTCCAGACTACCTCAGTGACTCGTCAGCAATATCGGATGGGTTGCAGTGGGGTTTCCGACGGAGTGTCGCTCAGGACAATCCTTCTGATGCAAGCCTTTAAGAAAGGCCGCGAGGCCTCGTAAACCGACAGTGCTCCGGTAGTATAGCCCGGTCATGCGCGCGGCACCGAGAGTATGCTGGCCTCTCGCGACGCAAGTCGGAGAAAGCCAGCGACGCGGGTTCAAAATGATCAAACAAGACAGATCATGAAAATCCCGCCCGGAGCACCAAGCTAGTACAAACGTGAACTGGTTGCCAGAACTCAGGAAAGGAACGGCAATTCTCATTACAGGCACACCAGGGACAGGAAAAACGACCGTCAGTCGCCTCCTTGCGACGGAGCTGCGAGCCTGCTACGTCAACCCCAAGAACTTGCTTAGACGCAAATCCATAGATTATGCATACGACGAGAAGAGGAGAACACGCACAGTCTCTCTTGCAAGACTCCGCAAGGCGCTGTATGACCGCGCCTCACGAGCCGACCACGGACTAGTGATTGACAGCCATATAGCTCCAGAAATCGGTATCGTGCCCAAACTCGTTAGAGCAATTGTTCTGCGTTGTGATCCGGTCGTTCTGCAACGGCGACTCGAACGCAAACGATGGTCGAAATCCAAGATCAGCGAGAACCTACAAGCCGAGATCCTTGACATCTGTCTGTGGGACGCAGTACAGAATTATGGGTTGGAGAAGATCGTAGAGATCGATACTACAGAGAAGACCCCTAGCCACGTGCTTCAGCTGATCATGAAGGAAATGCACAAGAAGCGAATTCAGAGGCAACCAAGAGTGAATTGGCTGTTGAGTCTGAAACGCAAAGGGATCTTGGCCAGTTACTTTGAGTGATGATTGAAATTGAAGAAGACCTACCTTGTGGTAGCATGCTCCAAGTGCCGAGGGCTCCTACTTGCACGACAGGGGAGGAAAACCAGGCAATGTCCCTATTGCGGAACCAAGATGAACCTCATGAAGACCGAGGTTCTTTGGGTGACGAGCGACCTCGAAGAGGCACGCTCGATCCTTCGTTCTAAGCGGCAAGGCAGATCTGAACCGGTAAGAGCAAGCGAATACCAAAATCAGATCGGCACAGGCTTTTAACGCCCTCACGTGAGTATCTGTGGTGGTCAGTTTGTCTTCAGCTGCGGACAGAAAGTTCTCCGAGGAGCTTGCGCTTCTCCTTCAGAAATCAATCGTTGTTGAGACTAATAGCGGCAAGAGATATACGGGCATTCTCTCCGGGGTGGATACGGACACGCTCACTTTGTGCATTTCAGATTGCACTGATGAGTCAGGTAAGACCGCCCACAAGCTATTCATCACCGGACGATCCATCGCTCAGATGTACAGTGTCGAGAGACCATTTGCCTTGCAGGCACTCGCCGATAGAATCGAGCGAGTCTTCCCAAGAATGGTTAGGCTAGTCGAAGGAGCAGGCGTCATTGTAGTCATGGACAAGATACGATTGGGCGAAAAAGGCCTTATCGAAGGGTCAGGACCTGCCGCAGAAAGAGTCCAGAAAGTCTACGAAGAATTCATGAAGGAACACCCCAAGGGAACTTAGTGCTAAGTCGAGCAACCAGACTTTGAACCGGAAGCGCGATCAGACGAGTTCGTTAGCACGAAACACGAATGGATTCTGTTAAATGATGTGCATTGTCTTTCGAAATCAGCAGACGGGATGTCCTGGGTAGAATAGGGATCCTTGAAACCAAGAGCGGAAAGCTTGAGACTCCAGCACTTCTTCCTGTGGTGAACCCGCTCGTCCAAGAGATTCCTCCGCATGTGATGTTCGAAAGACTCGGATGCAAAGCCCTAATCACGAATGCTTACCTGATATCACGACGATCTGAGAACACCGGAGTGACCAACATACATGATTTCCTGGACTTTCCCGGAATCATCGCCACGGACTCGGGAGCTTACCAGATTCTCCGGTACGGGGAAGTCGAGATCAGCCCCCTTGAAGTCATTCGATACCAAGAGTCCATTCAGACCGACATCGGTGTTATCCTAGATCTTCCCACAGGATCGAGGGCTTCCAAAGCTCGCGCGACTGAGACTGTCAGAGAGACTATTAGGAGAGCGGATGAGGCGAAGAAAGCAATAACAAGGAGAGACATAGCTTGGGTGGGGCCGATACAGGGAGGAACGTTCCCCGATCTGGTTGCTCATAGTGCCCGCGAAATGGCCAAGCGAGAATTCGACATATACGCCCTTGGAAGCCCAACCGAAGTGATGGAACAGTACCTCTTCCCAGACTTGGCCGACATGATCTTGGCCGCAAAGACAAACGTCCCCTCGAGTGCACCGTTTCACCTGTTTGGCGCTGGTCACCCGTTCATGTTTGCATTTGCCGTCGCACTTGGGTGCGACTTGTTCGACTCAGCCGCATACATACTCTATGCGCGTAGGGGTCGCTACCTGACCAACGCTGGCACTCTACATCTTGAGGACATGGAGTATTTCCCATGCGGATGTAGTGCATGTGACAACTCGACGCCTGATCAGGTTAGATCGCGCCCCCCCACCGATAGGACTCGATTTCTCGCTGAGCACAATCTGTCCGCCTGTCTGCAGGAAATTGAGACAATCAAGGAAGCCATCGCCGAGGGAAGACTCTGGGAGCTCATCGAAGTGAGATGCCGAGGCCACCCGAGCCTACTGGAAGGTCTTCGCAGAATCGAAAAGCACAAATCCCATTTGGCGCACGCTGCACCTTCAACGAAACGCAAAGGCGTCTTCTTCTTCGACTCAACGAGTCTTCAAAGACCGGAGTACGTCACGTACCTTGAGAGGCTAGTCCGAGACTACGAGCAACCCAAGGCCGCAACGACAATGGTACTGATGCCTGCAACTAGGCGAGGCCCGAAGGATAGAGCAAGCAAGTCTATGGAACGTGTGGAGTTTGGTCAAAAGGTGCATGTCTGCCTGTATTGCCCACCGTACGGGATTGTGCCTTCAGAGTTGGAGGATACTTTCCCTTTCATGCACACTGAATTCCCAGAGCAGCCAGATGCCGGAACCATCAAAGCAATGGCAGA
>JBEKGZ010000079.1:0-7332 GCA_050012535.1 Bathyarchaeia archaeon | reverse complement strand
GCTTGTCTGTAGTGAAAATCGCGCACATCGCCGGCTGCAAAAACGCCCTCCACACTGGCGCTTGTCCCCTTGCTTGTGACGATGTATCCTTTCTGGTCCAGTTCGATCTGTCCTTGGAAGACGGCAGTGTTGGGTTGGTGACCTATCGCAACGAACATGCCATCACATTTGAGCACGTCCTGCTCGCCTGTCTTGAGGTTCCTCACGCGAACGCCCTCTACTTTCTGTTGCCCGAGAACCTCTTGCACAACGGAATCCCAGACGAACGAGATCTTCGAGTTCTTGAAGGCGCGATCCTGCAAGATCTTGCTGGCGCGAAGCGCATCGCGTCGATGGATTATCGTCGCATGATTGACGAATTTCGTGAGAAACATTGTATCCTCAAGGGCGACGTCGCCGCCCCCGACGGTGACGGTGTCTTTTCCACGGAAGAAGAACCCATCGCACGTGGCGCAACTAGATACGCCCCTACCACGAAGACGCGTTTCAGAATCGAGCCCCAACCATTTAGCGGAGGCCCCAGTCGCTATGATCACGGCATGCGCTTCGTATATCGCTCCAGCGGTATTCACTTTGAATGGGTGTGATTTGAAATCAACGCTAATCGCGTCGTCTTGTATGAACTCTGCACCGAAGCGTTCGCCCTGCTTCCTCATGCGTTGAATGAGATCTGGCCCGAGGATTGGTTCCTCAAAACCTGGGAAGTTCTCCACCTCAGTTGTGAGCATAAGCTGCCCTCCGGGCACCGAGCCGGCGATCACGAGCGTCTTCAGCAACGAGCGACCGCAATATACTGCCGCGGTAAGTCCTGCCGGTCCGGAACCAGCTATGATCACGTCATAGACCAATACTATCACCTCGACTCTACCGAGTAGTCAATCGAGAGTTCGCGAGTTTCGTCTATTAAGGTCACAGTCTCACAACTAGCGGCTTGGCAGAATCAGGTCAACTTGGGATTTCATCGTTCTCAAACGCTGCCATAACGCAGCTGCAGCGTCTTGGCCCTTCCCCTGTGCATCTATCTCATCGAGCGTAGTGACGGTTCGGTCCTTCATCACGATTCTTCCGTCAACGATCGTCGTCCTGACGTCGTCGCCGTCTATCGTGTTGATCAAGTGTCCAACAACGCTGTCAGGGTTGAGGGGGGTTGGAAGGATGTCTGGCTTGATCACTATCAGGTCCGCTCTCTTTCCACGCTCGATCGAGCCTATCTGTCTCTCCAAACCGTAGAGCTCGGCACCCCTGATCGTTGCCATCTCTAGGATCTCGTACGCATCGATTGCGTTAGGATCCCTCGTGACAGAACGGTGGATCAGGTAGGCGGCTCGCATGTTGTCGAAACCGTCGAAGATGTAGCCGTCGTTTCCCAATCCGACGCTAATTCCCTTTCTGAGCATATCCGGCACTCGGGCTGTGCCCACGGCATTGAGCATGTTGCTCATGGGGTTGTGAGCGACCTTTGCTCCGGTTTTCGCCACGATGTTCAATTCATTATCATTCAGGTGAACACAATGGGCTAGGACGACATCCGGAGCGAGCAAGCCAATGTCGTGAAGCCTCTCAATCGTGCGTTTCCCGTAGCGTTCAATGTTGTGTTGAGGATCCCCAAGGCCCTCCGAGGTGTGAATCGTGATTGGTACGGAGTACTTGCTCGCAAGTTCGCGGACTGACCGAATCAGTTCGTCCGTGACCGTGAAGGACGCGTGTAGACTGAAAAGAGGCAGAGCTCTCGATTTCTTCTCTCGCTTCATGCTTTGGGCGAAGCGAACGTTCTCCCGGACTCCTCTCTCTCCCTCCTCCTTCGAGTGTCTCTCCGTTGCTTCGAATGAGAGGAGGCCTCTGATTCCAACTTCTTCTACCGCTTTCGCGATTCTATCTAGAACGCCCTCGATTGAATTGGGTCCCGAGTAGGTGTCGGCGAAGGTGGTCGTGCCTGTCTTCAGGAATTCTAGGCATGCTACTAGTGCGCTCGCGTAAGCATCATCAAACGTGAGGCTCTCATCTACCGGCCACCAAATCCGCTGAAGGATCTGCGTGAAATCAGATGGCGGAGTGATGTTGAGCTTTGCACCTCTGAGAAGAATGCCGTACAGGTGAGTGTGGCTGCAGATGAGCCCGGGCATCACTATGCTGCCGGACGCATCAACTATTTCGTCCGTTTTCGAATGTTTTGTGATTTCACCGGTCTTTCCGATCGCTTTGAACTTGCCTTCGTCTATGATTATCGAATGGTCGGAGAGTATTCGATGGCGCGGATCCATAGTGACGATTATGCCGCCCTTCACCAGGATCGATGTCATAACAAGCTCCCTGCGAACCAGTTTGGGGGCTCAGGCTAATGATCTTAACCTTGACAGGCGTAAAGACGTATCCCTAACAGCCAGAACCACTATACATTCAGCGCCACCTAAGATAGGGTAGCAGTTGGAAGGCAGACCATGTCGTCTCTTCTGATCAAGAATGGGACTCTGATTCTTGAAGACAAGACCACTCATGCAGATGTTCTAATCGAAGAGGGGAAGATCACAAAGATCGCCAGGAACATCACAGCAACGGCAGATGAGGTCATTGATGCGCAAGAGAGGTTTGTTCTGCCAGGCGTTGTCGACGCGCACGCGCACATAGGCGATCCCAATTTCACTCAACGGGAAGACTTCACAACCGGAACACAGGCCGCAGCCGCTGGCGGCGTCACCACGATTGTGGATATGGTGCTCAAGACCCCCGTGGATAGCCCACAGGCGGTGAAAGAGAAGATCGACAGAGGCACCCGAGAAGGGATAGTGGATTTCTCTCTTCACGCAGGGATGATGAACTCATCGAACATAGCAAACGTTGAAGCGCTGACTCAACTTGGAATATACTCCTTCAAAGCTTTCATGTGCGCCCCCTACTTAATTGGCAAAGGTACACTTGAGGCTCTGATGAAGCAGACCGCGCAATTCCGCGCAATCACCAACGTCCACGCGGAGGATGAAGAGCTCAGCCAGCAACTGACTGCAGATCTGAAGAGAGCCAACCGGGTGGATCCAATCGCACACAATGAGTCAAGGCCCAACGCCGTGGAAGAGAAAGCTATCAAAGAAGCGGTCGATATTGCGCGGGCGACCCGAAGCAAGCTTCACATTTCACATATGTCCACGACCGAGGGCGTGCATTTGATCGCCTCCGCCAAGCGCGAGAAGGTGAACGTCACAGCCGAGACATGTCCTCACTACTTGTCGCTTACCAGAACCGATGTATTGAAACTTGGACCTTACTTGAAGATGAACCCGCCTCTGAAGACGGAGGCTGATGTGCTAGCCCTCTGGCGTGGGTTGGCTAACGGAACAGTTGACATGATCACATCAGAACACGCACCAGGGGAAGCCGATGAAAAAGAGGTCGGATGGGAGAACATCTGGGACGCCTGGGGTGGAATCCCAACCATAGAAACGATGCTCCCCATCGTGCTAAGTGAGGGCGTCAACAAAGATCGCATTACAATAGGCAAAGCCGCGAAGCTGCTGTCCGAGAATCCTGCCAAGCGGTTCGGACTGTACCCTAAGAAAGGACACATCGCGGTCGGCGCCGATGGGGACTTCGTGATCGTTGATCTGTCTATGGAGAAGAAAGTGAAGGCTAGTGATCTGCACTACAAGGTCGGCTGGACTCCATACGAAGGATGGGTTTTGAAAGGCTGGCCAACTGTGACCATAGTTCGAGGACAAGTTGCAGCAAAGGAGGGCCAGATCCTAGCGAAGAAGGGGTCGGCGCAGTTCGTTCCAATGAACATGGAGACTAGGAAGAAGTGATATCACTAATCGTGCTCGCAGCGGGCAAGTCAACCCGGATGAAAGAGAACAAGCTGCTCCTCAAACTCAACGGCGAGACTCTGATCGAGCATGTTGTCAAGGTCGCCAAGGAATCGAGTGTGAACGAAGTTGTCGTTGTCCTCGGATATGAGGCCACGAAGGTCAAGGAGCAACTCGCGAAGATTGCCTGCAAATTCGCGGTCAATGAGAATTACATAAAAGGGCAAAGCGAGAGCGTAAAGGTGGGCTTGTCAGCAATTTCTGACAACGCGGAGGCAGTGATGATTCTTCCCGCTGACATTGCCCTTGTCGATCCGGAATCCATAAACAGAGTCTTGGAGGAGTACAGAAGATCCAAGAGTACAATCGTGATTGCATCACATCAACAACAGAGCGGTCACCCGATCCTCCTAGACAGAACCCTCTTCCCTGAAGTTACGAAAATAGACGAGCACACGCAGGGACTCAAAGCCGTGATCAATAGGCACCGAGCCGAAATCAATTACGTAGAGGCCCGCACAGAGAACGTGCTAGTTGACATAGATACCAAAGACGAATTCGACAAACACTTCCGCAGAACCACTTGACCTCATTCGACTTGAAGCACATGATTCTGTTCCGAGCCCCTGCGATTCGGCGCACTCGGTTTAAATTCGGCACATTGACAAGCCATACACACGTTAGGCGTCGATTCATTCGCCAACAGGAGGGTCTTGAGAACGCGCGAGGTCTTCGAAACAATCAGCAAGCTTGTGAATGAAGGGAAGATCTTCGCGGTCGCCACCATAATCAGCCATACTGGTTCTGTGCCAAGGCGTGTTGCGAAGATGATCATCCAATCCGACGGCACAACAGAGGGCACAATTGGTGGGGGATGCGTTGAAACGGAAGTGGCGGCTCAGGCCCTGAAGCTTCTCAAAGAAGGAGAGAAAGGCGTACACGTAAACAGCTACAGTCTAGTCGAGGAAGAGCTCGGTGGCGTCGGGATGAATTGTGGAGGCAAGATTGATGTGGCGATAGAGATCATAGAACCAACTCCGAAAATCGTAATAATCGGAAGCGGCCATCTGGCCCAAGCCCTCAGCCGGATCGCGAAAATGCTCGACTTCGACATAGCTGTGCTCGATCCGATGGGCAAGAAGGAGAGCTTCCCAGAGGCCACGCAAGTTATCGCCGAGTTTGTGGACAAAGGCCTTCCAAAGATACACGTCGACCAGTCGACCTACATCGTAATACTCACTCGACACAAGGACGACGTGCCAGCACTCGGAAGCTCGCTCAAGACAAGCGCAGCCTACATAGGCATGATAGCAAGTCGAAGACGCGCGGCGCTCGTCTTCAATCAAGTACTGAAGAAGGGCGTCACGGAAAAGGACCTAGAGAGAGTCTACTCCCCCGTCGGTCTGGATATAGGAGCCGACACTCCAGAAGAGATAGCCGTCAGCATTCTAGGGGAGATAATCAAGATCAGGAGACTAGGACGCGAACATGAGACGTCTTCGAAGAGACTCCGATTCTCTGCGATCAAGGCAGTCGGCAAGTGAATGCGTGGGCCTCGCATTCGACGGATGTCATAGGATATGGCGGTTGGGGCGTTCGTTGAGAAACAGCATCAACCCACTATGAGAGAAGTATTCGCCTCGATCGGCCCAAAGAAAAGGCTGTGGGAGAACCTAGAGCACTTCGTCGCAGAGAATTATCGAACCAAACGCGACTTCGCCTTCTACGGAAAGAACTACGGATGGGCCCTGCGTTTTCGGAAAGCAGGAAAGGCATTGCTTTCCATGTACCCGGGGGAACGCATTTTCACCGTGCAGATCGTTCTTGGCGAAACTCTTGGGAAGAAAGCATCCAGTTCAAAGCTCGGCAAGAATACGCGGAACGTGCTTGAAAGCGCGCACCAGTTCCCCGAAGGACGCTGGCTCTTCATGAAAGTGAACTCGAAACAAGACCTCCGCGACATCCAGCAGCTACTCCTTCTGAAAACGTCCGGCCCTCAGATTTGAAACGGTCCTCCCCCGAAACACAGAAAGAATGGTTTCGTTTGAAGGATTTGGTTTCGCATTCGACATCACACCGATTATTGTGGGCATTATAGTGGTTGTATTTCTGTCGGGAATCAAGATCAACAGCCAGTGGGACACCGCTGTAATCTTCCGCCTAGGGAATTACAACCGAATGCACGGTTCAGGGTTGTACTATATGATTCCCCTCATAGAGAGGCGTATCATTGTTGACGGTCGCGTTAGGACGACCACATTCGCAATGGCTGGCAGCGATGAACACCGTCACAGAGTGCACGTGTTTCGTTTGAACGTTTGATTTGACAAAACCTCTGAAAGAACTACTCAAGACTAGTCTCTGAGAATAGGCAGCGTCATGCAGCGTGGTCCCCCATATCCTCGGATGAGTTCGGTTCCCTCGATTTCTATGAAATCAACACCATTCTCTACAAGCGCTCGTTTCACTCGCGCGTTGCCTGTATAGCCGATGGCCTTGCGAGGAGCGATAGCTATGACATTCGTCGCGCGTCTTTGTCTCTCATAATCTGTGACCTCTACAAGCCTTGTTCCGCTCGCTTTCAGAAACTCAACGAGCTTCAAGCGTCTCTTGAGTCGGCCATTCTCGAAAAGAGAAGCAGTGTTCCTGAGAGATTGCTTGTGGACGATAGCCAGGTCTCGGTCAATAACCATCATAGTTCCGTCCAAGTGGATTACTGAAGAGGGCAACGGAACTGCAAGCAGTCTGCGCAACCCTGATTGTGTTCCAGTTACGAGCAATTTCCGAAGTCCGGCCTGATTTGTTCTATTCCCAACGCCGAGAAGCAACGTATCGTCGTCTAGAAAGATCAGGTCCCCACCTTCAATCGTGGCGGGCACTGTTGTCTTCATCAGCTTCGGGATAGCGAGTTTGCGCAATACCGCCTCGACGATTCTCGTCTCGTTTCTCCTTACAGGACTCTTCATATTGGCAAGGATGTATCCTGCCTGCGTGACGGCTGCCGTATCTCGAACGTAAACCAGATTGGGTGATCGCTGAATAGAATCGAGCAAGGGATCTTCTAGCAACAATTCAGTGGGTAAGACGACGTCGACTTCTTCGGAACGGAGCGCGTCGATGAAACGCTCATGATCAGCTCGGAATTGCACTGGGTCGATGGCGTCTGCGAAGAGAAATCTGTCATATGTTGTTGGGCCGACGAGTTCAATCTCCTTGCCTGGGATGTGCATGAGTACGGTGCGTAGTCTGCCGTATTCGGGGTAACAGAATCCCAACCTTCACTTGACCCTCCTAGCCATTCGAGTTGTTTCTGTCTGTCGAAAAGCTATAAGCCGTGCCTCTGTTTCCTCGTTGTTTTCTCACCAGCGGAGACTCGACCATGCCCAAGAAAGATGAGAAGAGACTCAACGTCTTGTTGACGTTCGATGTGGACGCTGATAGCTCGGTTCGAGGCCCTTACAGTGGGCGTCCTGACGAACCTGTCGCACGTTCCAAAGGACAATTTGGCCCGAAAGTCGGACTTCCCAGGATCCTGAAT
>JBEKGZ010000078.1:0-7346 GCA_050012535.1 Bathyarchaeia archaeon | reverse complement strand
TTCCTCAGACGCTAGCCCTTAGGATGTCGAACATGTCAGAGAGTTTGCCTATCTCATACGCGGGTTTCTCGTCTGCTGTCCTTGGGCTGCTGGTCCGGTTTGTTCCGGTCTTGATTCTGAGCGAGATCATCCCAGCGGCGTTCGCTATCGAGATCTCACGGGCGAGGTCGCTACCAACGAAAGCCGCTCTGTCGGGTTTGACGCCGCCGAGCCTCTCCAGTGTCTTGGACAACGTGTCCACCGTAAGCGCTTCAGATCCGGTCTCTTCAGATATTGTGACAACGTGGAACATGTGCTCGAGTCCGAGCTGGATCAGCTTCTGCCACTGCTTCACTGCTCGTCCCTTCGACGCAGCGCCGAGCTTGTATCCAGTGTCTCTGAGCTTCAGGAGCGTGGGGACGGTGTCCGGGAACGGGGTCAGGTAGATTGGGCTCGTCGCGCGGTAGGCGACTACGCCTGCTGCTATGACCTCAGGGTTCCACTTGAGGCCAAGGCGTTCTAGCAGCATGTCGAAGTGTCTCGTGTCGTCCGGGCCTCTCTCTTTGGCGATCTCCTCCAGCTTGCGGTAGGCTGTTTCAATGTCGATCGGTAATCCGGCTGATTTCATCGCCCTTACGGCGCTCATTCTTGAAGCGCTCAGCTGCTGGGACGTATCATAGAGCACATCATCTATCGCAAACACCACGGATTCGACTTTCAAGCTATCTTACCACCTTTGTCAATTTCGTGGGCTGGTCCGGGTTAAGCCCTCGAGAGACCGCGCTGTAGTAAGCAAATAACTGAATCGGGACTATAAATGCAAGCGGACTAAGCGATTCGGACAGCCCCTCTGCGACAAGCAGCTGACTCTCTTCGCTCCTTGGCAGACCGAACTCACTGATCCGCAGAATGGGCGCGCCGAGCCGTCCAAAGCTCTCCGAGAGCGGCTCAAGAGACTCGTAGTCGCTCTTCGTCGAGATTGCAATGACAGGCGTATTTTCGTCGACAAGCTGCATCGGGCCATGGAGGAACTCTCTGGCGGCGTGCCCTTCGGCCATCACATTGCATGACTCCTTCAGTTTCAATGCTCCTTCGAGTGCGGTTGCATAGTTTGCACCTCTCCCCAGCAGGAAGAAGAGAGAATGCTCCCTGTAGTAGTCCGCCACGACTTTCGCTTGATCAGTGCACAGCCTGATGGTCTCTCGCACAGCCTCTGGGGAATTATCCAATTCTTTGCGAAGGAACGCAAGCGCTCCGTTAGTGCCAACATAGGATTGAGACGCTTCGATGAGTTCGAAGTTCAGAAGAAAGCTCGCGGCAAGACAGCAGACAAACGTCTTCGTGGCTGTGACTGCCTTTTCTGGACCCGCCTGTGTCAGCACGGTGAAGTCTGAAGCCTTAACAAGTTGGCTTGAGGGCGCGTTTGTGATCGCGACTGATTTGATTCCCCTCTTCTTTGCAGTCTCGACCGCAGACAAGACATCTACGCTTTCCCCGGACTGTGATATCGCGATGAGGACGTTTCTGTTGGCCGAGGGCGCACGGACCCAAGCGTCGAATTCGGAGGCGGGAATCGTGTTCGTTGGCACAGCACTCAATGACGACATCAGATACTGGCTTGCAAGCGCGGCATGATAGCTCGTGCCGCTTCCCGAGAAATAGATCAGGCCTATCCTCTCTCTCGCCAGTTCTGACGCGATCTTCCTGCAACTGCTTCCGATGGCTGCGAGGGTCTCGCGAAGGGCAACAGGCTCTTCAAGGATCTCCTGGAGCATGTAATGGGAGCCATGTCCATTCTGCAAGCCTAACCCACGCCCCAGAAAGTGAGGATCAGTGGGATATATACGAGACCGGCAGACAATTCATCGGATGTTGACTGCACGCCGCGCGTGCGAAGATTCAAGATTTGCAAGTGTGACTCCACGCATGGCCACTCCGTGTTCCTTCAGAGCGAGAATGAACGCTCCGATGACTGGTTCGAATCTCGGATGCCGAAGTGTGAAATGGAGGACGCTCTTCCGGAGTTCTCGCTTGAACGGGTTCAAGAGCAGAGGACCTGCCTTGAAGACTCCTCCTGTACAGTAGATGTCGGGCTTGCTCTTTGTCATTTCCAGACGGCGCGCGATCGCCGAGACGAAACTCGCCATCGCTCGTCCCTCGTACGCGAAGATACCGCGAGCCACCTGGTCGCCATTGACGGCCGCCTGCGCGACCAACTTTGAGATCGAGGAGATCTCCCTTGTGCTCATGGGCTTGTTGTGCACCTCGTATACAATGTCCTCAAGAGCGTGAAGCCTGAACTTGCGCACCAGCAGCTTCGCGATCGTTGTTTTCCTTTCAGTTCCGTCTAAGGCGCGCAGAGACGCTCGCATCGCTCGTCTGCCGATGTCGTAGGCGCTTCCTTCGTCGTCGATAATATTTCCCCAGCCGCTCGCTCTAATGGGTTTTCCATCCAGACCGATCCCGGCGACGAAGGATCCTGTGCCCGCATTTACCACGATTCCCGGTCTGCCAAGGGTGGCAGCGTAGATGGCGATGACGGAGTCGTGCACGACAATTCTCTGTCCCCCTAGATCTGCGAGATCGGCAACCCTCTGTCCAGCCCTAAAGTCCATGGGGGAATCCATTCCTGCAAGCCCCATAACGACCGTCTCAAGGCTGCTCGAGGATGCATGCGCATGCCTGCAGGCTGAGTTAACGCATATGCGAATGGATTTCGCGGCCTTCCCAATGCCTATGTTATGGTAGTTGGAAGAGGGACCACGAGCGGAAGCAAGCAGGGTGCCATCGAGTCTTCCCACGACGGCAACTGTCTTCGTCGCGCCGCCATCCACCCCTGAGACGAGCATCATCGACTCCTCAACGGCCCAGCACGCTAGCTAGCTCAGGCGCCTATGTAGTACGTAAACGTGTTACGCTTTGTTTTCACTCTTGTTCTCGATGTTGCCGATGGTGGACCTGAATGCGGGCCTGTAGGCGGGTCCGTAGATGATTAGGCCGTTTCTGCCTTCGTCATCCAGTTTGCGAATGACGACCTCGAGCGCCGTACCGTTGATGGCCTCACCCGACGCGACATCAACGATCAGGGCCTTTCCCTTTGAGATTATCTCGAAGTTTGACGTGAGCCGTCTCTGGATTGGAAGCTTCCTGAATGACACAAGCTTCGCTGAAACCGGGAACTGTCTTTGCTCCACTGGGCCCTTGCAGTCCCATTCGAGACATCTGTCACGAGCCGGGTAGAATACACGGTCGCATCCGTGGCAAAGTGTCGCGGTTATGTGGCCCCCTTCGAGCGGCTCGATCTCGCCGATAATGCGAGGATGCGAGATCCTACGTCTCACAATGCGCAGCTTCTGTCTCAAATGATCTTGATAGGTCTCCAGCTTGATCTCGCGTTTTCGCGTCAGATACTGTTCAACGGTTGGAGTTCGGCCGCGTTTCCTTAGGATGCCTTCTTGGACTTTCAACCAAGTCGCGATCGTATATGCCCCTGAGCCGTATGAGACCGCGAGTATGTTCTCTCCTGGAGTTGCGTGATCTAGAATGTCGCACAGGGCGATCGGGGTGGATGCTGCATAGGTGTTTCCCGTGTCCAGTACTCTCAGCCAAGGTTTGACCTTCTCCTCAATGTACTCCGGCGTCAAGCGAATCCTCGGTTCGACGCTCGGATCATCTAGACCCTGAATCTTTCCTTGACACAGCGTCTTGCATGCCTTCAGCGGCATGTAGCCGGAAGGTTGGTGGAAGGTGAGATAGTCGAAATCCATCAGCTTCAGGTTCGGGTGTCTTGCAAGCATATGTTCGATCGCTCCGATGACGTGCTTGACATAGGCTTCCACCGTGGTTCGTCCGAAATGACTTGGGTAGGGCATGCCGTCCCGTCTCCAGAAGTCAAGCGTCAGGCTTGAGTAGGCCGCAGCGTCCTCGATAGACGCCACAAGGTTATCTCGCCCGACCAGAAACGCGCCAGCGCCCGCCCCACAGGCGTATTCAAGTGGATCACCTTGGGGCGCTTGTGCCACATCCGCACCTATCGCTAGCCCATAATCGATCTTACCATCTGCAACTTGCCCCTGCACAAAACTGAGAGCCTGCATCCCAGCATTACATGCGCCTTCCAAATCGGCGATATACACTCTGCTTCCTATACCTGTGAAGGACGCAACGTGCCTGGCGATAGTTCCAACCGCGTATGGTTTTGACTCTGAGCCGACCGCCACCGTTCCGATTTTGTTCGGGTCGACGCCAGCCATCTTGATTGCATTCAAGCCCGCCTCTGAGGCAATCGTGATCGTGTCTTCATCCATGCCTGCGATTGCCTTGTATCGTAGGAGTAGCCCATCCCTGACCTTCTTCACAAAGTCGGGGAGGTCTTTCCTTTTTGCTTCTCTGGCTTTGACGATTAGCTCCGTTCTAATTCGTTGAATAGGGATGTATACGCCGTACCCTACGATGCCAACATCGCTATGACTCATCCTAAATCGAAATCCTATCACAGAACTTGGAGGGCCACTAAAACCGGCCAGATCCTATTTAAAGGCCATCCACCGACGTGAACCTAGTAATCAACAACACAAGCGCGTTCTCTCTACAGTCAACCGTAGATCGGCAAGACGGCGATTCACTGCAATACTCCGCAAAGATCGCAGAAGACCGCGCCGCTCGGAATTGCCTCGCCACACGAGACACAAAAGTGCCCTCGCGGCCGACTCTCCAAGGCCTCATGTTCAAGATTCTGGACCGTCGGAGGCACTGCCGGAGACGCCGCTGGTTTCGGAACGTCGGTTCTCAAGCCATGATCATGAATGTACTTATGCAGGCCTTTCTGGATCTCAGCATAGCTCACGACTGTGCCCTCCGGAAATCCGGTAACCGTTCCGAGTGTCTGGTCAACTTGGACCCTCTTTTTCAGAAGACCGCTCAATATCGATTCTGGCTCCCGTTCTTAAGTAGCGTTTACGTGCAGACTCTATTTAGAACCTTCTGCGAGGGTGCTTCTACCCTATGCCCAACGGACTGGAGTCTTTCGCAGAATCCCCACTACGGCAAAGAGGCATCCGACTGCCACGACTGCGTAGGCCACATACGTGATGCGGTTGTCGGGCATGCTGATCGTGACCTGTTTCATGAGATCGGCGGTTAGCGTCACCTTCTTCTTCACCGGCGAAATCTTGTTGTCGAAGACGAAGTGGTAGAGACCTGTTGCGGGCACGGTGAACGAGAAACTCTGTCCATTCGACAGATCCTTCTGGAATACGTAAGTCGGGCTTCCTTGAGTGACCCATGTCTGATAGTTCGCGTCATCCGCCACAAACATCAACACGTCAGAGGGCGCCCCTGTAAGAGCTGAGCTGACCGTGACTGTCCCGTTGACCGTCACTCCCTGATCGAGTTGGGCGGAGCGTTCCGCCACGTCGCTTACCGCGAGTGTCTCATCATGAAACAGCTCTGTGACCTGAACCTGTGTCGATGGAACCAAGATGAGCTGGGGGCCTACTAGGAAGAGACAAACTCCCACAATTACAACTGCAATTCCTGTGATGAAATTACCCGCATTCATCGAGTGACTGATCTCCGCATGAGCCTGTCAGGGTCAGAGCGAGCTGTAAATCCCTTCTTGTCACGAACCTGCTCATACGACACGTAACATTCGATCAGCATGCGGGCTACGCGATCAGACACGAGGCTGGCCGAAAAGTCATCTGTTTGATGTGGCTGTATCAACGATGCTTTCGGTTTCTGGGCTCATCGGCTTGTAGGCCGAAACCTCCCCAGCTTGGACCAAGCCTTCTGCGGCCCTTCGTGTGTTCGTTGACCCGCAACGATGGCACGTCTTACTTGTCCAAGCTTTCGCTATTTGCTTCGTATGCTTGAGTTGACGCTCCCAATCTCAACCGGCCTAAGATTGAAAGCTTCCGTTTCGTGACTGCGTAGTGCACTGGTACCCGAACGGTCCTAGCGATCTCCAACTTCGACGAACCTTCTGATCACTTCGCAGCTTAAAACGTGGAGAGCACAATGAAAGCACACACCTTCAGTGCAAGCCTGAACCAACTCTCGGCCAGTCTAAAACATATATAGACAACTTTGCGATTCTTCTAGTCGCTGATTAGTATGACGCAAAAGAAGGGAGAGTTCGTCCCAGCGCAGAAGTTCATTGGTATGCAAGTCATCGACAGCAAAGGTTCCGCGGTTGGAACCGTTAAGGACCTCGGTGTGAATGTTGTCGAGAAGAACTTCAACCTCATCGTTACGACCAAAGCGAGATCTGAGATTCAACTTTCATGGGAGGATATCCAATCCGTATTGGATGTTGTGCTCCTCCGCAAGGAGATCGAACTACCAAAGACGACTGAACCTGGTGTGCCTCCTCCCCCGCCGATGAGCAACTGCTCGAATTGCGGAACATCCGTCATACCGACTGCGAAATTCTGTCCGAAATGTGGAAGCAAACTCAAGTAGACTGTTCCGCCTTACGCTTCCGTCTGCGTTCGTAGGAGGAACGCGCGACTAGCTCTGCGCCTCAAGGTCGCTGAGCTTCTCGAATTCTGAGATCCTCTTCACTCTATGTCTTGCGATCGTAGTCTCAAGCTCTTCCTTCAAGAGCGCGAAAATACTCTTGTGAGCGTGAATGAACTCGGAGTGAGTCTTGTCTCTTGGCCGGTCTAGATCTACGTCTAGTATCTTCTTGACGCGTGCTGGCCTTGAGCTTAGGACTATGATCTTGTCCGCAAGCTCCACAGCCTCGACAAGGTTGTGCGTTACAAGAACGAACGTCTTCTCTGTCTCTGCATGAATGTCCGCGACTTCTTCCCTCAGGGTCTCTGCCGTGAATTCATCGATGGCGCTGAAGGCTTCATCCATCAGTATCACGTCTGGGTCCACGGCCAAGGCTCGAGCGATCCCCACGCGCTGCTTCATTCCGCCTGAGAGTTGCTTCGGGTATAGTTGGCTATACCCAGCGAGCCCCACCATATCCAAGTACTTCTGGACGGAGTCGACTCGCTCAGCTTTGGGGATTCTCTGAGCTTCAAGTCCGTACTCCACGTTCCCCGCGACCGTCCTCCAGGGGAAGAGCGCGAAAGACTGGAAGACCATGCTGATCTTCGGATGAGGTCCCATAACGGGTTCTCCGCAGAATCGTATTTCGCCGGACGTCGGCGAGTCCAGACCTGCAGCCATCTTCAGCAACGTCGATTTGCCGCACCCGCTTGGACCGACGATACACGCGAATTCTCCACGGTTCAAAGCGAAACTCACGTCTTGAATCGCTGGCATCGATCCCTTTGCCTGATCGTATTCCTTGCAGACGTTCTTGAGCTCCATCTGATAGCTCAGTCCATCCACCGCCTGATCCATTTCTCAGC
>JBEKGZ010000077.1:0-11152 GCA_050012535.1 Bathyarchaeia archaeon | reverse complement strand
GTCCATTCTGTAGATGAGGCCAGGGAATTGTTCCGGCTCGTACATCGTCCTCTTCAGCGAGTAAATTACTTTTTCTAGGTCGATGCGGCCTCCCAGCCCAGCTGAGGCTACTATGTTCTGGACCTGGATTTCCGGCTTTGCAAGGATGACTATGCCGCCCCTCTTGAGTTCGTCGACAACCTTCGTGACGGCCTTCCTCGCTTGACTCTCGGACTTCGCTCCGGTACACACCATCTTTCCCGAGCTGAAGATCAGTGTCGCGGTCTTCGGCTTCTTCAGCCGGTACACGAGTCCGGGGAACTGCTCAGGCCTATATTCGACGCCAGGAAAGATCCGGACAATCGCGTTGAGATCTATCCTCTGGTTGAGTGTGGCCGACGCGACGACGTTCTCTATGTTGATGTACGCGTCGTTTTTGGCCAGAGGGCGCACCTGAGTGATACTTGAGGTGCGCTTTATGAAGGAAGCCTATATGAGCACGGTTTGCGGAGCACGCGAGAAGTTCCTGAACCCTTGATTGAGCGCGATTGGCCGCACCATGAATGGTGTCGTCGTTGAGGTCTCTTGGTGCGCGACGACGAGCCTATCGTCTTTCCTAGAGGTTGCAGCGCCTCTTTTGAGGCATGTCACGGTATCATGTCAACCAGACCGGAGTGTAGCTAGGATCATGTGCGGGCGCGCTTAAGAACCAAAACTGCCTAAACAGGCGCTTTCGACAGCCCGTCGTTGACAGTGATCACATACTGAACTCTCAAATCGCCGCTAACGCTTGTACGCTGTCCGAGGTAAGTCTCTGTGAGTAAGCGGAATCCGTTGACTGAGCCAAGCATCATTGTTGATGATGTGCTTTCCATGTTGACTGGACGCCCGAGGGGCACGCTTGTAAGTTTCACTGAGATCACAAAGAACGTCCACGACTACATCAAGACAAAGGGCTTACGGAAGAGATTCTGTCCCCATTGCAATGCACCATTGACCCCTTCAGAGCCAATGCAGGCTACGATACCCGGTTAGGAATGCGCAGTATTGATGGCGGGCCTTGCTCAAACTGGGGCGAATGGCAGTCATTGCAGGACTTTGATAACTAGGACGTGTGTGGCAAAATATGGGTGCGGCTCAATCCGTCTTGAAGAAGATCCTATCGATTCCGCCCCATAGAACGGACCGAAAACCACCACGCATGTTTTCTGGCCGAGACCCAGACCTCCTCGCAATAGCTGAGATAGAGCATCGAAGGAGGTTGGACGCGGAGCGAAGCTTGGAGAGCGTGTTCGAAAAGGTGAAACCTATACTCCAAAGGAAGCCAGAGCCAGCATATCTTGTCCACGCTTTAGAGTTGCCGGCGGATCTCAAGACGCGAATCGCGGCCATGCCCGACCCCGAGGAGAGAATGCGTGCCATTGTAGAGTACAAGTTGTCTACAAGAACGCAGTCGAGCCATCACCAGTAGAGTATCGGAGGCGGTCTCTTGTCTTTGCCCGTTCGGTCTGTAGCAAGCGGATTGTCTCGAGTCTTGGCGATGGCTCTTCGAAGCCTCGGAGAATACGATCGACTGCTTCAACCGTTGAGGGAGAAAGCTTCAAGCCGATCCTCGTGTGCATCTCGTGATGATCTGCGGTGACATGAAGTGGTGAACTTCTGGATCTTTCCGACCACCGCGGAACGCTGGGAACTAGTCAGAACCTATAACGTCTACGCCTTCCAACATGAGGCAGACAGAGACAAGATCAAGCCAGGTGACAAGACAATATGCTACATCGTCCGATCGGATCCGCCAGTATTCGTCGGCGCGCACGAAATCGCGAAGCCTTGGGAGGAGGCGAAGGAACCATTCTGGCCCGAGGAGAAGGCTGAGGGCAGAGTAATCCGGCCTTGGCGGTTCCAGTTGACTCCGCTGAGGCTTGGCGCCGTCGACGCTCGCAAGCTATCGAGGCAGCTCTCCTTCGTCAAGAACAAGGATTGGTGGTCAATATACTTGAGAGGCTCGCTCGCGAATTTTGGGCGGCGGATTCCGGAAAGCGATTACCGACTCATCTTCGAGGAGATGCCTAAGCCGTCTATCCCCTACCAGGTGAGACCAGCCCTCAAGCCTAAGGTGCCGTCGGTCGCCGAAGTTCCAAAGAGGAGCTGAACCCTTCCTAGTCACCACAGAGAAGTTTGAGGATGAAACCAGAAGCCTACTCGTGGAACATTCCACGAGATCAAGCCCCACATCAGAATCATCCACTGGGAGGACATCGTCGGGCTCTACAAACTTGTGAGAGAGGTCAGCGAGTTCGAGAAGAAACTAAGGCCATAGCCGAAGACCCGGTCTCAGGTCTTCCGTTTCTCCCTCTCCAGCTCCTCGCGTAAGCGCTTCAGCGCATAGTTGAGGTTTCCGCCCCCAAGTCTTCGGCAACCATCGAGGAAACGACGGATTACGCATAGAAGACCTCCCTGAGCTTGAAATTGACAATGAGCACAAGAAGGTCACATTCAAGCTCATTCCAACACGTGTGATAGTTCGCGAGGAATCCCCGTCAGATAGTGCGTTAATTCGCAAGCCACTCGCAGACCGAAATCAATTTCTTCAGCAGCACGTCCTTCAGCCGACCTTGCGGTCGGTCATTCCAGATTGCTATGGAGTGAACGTGAACGCGGATCACGTTAGGCATCTCGCCAAGCCAGACACGCCGTAGCCGACAAGACGAGCAGCTCAGATGAAAGCGGTGTAGATTCAGTCCACAGAGGGTTTGGCAGGGCATCCCGAACGGGCCCGCCCTCTTAGCTGCGAATTGCTTGGGAACGTGGATGCCGAGCCACCCTTTCCCGTGCTCATCGGCAAAGAACCGTGTGAGTTGTCCAAAGTCTACTGTGAGGTGATCCACAGGCTTCAACGACTCCTAACTCTTCAGTTGATGCTGTGAGACGGAAAAGTCTTGCCTGTCAAATAGAGCAAGGTTAGAGGTTAGCCCTCGTTTTACCGTCAGATAGTGCGCTCAACCAGCAGGAGATGAACATTGACGAATAGCTGAACTTCTCAGCTCTGGAGGAACTTTCGCTGTAGTTGACAATTGAATGAAGATGTGTTCTTGGCTAACGTGCAGAATCTCGGGAGGCGCCTGGTCCCCCGTGACCTTACACGTGGACTTCCACGTCCCCCAAACCACATCCACGTGGACACGAAAAACAGCGCTTTATGTAATATCCCCGGTCAGCTGGTGCGGGCGGATAAATTTGAACCCTTGGTGGTGGGTGGTGGGTAGGCCGGTGCGGGCGTCATAATTTGAACTCTCGTGAGAGACAGCAATTTGAAGTGGGAGGGTTTTCCGCGCGGTGTGTGTCGTTTCAGGTAATGTGTGTGGTTTTGAACCTGAATGGGTATAGATCCCGGCGGCCGCACCACCTTCCTCACACACATCAAACCAAAACCGACGGTTCAAATTACGACGCTCGCACCACGAGACCTGTGTGTGTGGGTCTAGCGGTGCGAGCAACGTATTTTGAACCAATAGGGGAAGATGACCTACCAACGCGCACAGAGGTACTTAGGCGCATTAGGGAGAAGGAAGCGGAGCAAGCGCAAGGCCATATGGCCCCACTTCCACCGGGAGACTTCAACATTATTTATGCTGATCCACCTTGGCAGTATCTAGCTAGTTGATCGCTTCGGTTTCTTGTAAGTTCGGTATGCTTCTGCAACCTTCGGATCTAATGGCTTGAGTTCTGCTATAGACCACTCCCAAATCTCTACAGTTGTGGTTCCCTCTCTTACTTTGTCTGCAATCTTATCGGCAACTTTTGTTACATGTTCCTCTTTGGCTCCAGCCTTCTTCAAAGAAGTTTTTAGCTTAGCCTTGTCAAACTCCTCCGAACGCTTCTTCACTTTAACCAACACAATCACCTCTCTCTTCGTTATTCTCTTGAATATTCACTTAAGAATTTTGGCCAAACTCATCAAAAGAGGAGATACCTACAAGGCTGAAAAGCTGAAGGGCTCTATCGTATCGGCCGGAGCAAGTTGCGACGTAGCTGACAAAATCGTCAGTTCCGTCAAGATTCGCGAGGCCATGTCAACCTTAGAGTTGAGGAGACAGGTCTCAGATCAGCTAAAGAAACTCGATCCCAAGGCAGCCAAGGCCTACGACACTTACAGGTCCAAGTAGTCATCCACCTTCTCGTTCTCTTTTTCTGGCATGTTGCTCTTTGCTGAGCGGAGCTTGGAAATGCTATTGAACATTCAAGTGCAAAGCCTGAAAGAGAGAGGCGGGTAGGCTACGAATGTCTGCTCATGTCAAGTCGCACTGAACGTGCGCTCGTAAGGAATAGTGTATTTATCGTTCAACGGTGAAGGCTATCTTGACGTGGGCCTTGTATCTGGCAATCTTGCCATTCTTCACATCTGCTTTGAATCCCAGCACATCTACGCCAACGATGTTCCTCACAGTTTTCGCGGCATCTCTCAAGGCCTCCTGCACTGCGTCTTCCCAGCTCTTCTCAGAGCTCCCTATCAGTTCCAGTATCTTCACAGCCATATGACCACCCGGATGCCAATTGTTCGAAATCTGTAGATAAGTCTTAGTGAGGTCACTACAGTTTGGAACAGGCGGCCGACCGCCCGCTTCTCCCCCATAATCAGCTTCTCCCACAAGACTATTCAGTTCAGGGCAAGAGATCGACGTGAACTTGGTTACGGAATAGGAAACACGATCGCTCTCGCCCAAAAAAACGCTGCTGAATGAGGAAAGCGCCGATGTATCTTGCACCACATCAAGTAGCGTGAGGGTCCAGCGCCCAACAATGAAGAACTGAGCCTACACCAGGACAAGTCATAGGTCTGCAAGAATCTGCTTTGATTCTGAGCGGAGCTTCATACAGTTACCCGCAGAAGGCAAAGTACATGTCATCTGTAGCCATTTTCAACCGATGTCTGTTCATCAGCTTCAAATCTGGCAAAACGGATTCAGAATTCGACTCTTTGCGGGTTGTCGTGTCGTGTAGATCCGGAAATATCGCAAGTTGTCTTCATGTCAAAGACTTTCAGGCACTGAACCTGTCATAGTAGGTGAACGATGCAACGAATACTGTCAAGGTGCAATCGAAAAGAGATAGTTGTTTATGTAGTAGCGCGCGCGACGAAATTTCGGTAAATCATTATGATACGCGCTGGTCGAAGGATTTATTCTCCGGACTCCCCCGACGAGAGATCAAAAGTCACCTGGGGTTTGCTGCGACGCGTCTTGAACTATGCTCGCCCCTACCGTTGGTGGATTCTCTGGATGTTGATCCTTACCTTGGTCACCACGGGCCTCTCTTTGCTGACCCCCTTGATCCTTCGTGACCTGATCGACCGGACCCTCCCGGAGCGCGATGTGTCACGCCTGATCGTGCTCATCGTTGGACTGTTGACGATCCCCCTCTTGACCGGTGCCCTCAACGTGTGGCAACGGCAGCTCAATGCCCGGGTGGGCGAAGGCGTAGTCTATGATCTGCGCACGGCGCTCTTTTCTCATCTGCAACGGATGTCTCTGAGGTTTTTCACCCATACCAAAGTTGGCGAATTGATGAGCCGCCTTAACAACGACGTGGTTGGGGCACAGAATGCTATCAGCAACACCTTCGTCAACATCGTCACGAGTCTCATCCAGGCAGTGGTGCTGCTCTCTGTGATGTTCGCATTGGAGTGGCGGTTGACGTTGATCAGCATTGCAATCTTGCCATTATTCCTTGTTGCCGCACGCCATTTGGGGAATCGTATGCGCAAGATTGCCCGTCTGCAATTGGATCTCAATGCAAACATGAACGCGATGATGAACGAGATGCTCAATATCAGTGGCGCATTGCTGGTCAAGCTCTTTGGGCGCATTGCCCAGGAAGATACACGCTTCGAAGAACGCGCCGCACGGGTACGCGACAGCGGCGTCGCGCGGGCCGTGTCGGGTACGCTTTTCTTTGTCAGCGTGGGGTTGTTGAGCGCGATCGGCACGGCGCTGGTCTATGGCGTCGGTGGTTACTTGGTTATTCAGAGTACGCTTACCATCGGTACAATTGTTGCCTTGGGCCTATACTTGAGCAGCCTGTATGGCGCATTGCAGAGCCTGACCAACGCACCGATAGACTTTGCCACATCCTTGGTCAGTTTCGAGCGCGTCTTTGAAGTACTGGATCTGCCGCTGGAGATCGCCTCAAAATCTGGAGCACATGTATTGCAGGACGTTCGTGGCGTGTTGGAGTTTGACGACGTCACCTTCCGGTACACGGTGGATGAGAAGGGCCTGCTCAAGGATGTGCGGCGTTTTGGCCAGATGCAAGATGTCAAAGCAGTTCTCTCTGGCGATTCGATGAAACAGCAGCGAAACTTCGACAACGTAGCTGAGGATGAGAAACAGGCCGCCCTCAGTCAGACCCGTGACGAGGTGCTTGAGCATATTTCCTTCCGAGCCGAACCGGGGAATCTGGTCGCATTGGTGGGGCCGAGTGGCGCAGGCAAGACAACACTCACCTATCTCATCCCACGTCTTTACGATCCGACTGCCGGTCGCATCTTGATAGATGGACACGATTTGCGCGATGTGACGCTCGCCTCGCTCACAGCACAGATCGGCATGGTCACGCAAGAGACATATCTGTTTCATGACACGATCCGGATGAACTTGCGGTATGCCAAGGCGGATGCCACACAAGACGAGATCGAAAATGCAGCCAAAGCGGCCAATATCCACGATTTTGTGATAGGTTTGCCGGACCGGTATGAGACAATTGTCGGGGAACGCGGTTATCGACTGAGTGGTGGCGAAAAGCAGCGGTTGTCACTGGCGCGGGTGATTCTGAAGAACCCACGCATTTTGGTGCTCGATGAGGCGACCAGCTCTTTAGACAGCGAATCCGAAGCCTTGATTCAGGAGGCCCTCAAGCGGGTTATGGCCAAACGTACCTCTATTGTGATCGCCCACCGTTTGAGCACCATCTTGGCCGCGGATTTGATCCTCGTGATAGATCAAGGACAGATTGTCGAACGAGGTACTCATAACGAACTCCTCAAACGAGCGGGATTGTATGCACGGTTATATGAGACTCAGTTTCGTCAAAACTTGAGAGAAACAACCCATAGGGAAGCCTAACGGGTGAAGAGGCATCTCTCGATAAGGTGAAGGTTAAGTAGCGATGGATGGATGCGCCTTTGAGCACTCCATGCAGTAGTAGAGCTCTCGCATTTTCCGAAGGGGGTGCTCCTTGTGCTTCTCGCGGTACCTTCTGATAGTACTCCTCAAGCTCGGCCGTCGTGAAGCCGAACCCCAGAAAGTTCCAGCCGGCAACTCTCTGAGGAACCTCTGCCGTAGCCTGCTGCGACAATGCAACCCCAGACCATCAGAAACCATCAGGGGACCTTATGTCACTTCTGTCGTGGTTAGTGTGAATAAGACGGCTGGGACGAGAACGAAAAGACTGAAGTAGTGTTGGATTATGTTTGCCCACGATGTCAAACACGCTGGCAGCGAACTGGTAAGACTGGCCTCAGGATAGAAGAGAAATAGCGAGAGAGCGTTTGAGAATCATGAGATCCAAGTGATTGTGTGTGGACTTATAGTGCGCACAAGTCAAGTGTGTATGGTACTCATGGTGCACACACACCAAAACACAAGCGACTGCGCATCATCGCCAGCGGGGGTTCCTCCGCAACTAGTCTGATCTGTTCCAGAGAGTGAGTAGTAGTTCTGTCCTACAGTAGCTCTGTCCACTTCTCTGGTTTCTCTATGACCTTGACTTCGTTGGCCGTTCGCATCATCCTTGACTTTTGAGGCCTTGTCTGGTCGATCATGTCCCAAGTCTTGCGAGTCCATTCCGCTAAAGCCTTGCAGCTGCGCATCTTGTCTAAGGAGGCCCAGTCCGGTGCAACCCACCAATCCTCAGCATCATAATCGCCAAAGCTTAGAATCGTGGTGTAGGTGTTAAGGTACTTCATGCCAGTTTCCTTCTCTATTTGAGAAGCCAATAGCTTTGCCTCGTCTGAGCTCAATCATTTCAGGTACTCTGTAACTTTCCCTCCTTTTCCATAATAGCTCCACACCCAATATATCGACATGTTTCCCTCCCCGATCTTCTTGGTCAAGGCTATGAGGTAACTAAGGGTACTTGGTCCGGGCATGAGAATTTGAGCTCGTAGTTTTGTGCGTGTGAGGTTGACCAAAGGGATTGTCAGCGGCTCGCTCAGGGCTTTTTCTGGTGACAAGAAACACAGGAAGAACGCATCTAGACGGCCCTATCCGCGGGAACAAGCGGTTTAGATATGTGTCCCAATCTGATTGGGGCATGCAGAAGCGAAGGCTTGGAAGAACAGATCTACAGGTTTCGCGTATCGGTTTCGGGGGCATACCCATCATTGCGCTTTCCAAGAGAGAGGCCGAGAGTGTCGTAACGTACGCTTTCGAACAAGGCATTACGTACTTTGATACGGCCAGAGCCTACGGGGATAGCGAAGAGAAGATAGGAGCCGCGCTGAAGAGCGTAAGGGACAGGGTCGTCATAGCAACGAAAGTTCCTTGGCAAAGAACCAAGGCAGATGCAGCCAATGTCGGCCTCAAGCAGAGTCTTAGGAATCTACAGACCGATCGAATCGATCTCGTTCAACTCCATGGAATTGACAACGAGGAACTCCTTCGGAAGGTCACGGGCCCTGAAGGATCGCTGGCCGCTCTCAAGAAAGCCAAGTCGGAAGGGAAAGTCGACTACGTGGGAATTACCGGTCACAACCCGCATGTTCTGGAGAAGGCGGTGAGGACCCAGGCGTTTGATACGGTTCTTGTGCCGCTGAACATACTTGACAGAAGAGCTACCGAGACATTATTCTCAGTTGCCAAGGAGCTTGATGTAGGCATTATTGTAATGAAGACGATGGGGGGATGCGCACATCCATTGGAGTACCCCCAAAGGGACGCGCGGTTCCTGGGCAAGCCCAAAGAGGACTGGCCGGACTCATCTGAGTTCATCTCTCATTTCGGAAAGGAAGGGATTGAAAGAGCTAAGCACGCTCTCAGGTTCGTGCTTGCCCACGACATAGACGCAATGATACCCGGTTTTCGCTCTGCAGAAGAAGTGGAGTATGGCCTCACGGTAGCAGATGGTTTTCACGGGCTTACCCCTGATGAGAAGAAAGCCTACAAGTTCGGTGAATTGCCGCCTGAACCCTTCTGCCGGGAATGCGAAATGTGCATGCCATGCCCGGAAGGTGTCGAGATACCGACAATTCTCAGATGGAGCACATACCATACGTTCTATGACATAAAGAAGTGGACGAGAGATCAGTATCCTAAGTTGAGGACACGGGCGAACAGTTGTACCAAATGCGGTGAATGCGAGAAAATATGTCCCTATCATCTACCCGTGATCAACATGCTCAATGAAGCAGAAAAGATGTTGACATAGATCACTCGGGTTCGCCGCACTAGTCAGTTGTTGTTGTGCATGCAGGTCTCTCGGTGCGCACACACACACTCATCCTAACGGTTCAATTTACGACGCTCGCACCAAGGTATCCACACACACAAATCGCCTGAAACGACGGTTCAAATTACGATGCCCGCACAAGCCCATACGCGTCTCTGATCATTGTCATTTCATGAATTCTCTCGCCATGTTACTCCGCATTTGGCACACCTGAAGAACTGGGTCGATGCTTCATCGCCCCCGCGCGTTTGCACCATCCAATAGAAAGCTTCTCCATGCCCGCATTTTTGGCAGCGAGTTTTTGCTGTCGGGAGAGTTCGTATGTTCTCCTCCTCTTTACCGATTACCACGACGGATTCCTTGGTCTTTCCGAGTTTCTGCACCACTGGATCTGAACGTCTAGTTTCTTGCCCGCATTTTGGGCATGCTAGCACAACAATCTCTTCCTTCTTTGTTGGAACAAGCGTCAGACCGCATTTCGGGCAGAACTGCATTCTAGATGACGACCGAATTGCACCATGCAGCCTGAGGCGCATTTAACCCTTCTTTCCTTGCGCTTCTGAGAAAACGTAGTCTGACGATTCTCCGTCCCAGCCGGCATGAAAAGCCGTCGCCACGAATCGTAGTTCAAATTCCGTTGCCCGCACCACTAGCCCCACCACCACACCACCAAAAATCAACTGAACGAGGAGGGTTCTCAACTAGACCCGCACACACATTTCATAATATAAGAGAACTAGAGTGAATGAATCGCGTGCATTCAGATGACTGCGGAGAACTCGAAGGAGCGTCGTCCTCGGCCTCGTATTGAAGCGCTTTCCGATCTGGTATTCGGGCTTTCACTTTCCTTAGCGTCTATTTCACTGATCGTAAGTCCACCAAGCAGCCCTTCGGAAATTAATAGTCACATCCTAGCTTTTGTCTTTGCTTTCATACTCCTGATTACCGCTTGGATTAATTACACCAGTTCCATGTCCGTACTTCCTCTAGAGACTAGAACGGTTACTGTTCTAAACGTCATCATGTTGATGTCTGTTGCACTTGTACCCTTCCTCCTAAACGTCATAGAGCTCCCCAATCCATCGCTTGCTCCAGTCGAGAATCTGGTGATTCGAGATTATGCTTCCACGTTGTTCGCGGTGAATCTCTCCGCTCTGTTAGCAGTACTTGGATTGTTCTCACATATTCTAGCAAGGGAGGAAGCGAACTTGGTCGCGCCCGACTTGGTAGCGAGGTACAGAACGACCAGAAACCTCACCTTGATACTGGCTGGATTCATGCTTGTCACCGCGGAACCCATCTTCGGAACCTACATGATTCTGGGTTACCCAATAAGGCTCTACGTGTGGTACGTGCCAATCATAGTCTACTGGATAAGTAGGCTAGCCCGTCCAGTCTGACAACAAACAGTAATCCGAACACGCATGGAGAAGATTCTCATGAGCAAAGCTGACGTGGAGTATGATCTTGAGAACACATTGCGCTCGAAGGATAGAGTTTTCGTTCTCTTCTATGCTTCGTGGTGCCCTTTCTCCAGAAGATTCCTGCCCACATTTGAGAAGTTCGCTCAAGACAAAACTCGCAATTGTCTGTCCGTTGTGGTAGACGACAAGGCAAGCCTTTGTGAGAGATACTCGGTGGAAGTGTATCCTACAGTGCTCGTATTTGACAAGGGGAAGGTCGTACGACGACTAGACGGGGCGCTCGGAGTTGGACTCAGCGAAGAACA
>JBEKGZ010000076.1:0-7506 GCA_050012535.1 Bathyarchaeia archaeon | reverse complement strand
CTGGCCCAAGAGAGGAATCTGAGGATTCGGATCCTGAAGCTACAGTCTCTGGGACTGGATGCAGATACTCCCCTAGACCTAATCCGAATACGTTCAGCGTCCGGCAACACGCGGTCTCAGCGGTTCCTGCGGAAACGAACTGTGCACTGACTGCGGCAACTAGGGGTTGTTGGACAGTCTATGTGAGGCTGAGATCGTTTCGGATTAAGAACTCCTTAGCAGAATCATCATGTTCCCGTATCCATTCTGAGGTCTGCGTCTTCCACTTCAAGTGTTCCTTGTAGCTCGTATCCTTACCTGAATACTTGCGATAGTAGCCCTCGCGTTCCATTGCTTCATTCGCAAGTTTGAGATAGCTGTCGATCTCGTCTGTCGTAATGTCCTGATATTTGTTCATGTGAACGACACGTTCTAGGGGCCATCGTGGCCTGAGTGGCGGGGATTCATCGGGGTGTCCGAGGCACAGACCGACAAGAGGAACAACTCCTTGAGGAAGACCAAGTATCTCGGAGACCTCCTTCATCGCGTAGAAGACTGCTCCGACGACGCAACTCCCTAGCCCCATGAATAGTGCAGCAGTAGCCATACTCTGAGCCACCATACTGGCTTCAACTATCGAGAAGAGTTTCGCATACAGACCTGATCCATGCTTCAGGTGATAGTCATGACCAAGCCGGTCAAGCATCGCTCGAAATCGGCGCATGTCAACGCACACCAAAATGAAAACCGGAGCCTTCTCGATGAAACTCTGTCTAATCGCCTCACTGATTCGCGAACGTTTCGCTGGGTCATTCACAACAATGAGACTGTAGGCTTGGAATCCGCCCGGGCTCGGTGATCTCTGACCGGCAAGGAGAATTAGCTCTAGCTCATTCTCTTTGACGGGCTCGTTCTTGAACCGTCTGATACTCACACGCTTCAGCATCACGCTAACAGCAGAACTCAATGGCTTTCGCTTGCACTTGTGCAGCCTTCGGTAACAAATGCTTCGCTTCGACCTAGGCCGCTTATGAAATTCTTTGGGAGCTTCTGTGCTTTCACACTGCTTTGGTTCGTCTTTTGCGGGTGGTGCTGCTCGGGCAAGTACGATTAACAGGGCATCGAGGGCAAAGCGGTCTCGGCGCTTTGCAGATCTCACGTCCGAGCCGAATCAAGGACAGGTGCACTCTCACTCTTCGATTGGCCGGTACGAGTCTCTCGAGAGCAAGTCGAATCTCCTCGTATTGCGCCTTCTCTCGAACGATTCCCAGCCTCTTGCTGACTCGTGTTACGTGCGTGTCGACCGGCACAGTTGGATGACCGGCGACGAAGGCAAGGACGATATCTGCCGTCTTGTAGCCCACGCCAGGCAACTCGGTCATTATTGATCTAGCTTCTTGGGGTCCTCTCTTGAGGACCGAATCGAGGTCACCAGCGTACTGGTTGAGGATAATGGAGGAGACCTGCTTGATCCTGGGTGCTTTCACCCTATAGAGGCCGGCAGATCTGATGCATTCAATTAGGTCCCCTACCGGGGCTTGAGAGAGTACTTCGGGAGTTATTTCAAAACGGCTCTCCAGCTTCTTCATTGCCCTAGTGCTGTTCACGTCACTCGTGTTCTGCGACAGGATAGTCCAGATTAGCGTCTCAAACGCCTTTGAGGATCCGACATCGTATCGCACTGGGAATCTTCGCAGGATCTTCCCAAGCATGAGCTTCTGCGTGGCGAGGGAAGGGCGCTTCATTCCCAACGAACATCTTCTGACTTGGGGTTCTGCATTGTCCTTTGGTTTGCTATCGAACTCGCGCTGAGACGCTTCTACTTCGCTGAACTGGATACTTCCTTAACTACGCCTTCGAACACGTCAAGCCCTGCGTCCAACAACTCGCGGGTGATCACAAGTGGGGGCACGAATCGCATCGTGGATTTGCCTGAGGTTATGATTGCGAGTCCTCGCTTGAAGCATTTCATCATGATTTCTTGAGACAATTCACTGCCAAATTCCTTCGTGTCGGGATCTTTGACGATCTCCGCGGCCATCATGAGTCCTTTGCCGCGTACGTCACCAATTATCGGATACTTCTTCTGCATTTCCTTGAGACGAGTCGACAGGTGTGCTCCAAGCTTGGTTGCGTTCTCGAGGAGTCGCTCTTGCCTGATCACATCAATCACGGCGAGGCCCGCGGCGCAGGCGACCGGGTTTCCTCCAAAGGTCGTGGCGTGCGATCCGCCTTCCCAGTCCATGAACTCATCTTTGCTGATGAGCGCGCCTATTGGAAGGCCGGAACCGATCGCCTTCGCGACACAGACCGCGTTTGGAATGACGTTGAAGTGTTCCATTGCGAACCATTTGCCGGTCCTTCCGATCCCTGACTGAATCTCGTCGTCGATCATGAGTATGTTGTGTTTGTCAAGGAGCTTGCGCAGCTTCATGAAATACTCGTCCGGCGGGACCACGTATCCCCCTTCGCCCTGAATGCTCTCAACAAACATGGCTGCGACATTCTCGGCTGGAATGTACTTGCTCAATACCTCTTCTTCAATGAAGTCTACGCACCACAGATGACATTCTGGATAGGACAGGTGGAACGGGCAGCGATAGCAGTACGGGTATGGCACATGCGTAACCCCTGGCACAAGTGGGAAGAAGTGTCGACGTTGCACGGGCTTGCTCGCAGTCAGACTGACAGATCCAAGCGTTCGCCCATGGAATGCGCCGGTATAAGCTAGGAATAGGCTGTTGCGTGTGTGCCACTTAGCCATCTTCATAGCAGCTTCAACGGCCTCGGCACCACTGTTGCAGAAGAAGACCTTCTTCGCGAATGTGCCCGGAGTTATCTTGGTGAGCTCATTGCCGAGATCGATTATAGGTTTATAGTAGAAGTCGGTGTATGAGTAGTGGATCAGCTTCTTCGTTTGTTCGGTAATCGCACTGACGACTTTTGGATGGCAGTGGCCTACGTTTAGAACGGCCAATCCGGAGTTGAAGTCGATAAATTCGTTACCGTCAACATCTTTGACGATGCATCCTGATCCTGATTCCGCTACGAGCGGATACCACCTCACCATCGATCTCGAGATGAGGGATTCATCACCACGTACAAGCTCACGAGCCTTAGGCCCGGGAGGTGTAACTACTATCTTCGGGTACGACGCCTTCCCGCTCATTACAGTTTCCACCGACAGCCCGAAAGCTACACGCGTCGGGTCAAAAAGGATTTGGGAAAACCTAAACGGCTACGGGTTTCGATCCTAGCCTTTTTCCAGCATGATTTCTATCGTGGAGATGCTTCCGCGCGTTCCATCCAGGCGGGTTACTTCTTCGGATCCGATCCTTATTTCCTCGATCTCAAGGTTCTTGACGAATGAGTTCCGGAGCATTAGGACCGCATCAACTGCTTTTGTTATCGATTGCCCTCGCGCGCGAACCATGACCTCTTCGGCGCCCGAGTTGAAGAGGGTCACGCAGGCGACAACGTAATTCATGATCGGTTTTTTTCCGATGCGGACGAGGTTTGCTTGTTCCATGACCGGGTTCACGCCGATGATAGGGTTGCTGGGTGTAGGCTCTGTCCCTTTTCTTGTCGAGGGTATGGCCGCGTGTACCTTCTTCCCTGACCCTATAAGAATAGCGTTGAGCTACAATGGTTCTCTATTACTTGTACCCGCTGACAACGCTGTGAGTACCCGCGGCCCAATCTGATCACTAAAACTGAAGTTGATAATTCCTTAAATTGAACGTATTATCGTTGTTACGGCACAGCGTTGGATCTCGCCAAGCCTCTCTTGAATCTCCCTGATCTAGACCATGATGAGGGAGAAAATACTCGACCTGTCATTAGAGACAGGTTCGGAAGGCCGATTACCAACGCTAGAATCTCACTCAATTCGAGTTCGACATGCAATTTCAGATGCATCCATTGTCACATGGAGGGTGTCAAGTCCGCTTCTTCGATTCTCATGACCGCGGACGAGATACAGCGTATTGTCCGCATCCTCTCAAACTATGGCATCGGAGCTGTCAAGCTGACCGGCGGCGAACCGATGCTCCGTCCGGACATACTTGAGATCGTTCACAAGCTGAACCGTGTGGGCTTGCGAGAGATTTCGATGACTACTAACGGCACTCGGCTCTCGAAGCTTGCGGGGAAGCTGCATGACGCGGGCCTATCGAGAGTGAACATTAGTCTTCACAGCCTACGCAAAGATCGTTTCCAGTTCATTACAGGGGTGGACGGATTCGACGAAGCGATCAATGCCGCAAGAGCAGCTGTAGCGGCCAGACTTGTACCGGTCAAATTGAACGTGACCCTGATGAAGGGCGTGAACGACGACGAGATCGATCAGATCATGGATTTCGTTCGCAAGCTGGGGGGAGACGGTGAAGTCGTTCTTCAACTGATAGAGCTCGTTGTCACGGATCCAGCGTTCTATGAGAGATATCACTATGATCTAGCTCGGATAGAGGAGCGCTTGGCGTCTCAGGCAGTAGCTGTCTACCGGCGTGGCATGCATAACCGCCCAAGGTACGTTTTGTCAGACGGAGTCACGGTTGAAGTCGTGCGGCCAATGCATAACTCAGAATTCTGCATGAGCAACAACAGGATCAGGATCACGCATGACGGCAAGTTCAAGCCATGCCTACTCAGGGATGACAACCACGTGGATTTTCTTGCCAGGATGAGAGCAGGAGCAACAGACGATGAGATTGCAGGCCTCTTCAAGACTGCGGTGCAGCTGCGCGAACCCTTCTTCAAGAGCCACGAAATCGGTATCCCTGCGTTAACACGATCGGGCTTGTGTCTTGGGGCGTGCCAAGACTAGCCGCATCAGGTTTTGGCCGGAACGCCAGATCTGACTGAGCGCGTGAGCTTCTCTTCGCTTGCCGGTTCGAGTTTCGTACCAAAGACATGCTCGAACGCGTTCCTGATAGGTCCTTTGACCTCGGAGATTGACACAGGTCTCTCCAACTGCTCGGTGATCGATGTCATCACTCCGCTCTCATAGCCACACGGGTTGATCGTTGAGAAACACGAGAGGTCTGTTGAAACGTTTAGTGCGAAACCGTGAAATGTGATCCAGCTACGAACGGCCACTCCGATCGACGCTATCTTCTTCTGCTCACCGATCCACACTCCTGTGCGGCCTTCTATCCTCTGAGCTGAGATTCCAAAGTGATCGAGAGTCTCGATCAGCATTGCTTCGAGGTCTCGAACGTATCGTCCAACCTTCTTGTCGCGCGGAGTGAGGTCTATGATTGGATACCCAACCAATTGGCCGTATCCGTGGTAGGTAACATCTCCTCCACGCTCTACCTTGAAAATCGGGAATCTCTTGGACAGTATATTCTCGGGCTTTCCGGATGTGCCCATTGTAACTACGTGTGGGTGCTCAACAAGCAACAGAACATCAGGAACCAGTGCTTGAGCCCGTAGTTCCACTAGGCTAAGTTGGAGTTCCCAAGTCTCCTTGTAGTCGCGAGTCTGCAGATCTATGACTAAGGTCTTGCTCATGGTGGGTTCAGGATATTGATTGCCTTTCCTTTGGCTGCTTCGGTCGCTTCCATGAGAGCCTCCGGAAGCGTCGGGTGAGGGTGAACCGTTAAGGCCAGATCGTCCAAGGTGGCACCCATCTCGATCGCGAGCGCAGCTTCGCTGATCAGATCGGTCACATCAGCTCCGACCATGTGTATTCCAAGGATCTGTTCGCTTTCCTTGTCCGCAACGACTTTGACGAAACCGTCAGTCTCACCAACCGCTACAGCTCTGCCGAGAGCGGTGAATGGGAACTTTCCAACTATCGACTCATATCCTTGTTTCTTCGCTTCTGCTTCAGTTAACCCTACGGTTGCTATTTCTGGATCGGTCCAGATCGCGTTCGGCATCGCCTTGAAGTCCGCGGCGCTTGTTTCTCCAGCGATTACTTCAGCTGCCACTACTCCTTGCTTTGAGGCCTTGTGAGCCAGCAAAGGTTGCCCGATAACGTCTCCGATCGCGTATATGCCAGGCACATTGGTTTGCATCTGCGAGTTCACCTGAATGAATCCTGCCTGATCCGTCTTGACGCCTGTGGTTTCAAGTCCGATCTGGTCAGAGTTAGGTCGTCTCCCGACGACAACCATGACTTTGTCCGCTGGAACTTCGATCTCTTTTCCGTCGACAAGCTGAGCGCCAACCTTTCCATCCTTGGCCCATTTCGCGCGGGCTTTCAGATGCGTTTCCACGCCTAGTTTCTTCAGCGTGCGCTCGACGACTCTGACAAGCTCTATGTCCGTGCCTGGCAAGAGCTGCTCAAGCATTTCTATGACTGTGACGTGGCTGCCGAACTGTGCGTACGCCATTCCAAGCTCGAGTCCACTAACCCCACCGCCGATAATGACGAAATTTCGCGGTGCTTCTGTAAACGAAAGGGCTTCAGTCGCGGTGATGATGAAGTCTCCATCGAACTTGAACCCGGGGATCTCTACCGGGCGCGAGCCTGTCGCGATAATGATGTTGTCCGCGTTGACAATTTTCGAGCCTTCTTTGCTCTTGATCTCGACTTGGTGTGGGCTTTGGAATCGTGCCTCGCCGTAGACGACATCTACCTTGTTGCCTCTGCAGAGATAGGCGACGCCTTTCGTGAGCTTGTCTACGACACCTTTCTTCCATACCTGTAGTTTCTGAAGGTCCATCTTGGGCTGAGATGTCTCGATGCCGAAATCCTGCGCGCGTTGAATCTGCTTCATGAGCTTGGCGGCGCGCACAATTGCCTTGGACGGTATGCACCCTACGTTAAGGCAGACACCGCCCAGCGTTTCTTTCTCAACCAAGATGGTTTCTCGGTGCAACTGTCCCAGTCTGACTGCCGCTCCGTAGCCTCCTACACCGCTTCCAATCACTAGGTTCTGGACGTGATCGCTCATTACTAGTGTGCCTCGCGCAAGCGCCGCTACCGTTGGGCAGGCCCCTATTTATGGTGCTGGTCTGCTGAGAAATGCGCAAACCTGGCGCGTAACGCGATTAGAGTTTCGATTGTTCTCCAATTCTCTTCTTGAATATCGCGTATTCGAGAGTGATTCCTCTGAAGGAATCCCAGAGTTCTAGGACCTCGAACCACAAACCTAGCACCATGGAACACCACCCCACGCTGAAGATCCCCACAACGAGGGCGACCTGAACTGGAGTTGGGAAGATCATGGAGACCAAGATCACAAGTGAAAGTGTGAGAAAGCAGGAGACTCCAACGAATAGGCCGAAGAGTGCCCACTTCGCATAGCGCGCCCGCTTGAACAGCATCTCCAATACCATCTCAATTTCCACGCCAGGCGCAGGAAGATTCAGTAACTGCCTCGTGTGATCGACAATTCTGCCGTATCTGGTTTGGACTACCAAGCAGAGGAGTCCACCGGCTGAAGACAAAACCACAGGGACTAGAGCCGTCTGTAATGCAGGAAGAAGACTCTGTAAATCAACCATATGATTCTCAACTCTATTACGAGCTGGAGAAGCATCATTCACATACTCTTAAGCTTCTTTTCGGATCAC
>JBEKGZ010000075.1:0-7551 GCA_050012535.1 Bathyarchaeia archaeon | reverse complement strand
GTCGGCGTTTCGCTATTTTGTGTGGGTCTCGTGGTGAACTAGTCCCTCAAGACCCTAACGACGAACTAGCATCAGATCTTCTTGAAAGAATAAGGGCACAACGAGCGACAATGACGAAAGAAGGAAAACATCGCTCAGAGGAATTCGGTGGTTATTGCAGGATTAAGGAACAAACACCTACCAGATATTAGCACTTCACATGTTAAGAACCCCCCGCCCTCGTCGTGCCCTACCGAGCATTGTTCGGTGTAGTCGCCATCGTCGCAGTCGCGGTTACTTGCGAGTGACCTGAGAGCTCAGAACTCTAGCCTCCTCATTCTCGATTCTGATGAGGAGAGAGGGGAGTTCGTTGTCGGGTGGCTTGGTGTGCACACAGAACTGCTTGGTCAGCCTTCGCCTTTGAAGTACTTCCGTTCCATTGACTTAAGGAACCTTAGTCCTTCTGATGCTATCGCGTCTGCGCTTGGGGCAATCTGTCTCCATATCGCTGTGCTGGCTGCGACGCTCTTGATCTCCGGAGTGAAGGATTCAAGAGTTATCCATCTATCATACCTTATCTTCGAAAGTGCTGTGAAAACTGCGTCCCAGTTGACGTTTCCAGTTCCAGCCACTCCTCTATCGTTTTCGCAGCAGTGCATGTGACAGAGAACTTTCCCGCTTGCCACTATCGGATCATAATAGTTCTTTTCTTCTATGTTCATATGGAAGGTGTCTAAGTGAACTCCTACGTTTGGTTCACCTACTTCCTTCACTAATTTGATGGCATCAGCAGCTGTGTTGAGGAAATATGTCTCAAATCTGTTTGCGGGTTCGACACCAAGCGTGACGCCGCGCTCCCTAACAAGCCTGCACGCCTCCCTGAGACTCTCTACTGAACGATTCCATTCCTCATCCGTGCGGCCTGTGCCGGTAAGCTTCCCCCACGCGGCATAGGTAACTCCTGTAACGAGATTGCCGTCAAGTTCGGAGAAGAGTTCGGCGGCTTTCTCCAAATGGTTGACCCCTTTCTTTCTGGTCGCCTCATTTGGGCTCGTAACGTCCGTCTCTCTGTCCAGGCAGGTACATCCTATGCATTCGAGTTCAGCGTCCCGCAAAGCCCTCCTAACTCTTTCCTTGTCAAAAGTGTCAATTTGCGCAGGAGAAACGTAGATCTCTATTCCGTTGAAACCAAATCTCTTTGCCTTCTTGATGACAGACTCTGGTTCAACGTCGAAGCGCTCGCTCCAGAGAAGAGAGTGAATCGCATACTTCATCATTCTTCAAAGTCCTGAATGAGTTTCGTTTTGACAGACTGATTACGTTTGCGGCCGACAGTTTAGACGGTTTTTGTGTGTGCACCAAGAGAAGAAGTTGTTGAAATCTATGTTGTGTGTGTGGGTACCTTGGTGCGGGGGATATAACATAAGGCTCGATTTTTGGTGGCCACGTGGATTGGGTTTGGGGGACGTGGAAGTCCACGTGTAACTAGTGCGCAGGTCGAGATCTTCTCTTGAAAGAGTTAGCCTTGCACGGGTTTGCCTCGAAAAGGGAGGCATGTCTCGCTCCGATGGTTGTGTGTGCGCACCAGCCTACCGACGACGATTCAAATCGCGACTCCGTGATGAGCACTGTGACGGAGCGCCTTTCGCTCATGGCTTGGGGCCGGTGCCTCCTCAAAGCTCGTGACTGGACATACGAGGCTCCCCTCAGGTGCCTTGTAGAAACGCTTATTTGGTTATGAATATTTATTCGTTACCATGGCCAGGCCGAAGATATGTCGGACGGTCTGCTGCGAGCCATCAGTCAACTACTTCAAACCGAGAGGGATACCGCTCACCGAACTCGATAGGGTCAACTTGGCAGTAGACGAACTCGAAGCACTGCGATTGAAGGATTTCGAGGGGATGGAGCAGGAGAAAGCTGCTACGACGATGAATGTGTCCCAGCCGACATTTCATCGGATCCTGCAATCCGCACATAGCAAGGTAGCAGACGCCCTGGTCAACGGCAAAGCAATCAGAATCGAAGGCGGGGAGTACGTGGTTAAGGAAGGAAGACACACTGGAAAACGTGGAAGGACAGGAGGACGCTAAGCAGATGGCCAGAACCAAGATAGCGATACCATGCACGGGTGAGGCGAGTCTCCAGGCGCGAGTGTCGTCTCACTTTGGCCGATGTGACTGCTACGCGGTAGTGACACTGGAGGACGGAGAGGTCAAAGCCATAGAACAGGTATCGAGCGGAGCACACTCGGACTGCGCCAGTCCTGTGAGAGCGCTGGCAGAGAAAGGAGTCAGTCTGATGCTTGTGGAAGCGATGGGGATGCGTCCGTACTTGGCTTTCAAGGAACTTGGGATCGAGGTTAGGTGTGGAATCACAGGGACTGTGGCTGAGGCTGTCGAGTCATGCTTGAAGGGAGAAACCTTCGCAATGGCACAGGATGGCTTGTGTGGACAACACACCGGCGCGAATGGATCATGTCATCAGGAATGAAATCTCGTGCACAGCGAACTGTCGTCGTCTATGCATCCAGAGTCTCTGGCATGAAGTTGATGCCAGTGTTAGTGTCTCATCTGGCGGCCATCCCGTAGAGCCGGCCTCCGATGTTCTCAAGAGCTTCTGGCATGCCCGGTAGGTCAGGACGGTCCACCTCAATACAATACTTGTCAAACCAGAAGACTTTCAGCCATTCCGTTCTATGGGACAAGCGAAGAGCTTTCCTAATTCTCTGCAAGTTGCCCTCCGGTTTCCCCGTGTCCATGAATAGGTTGTAGCCTGTGCACCGCATCTGAACCACCAAGGAGTGCTCTCCTGCCAGTCGTGAGAGCTCCTCATCGAACTCTCTCGAAAGTATTCGAGGTTCGTCTTTGGGAATGAAACGCAGTCGGTAGGGTGCGGTTTCACATCCGAAGTACAACGGTCGATAATCACCTTGCTTGATCCCCGCCTTTTCCAGTTCGTCTTGGATTTCAAGCCAAGGTCTCCCCTGCGTCCTCAGCTCCCTAACCATTTCACACGTCTGTTTGATGGCTGATGACATCCTTTTTGCAGAACTCCAGGTCGATCTTACGCGGTCTAGTATTATTGAATAGGTATTCAAATTAACTCTTTCGACCGCGCCTGAGTCGACACGAGGGTGCCAATGGAGTCTGTACGCTCGACCCTGCCAGTCGCCGGCAACAAGAGACGTGAACCCGCCCAGATGTGAAGCAAGCCTATTGGAAGCGTGACGTATTCGTAGTATCGTTGATTTCTCGCTTCTGAGCGTAGAGGCCATGATTAGAAAAGCGGATGGTTGTGGCATGCTGGATACCACCGGTAGTCTTTGGCGCCGGAGGAGAGCCCCGAACAGAAGTTTCAACCTAGATCGCCTATGCGGGGAGAGTGTTTGGGTGAGGCGCTGTGTGTGAAGTGTCAGGGATGTAGGGCTTTGAGGTATCGGGGCTCTACTGTGAAGTTCTCACTATCTGATGGGCTCGGATTTGCCTGTACCTAGCTGAACATCTCTTCTTGGTTGGGGTGGTCCTCGTTGATGCCCATTGCAGCAGAGGCAGGATCGCGCTTCTGAGTTGCACACCGTCCTTCGTCAGGGAATACTCGACTCTCGGGGGTATCTCAGCGAATGACTCTCTCATGATTAGCTTTTCACGTTGGAGTTCTTGGAGTGTGTCAGTTAAGGTCGTGGGGCTGATTCCGTGTAGCTCTTCCATCATCCGGCTGAATCTGAGTTTTCCATGGTTTCCAATAGCATTGATGACCAGCAGGGTCCATTTCTTACCTATGGTGTCTATGACGCCTTCGAGTGGACAGAGGCAGAGATGATCTGGTTTACTACTTCGCTCGCACATAGTTCCTACGTTACTACTAACTCTGTAGTTTAAGTGCTTCGTTTCTGATAGTGACGGCTGGAGGTGGAACGCGAACATGTGTGAATGTGGTTGCGGCTGTGAGGGACGACATGAACATCACGGATACCGTGGTAGACGATTCTTCACAAGGGAAGAACGAACCAAGGACTTAGAAGAATACGCGGACGAGCTGAAGAAGGAACTTGCAGCAGTTGAGGAGCAGATCAAGGAATTGAAACGATAGAGTAGAGTGAAGATGGAAGAGAATGGAAAGCGCAATCGAAGTCACCGACCTAACCAAGCATTATGGTAGTATCACGGCTGTCGACGGTCTCACCTTCAGGGTGGCGAGAGGCGAGTTCTTTGGTCTCCTTGGACCGAACGGTGCTGGCAAGACGACCACCATCCGCATGCTGACGGGCTTGACCAAACCCACGTCCGGAAGCGCAAAGGTCGGTGGCAGGGATTGTATCAAAGAGTCGCTGGCGGTTAAGCAGAAGATCGGTGTCGTATCCGAAGTCAGTAATCTGTACAATGAGATGTCCGCATGGGACAACCTCATGTTCATCGGCGAACTCTACGGCGTCGACAAGCTCACGAGAAGAGCGCGAGCCAAGCAACTGCTTGAAGCCTTCCAACTCTACGATCGGAGAAACGACCACCTTCTTGGATATTCTAAGGGCATGAAACGACGGGTACGCATAGCAGCTGCGCTCCTTCACAGTCCAGAGGTTCTCTTCCTGGACGAGCCTACGAGCGGGTTAGATGTTCAAAGCTCCAGGCTTATCCGGTCGATTATTAGAGAACTGAACAGGGAGGGTGTGACGGTCTTTCTGACGACTCACTACATCGATGAGGCTGACCAGCTGTGTGACCGAGTCGCCATAATAAGACAGGGTAAGATCGTCGTTGAAGGTTCCCCTGAGAGACTGAAGTCTTCGCTGCAGGGCGAACATGTCGTTGAAGTTGCTTTCGACAGAGATGAGTCAAGCGTGGAAATGTTTCTTCGAGCCGACCCAAATGTGAAGGAGGTTTCGAAACAGGGTGACAAGTACCAGATTCGTACAGGAAGCCCCAGTGCCACAATCCAGAGAGTGAGTCAGTTTGCTGCGTCGAATGGGTTCGAGATTGTAACCATGAACACCAAACAGCCCAGTCTCGAAGATGTTTTCGTTAAGTGTACTGGGCTTGATGCTGTTCAGGTTGAGAGGATGGAGTTCCTTCGGGCGGCAAAGGGCGGTGGTCAACGTGGTTGACACATTGTCAAACCCCCCAAGCAAGTCCTTCTCGGGGGTTGTGGGCAGGATAGCTTGCATTGCTAAGAAGGACGCGAGAATCTACTACTTCAAGCCTCAGATACTCGGTTTCGGGATACTCATACCTGCGTTCGTATACCTCTCCTTCTCTCTTGGACGCGTAATACCATCCGATCTCCTAATCCCAGGACTTGTCGGTATGGTCTCCCTCTTCGGAGCATCTTCCGTCGAGGCGATATCCGTTGCGATTGAGAAGCAGACAGAGACCTATGAGCTACTTCAAGTCGCCCCTGTCTCAACCACAACGATAGTCCTCGGCAAATCCCTAGCGGGTTCTGCTTTCGGTATAATGCTCTCACTAGTTACTGCGGTAGGCGCTGTTGTGCTGACTGGAGCCCAAATAGCGAATCCATTCCTCTTCGCGATTGCAACAATTGTAGGGGCTTTCGCTTTCTCCGCTCTTGGAATGCTATTTGCCGCAGCCGTGAAGGATATGCCCACCGCCAATATGTCGCTGACGGCTCTGAGACTGCCGATGATATTCATCAGCGGAGTCTTTGTTCCAGTACACGCTCTTCCACTTCCACTGCGTGTTGTCTCCTTTCTGACCCCCCTCACCTACCTGGTTGACGCGTTGACTGGGGCTATGACGGCTCCGAGCATCCAGCTCGCCATAGATTTGGCAGTCCTGTTGACTTGGGTCGTCCTCTTGCAAGCACTTGCTGTGTTCATGCTGAACAAGAAGACGCAGTTCTAGTTGGGCGCGGCCCACCCTCACTCCGTTTCGCTTCATGAGCCTCTCTCGCCGCTTCCCTGATGCTCACGCCTCAGCACCAATGAAAGATGGATATGTGAATGCACAGAGTCGGGCGTACAGACTCCATTGGCACCCTCGTGTCGACTCAGGCGCGGTCGAAAGAGTTAATTTGAATACCTATTCAATAATAGCACGCGGCGAAAGATCGACCTGGAGTTCTGCAGAAGAATGTCATCAGCCATCAAACGGACGTGTGCGTGTGACGTGTGTGTGTTCCACGTTTTCCAGTGTGTTTTCCTTCCTTAACCACATATTCTCCACCTTCAATTCTGATTGCTTTACCGTTGACCAAGGCGTCTGCGACCTTGTTATGTGCCGATTGTAGGATCCGATGAAATGTTGGCTGGGACACATTCATAGTCGTGGCAGCCTTCTCCTGTTCCATCCCTTCGAAATCTTTCAATCGGAGTGCCTCGAGCTCGTCCACTGCCAAGCTGATCCTATCGAGTTCGGTCAGTGGTATCCCTCTCGGTTTGAAGTAATTGACGGATGGTTCACAGCAGACCCACCGAGATATCTTCGGCCTAGCCATAGTAACGAATGAATATTCATAACCAAATAAGCGTTTCCACATGGAGAGGCGTTTCTACAAGGGAGGTTCCCCATCGCTCACAGGTTTCACATATCATCGTGGTCCCAAAGGGCAGAAACTCAACTATCCTAGTTCTCTCGACATCTTATGTATGTCCATCATTATCCAGATAGGTCTCAGAGACTAGTCCAGACCAAAGCGTTTCAAAACTTCAGCGACTTTTTCGTACTCGGATACGAAGCTTCTACCTTTTTCTGTGCTGGTCAGACCTTCACCGTGTCCAATGAGTCCTAGCGCCTTCATGTCCTCAAGGTGTACCCGGAAGCGGTCTGAAGGAAGATTCACCTCGTTCTGAACCCTTGTGATTCTTGCAATGTCACCAGATGCTTCTTGCTTGACTATCGAGCAGAGGATATCGTAGAAGATCTTAGGACGATAGCGAGGGCGAGGCCTCTTCTGTTCTTCTGCGGGGCACAATCATGATCATCCATGATGGAATCCGGTAACAGCAGTCGTAGCCTCGATCAAGAGTGCGACAAGACCAGCGAGTCGGAACAAGTTTGCCAGAGCAAAGGACCAAAATCCTTGGTCTAACGTCCACAACAGGAGGCTGTACTGTCCGAAGGCGAGTAGAATGAACCCTGTCTGGACGAGGAAGTTCACCTCATGTGGGGATTGTTTTAGGGCTTGGTTCAGACTGAGAATGATGTAACTCAACGAGCCTAGGTTCACGATTAGAAAAACCTGAGCGGCGACCGTGTACGGGGGAAGAGCGCCAAACGGCGGCACAACTTCGACCAAAACAACAACGAGAACGGCTAGAATCGCGAGAGAGAAGAGCCACCGAGAGAAGGATCCGACTGCCCCCCTTCGCCTCAGCAAGTAGGTTCCCGCTATGAATGCGAATCCATAGGTCGTAGAGAATAGGTCAGACCAACGAGCCACCTCACTCATCGAAGGAAGTGCTGCAGACGCAGCAATGAACAGGTATGAAAGCGCTAGGAAACTGAAACCAATCGGAAACCCTAGCAGGTAATCCCTGCGCACCACCCTGAAGGATCTGAGCATCAAGTATGCAATACTGAACGCCAAGCCCGCGGAGAATATGTTGCTGTAGAA
>JBEKGZ010000074.1:0-7613 GCA_050012535.1 Bathyarchaeia archaeon | reverse complement strand
CCCGCCTCTGAGAGAGCTTATATTTGTTCGAACGCTCTCGCGTGGAGGCCATGCATTGAGCGATGTGAGCTTGGCGGCTCCTTCAGTTCTGACAGCGGCGAGCAAATTTGGAGCATCAATCAGTTCGCAGAACTATTAGATCCAAGTACGAGCGTTTCAAGATACAGACATGCTCGGCCCCGCCCCGGCGAAAGCAGCCGCGCCCATTCAACCCTGAGGTCGACAGAATTCGTTTGGCCAAATGGTTGGTCGGCGAGGTTCTCGCGTATGGATTCAAGCTGAGGCATAGAGCATATCGGAAGGCCCTCCTCAGCAGACCGTGCATATATGGCACATTCAGCGGACACTTCGGCGGATTCCATCCAATCAGGGACAAATGCGTAGGCTGCATGAGATGCGTACAAGAACACCCGGACATGTGCAGAGTCAGCCGGAATCCCGGATTCTTCGATTTCCCCGACTCGTATTGGATTCCAAAAGACCCAGCTACTGATGTCTACTCCCCCGTAGCAACTGTCTCGTACGAAGCCTCAACAGGCAAGATCCCGATCAAGGGAATGGGATACAGGGGCAGTTTCGCGGACGAAGGCTGGAATTCAATGTGGACCGACATGTCAGAAATCGTCAGGCCAACAAGGGACGGGGTCTATGGTAGGGAATACATCTCAACACTCGTCGATGTCGGAAGAAAACCAAAGCTCCTAGAGTTCAACGACAAACAGCCGGTGCGTGTTTGCAAGACTATTCAGATACCAGTGCCGATAATCTTCGGCTACCTGCCCGAGAACCTGAACAACCCCAGCATCGTCAAGTCAGCCGCCGCTGCCGCAGAACGCTTGGGAATTCTGCACATCGCGTCACCCGAACAGCAGCGTAGCATAGATCGCAGTTTCCACAAGCGAATCGTTCCTCTTGTCTCATCTTCAGATCTAGGCGAACAGGCTCGAATGATCGCTGACGCCCCAGCGATCGAACTGGCAGACCATGATTCGCGACTCCTGGAGAAAGTCAGAGAGCTGAATCCAGAGGCGCCGATCTCAGTTCGTTTGCCGCTAAGTGAAAGTGCAGGTGCCTACGCAGCGAAAATGGCGAGAGAGGGCGTCGACATAATTCATGGCTTTGCAGACTACCACGGACGAGCTTGGGAACGCGACAGTCCAAGGTTCGTGAATGATCTCATTCGATCGATACATGGAACACTCGTGAAAGAGTCTCTTAGAGACGAGGTCACGCTGATCGCAAGCGGGGGCATAACGCTCGCCGAGCATGTTCCCAAAGCAATTGCATGCGGCGCAGATTTGGTCGCATTAGACACGACGATTCTTGTGGCACTTCAAACTCGATTCGAAGGTGAATGCAGATCGTCGAAGAATGGACTGATCACGCCGGACAAGTTCGATGAGAAGTGGGGCGAACAGCGGCTGGTGAATCTAATTGGCTCTTGGCACGATCAGCTAATTGAGATTCTGAGCGCGATGGGCATACGCGATGTCCGAAGACTGCGGGGCGACTTAGGCCGTGCAATGTTCAGAGAAGAATTGGAGAAGGAGGCCTTCAGCGATATCATCCAAAGAGCTTGAATTACGCGTAAGGAAACACTCGGAATGCATCCACCATGGGATGCGAGTCCTGCCAAGCCTCAAGTACGGCATACCTAACGGACTTGGAAACAAGAGATGGACGTCGCAACTGATTCTTGCGACGTACGAGCAGGCGATGACAGGCGACCCTCCTCTAAGGCTTGAACATAGGGTTGGGAAATCTGGGGGAGGGTTCGATCGCCTCGACTTCAAGAAAACCGCGATAACTTCGTCGCCCGAAGATGCCGACTATGATCTTTCGATCCCATTGAATCGTCGAACCTTTGGTCCTAGGATCGAGATCCCAATTCCTCTTTACGGGGCCGGTATGTCGTTCGGTTCCGTCAGCCTCAACTTCATGCTGGCGCGTGCGATTGCGGCGAAGCGTCTGAGTACGTTCACGTGCACTGGTGAGGGAGGCTACCCACCGGAACTGCTGGAGTTCAAAGATCATGTGATTACTCAGGTAGCGACAGGGATGTTTGGTGTTCGCGAGGATACCATCCAAGCCGCTCGTATTGTAGAGTTCAAGTATGCTCAAGGAGCGAAGCCGGGTTTGGGGGGCCACCTTCTCGCTGACAAGGTAACTTCAGAAGTCGCCAACATGAGAGAATCCATACCATTCACGAGCCTCTATTCACCATTCCCTTTTCACAGCGTGTACTCAGTCGAAGATCACAAAAAGCACGTCGACTGGATCCACGCGATCCACCCGAACTGCCTAGTCTCCGTGAAGGTGTCGACACCGGTCGATGTCGACATGGTTGCGATAGGCAGCTACTATGCCGGGGCGAACATACTCCACATTGACGGCGGATACGGAGGAACAGGCGCCGCACCCGAGATCGCTAAGAAGAACATCGCAATGCCAATCGAATACGCAATACCCAGGGTCCATCGATACCTGGTTGCAGAGGGTGTGAGAGACGAAATCACCCTGATGGCGAGCGGCGGAATAAGAACTGCATACGACGTAGCCAAAGCGATCGCACTAGGAGCGGATGGCTGCGTCATAGGAACAGCAGAAGCTGTGGCCGTCGGATGTACACATTGTGCCAACTGCGAGCGGGGTCGCGGCTGCCAAGTAGGAATCACCACCACAGACCCCGAGCTTAGCCTCCTCATCGATCCGGAATGGGGCGCCCAGAGAATCATCAACTTGTACTCGTCTTGGTCGAAGCAGTGGAAGCAGATCCTGCGAGAACTCGGTCTGCGCTCGATAGGAGAGCTCAGAGGAAGAACCGACCTGCTGGTCTACATATGAGAGTAATGGATCCAGCCATTAGAATCATCCAGTCCAGAGCGAGCATGGCCTCTGAAATGAGCGTCAAGCCAAAGATTGAGGCAGAAGGCGGATGCGGCGTAATCGGCGCGGCCTGCTCCGAACAGATCCCAGGACGACACCTCCTGCCAGCGCTGACCCGGATGAGAAATCGAGGGAACGGCAAAGGCGGAGGAATAGCGGCACTCGGACTCTCTGCAGACCACTTGGGCGTCTCAAAGACGATCCTGCAGAGAGATTACCTCGTCCAAATAGCCTATCTTGAGCCCTCCATAAGGACCGATGTCGAAAATGAGTTCATCTTCCCATATCTGCAAGTTGACTCGGCCAGCCCGGTCCCGACCGTCCCTGATCATCGATCCATCGACGGATTAGTAGTCAAGCCTCCGGAGGTACGACGGTACTTCTGCAGAGTAAAGGATGACGTTCTCAGAGATTTCATGGTCAAGAATCTGCTCGACGAACCAGAGCTTGCCGAAGACGAATTCATCTTTCAGAATAGCTACAGACTCAACAAGAAATTCTATGCTTCACTGGGTGAGAAGAAGGCTTTCGTCCTTTCGCATGGAAAGGACATGATGGTTCTCAAGATCGTGGGATACGGCGACCAAGTCATTCGATACTACAAGCTCGAAGACTTTCCAGCGCACATATGGATAGGTCACCATCGATATCCTACGAAGGGAAGAGTCTGGCATCCTGGGGGCGCGCACCCGTTTGTGGGCCTGCATGAGGCTCTTATCCACAACGGGGACTTCTCAAATTACTACTCAATTTCCGAGTACCTCGCTCAACGAAACATCTTCCCTCTATTCCTCACGGACACGGAGGTCGCCGTCTACCTCTTCGATCTTTGGAGAAGAGTCTACAGATACCCAATGGAGTACCTCATCGAGGCTCTGGCGCCCACGACGGAACGCGATTTCCATGTACTACCGGAGGAGAAGAGACGCGTGTACAAAGAGATACAGACCACGCATGTTCACGGATCTCCCGACGGCCCATGGTTCTTCATCGTTGGTCGATCCGAACTTGATGGGCGCGAACTACACCTCGTAGGCATAACGGATACCTCGATGCTCAGACCACAGGTCTTCGCTCTCCAAGAGGGCAAATCCAAGATCGGTTTGATCGCGTCGGAACGCCAAGCCGTAGACGCATTCCTGTGGAGCCTAGCTGCCGAAGACTCCCGGTTCGCCGCAAAGGCTGACATTTACTGGAATGCCCGCGGGGGCAGTTACACCGACGGAGGAGCCTTTATCTTCACTGTAGATCGGACTGCCGAAGCACCTCAACTTGTCTGCACTGATAAGTTTGGTCGCCAAGTTGTGACGCCTCCAAGAGGTTCCTCGAAGAAAACCGTAGAAAGAGTCTTCGAGTTCGGTTCAAAACGGCCAGGCATGGAGAAGTCGCTCATGATCGCTCAAGGGTCGAGTTCGATTGCTGAGCTTTGCATCGATTTGGAGAAGCAAGCGAAGACAAGCCTGCAAGGAAGAATGGCTGCGGTTGAATTCTTGACATGGCTACTTGACAATCTGCACCTAGTTCCCTACGGCCGAGAAGGCCCGAATCGGGCTTCGGTCGAATCTTGTCTATTTCAGATTCTCAGGGGCTTCCCTCTGATCTCTGAAATTCCGAACCCTAGCTGGGCGCTCATTGACTTAGCATCAATGGAACATCTGCGCCAGCCAGTTGGCAGCGAACATACGTTGTTGTTGGATGTCCGCGATCTCCCAGCCGAAGGAGAGAATTCCGCGTCCTCATTAATAGTCGCGGCCTATCGAAGAGGCTGGAAGCACGTTATCTCATTCGACTGGTGTGGGCAACGATTCTGCGGGTGCGGGCTAGGCCCCAATTCTGAGGGTTTCAGGATAGACGTTTTCGGGAATCCCGGCGACTATCTGGGGTCGGGGCTTGACGGCGCTGAAATCTACGTCCACACCTCTGCCCAAGATCAGGTAGCGCAGATCATGAAATCCGGGAAACTGGTGATCTACGGAGATGTGGGGCAGACGTTCATGTATGCCGCCAAGGGGGGCGAGGTGCACGTGCTCGGCAACGCTGCCGGAAGGCCCCTCATCAATGCTGTGGGAAGGCCTCGAGTCGTTATCAACGGAACCTGCCTCGACTACCTTGCAGAATCATTCATGGCAGGGGACCCTCTCAATGGTGGTGGATTCGTGATACTGAATGGAATTGAGTTCGACCACGAAGGCCAGATGCAGGAGCTTCCAACGCCCTATCCCGGAGGCAATCTATTCTCCCTGTCCTCGGGAGGAGCGATATACCTGCGGGATCCTGAGCAACTCGTCGGAGAAGACCAACTGAACGGGGGAAGATACACAAAGCTCGACCAACGCGATTGGGATGTAATTCGACCGTACCTAGAAGAGAACGAACGCCTCTTCGGTATCAGGGTCGAAGAGGGATTGCTTAGGAAGGGCGAGTTACACTTGGACTGGAGCGAAACGTACCGAAAGATCGAGGCAGTGCAGCTTGAGGCGTTAACTATGGCGGAAGGCTAAGACCACAGCAGCCGCCATGGAGAGTCACAAACCGTCAGTGTACCTTGGTCCGATCAGTGCAGGGCTCCCAAGGGCTCGCACTGTGAAATCGAAGTTCCCAGAGAATCCGGTTGCGCCATAGGCATCCAAAGTGTCTCTATATTCTGACTATGCGGAGACGGTGACTAACGAGAGAGCTATTGGAAGAAACCGTGAAGCGTGCATAAGCTATCTCGAGAGCTTGAATGGGAGAAAGGTCGCCTCAAGTGAGGTAGCTCCCGCCGCCTAATACAGTTGAACGGTCCTAGGATTCTCTTCTTGTACGCAAGTAGCTGGAACGCGGAGTTCACTGATAAGAGGGTTTCAAGGTTGTTTAGATTCGATAGTGCTTGCTATCGGTTGATATGCCGCACCTAGTCCTCTGTATACGTGGGAGAATGTGGTAATCTGGGGCGGTGAGATGGTTTGAAGAGCATTTATTGGGCGCAGCGACGCACCCCGGAGTTGCTAGCTGCAGAGATTGACCGCCGACGGAAACAATTCATTCGGTGACGCGAACCGTCTCCGATCCTTTTTTTCGGTTCCTCGATCGCCGGCAGTCTAGGGGATCATTCTTGAATCATAGGGACACCTATAAGGCGGCGGGCCTGTACTAGCCCATGTCAGATCGAGTTTTTTCATGTGCCTGTCGAAAATGCGGTACCAACTTTCAATTCACGGGGACATACGCGAAGTTTAATGACTTTATGGACTCGAAGAAATTCACATGCCCCAACGGCCATGAGGAAACGAGTTCACCGCGGACTTTTCTCCAAATCTTAGAGACAGGAGAATCGCTTCCAATGCAGAATTGGAAGCCAACGGAAGGCCGCAACTATGTCAATATTCTCGATTATGATACAGCCCGAATCAACGGCATGCAGATAGATCACATCGGTTCAGGCCTCTACGTTGATCGAAAGACAGGCAAGAAGTACGACTACGAGGAAGACCTGAAAGGAACCCGCCACTACTTCGAAGTACCAGCATAAGTGCAGCTCGACGCGCAATTTCTTGGATCAAGCTAAACCTAGCGGTTGCTATTCAGAAAGTCGACGTTAATAGAACAGGAAAAAAGAGAAAAAGGGAAATCGGGAGGAAATCCTCCCGGGTTTCTATTGGACGACTTCGCCTGTGGCGAATCTTGGACCAACAGAGTTAATCTTGACCTTCACTTTATCGCCAGGTTTGGTTTGCGGAACAAAGACTACGAAGCCCTCGATCCGAGCTACTCCGTCACCGCGACGGCTAGTCTCTTTGATTTCAAGCTCATACTCCTTACCTTCCTCAACTGGCTTGTTGAAGGAACGTTCAAAGCTCATGCGTTTCACCTCGTTCGTTTCGTTCAGCTAGTTCTTCGGGAGAAAACTTAGACGCCGACACGGATGGTTACGGTAGGACGCTTGGCTTCAGCCCGTACAGCTAACTCGCATCGTGAAAAGGCCACCGACACTAATAACACTGCCTATTTCAGCATCGAATACTGTCCAGAATTGAGATGAAACGCATCACCAGTTGCGAACTCAGTCGATGCTCTAATATCTTGTCTCTTCACCTATTCACTTGTTTAGAGTAGGGGCGAAGATGCGAATAGGAAACGCTGAAGACGCAAGAAGCGTAGTAAGAAAGTACTTCCTCGGAACAAGGACTTTTCACGGCAAAATTGTTTCTCTGAGCACTGAGGAAGAGACTGAAGGCCCGGACGAAAAAGGCGCTTGGAAAGTCAAAGGAACTTACGTCACGGAGGCGGGGGTGAAAGAGCAGTTTGCAGCTACCGTGTCGTCTCGTGGAGAAGTCCTCAAGACCCCAGTGAGTTTAGTGCAGCCGAAGCCGCGTCGGCGTTAGGCATCCTGAAGTACAGGCGCTAACATATCTTGAACAACAAATTGAGGGAGACAGTAGCTTGATCCACAAATTGAGCAAGGCAGACTATGGGACGCGAAAAAGACAGAAACGAAAACAACACGAGAGGAAGCGCACGAAATCAAGCAGAAATCCCAGTTGACCAAGAAGAACAGCTAACGCGGAGGACGCCTCATTCCCAGGAGACGTGCTAGCCGCGCGACTCTGGTCATGTCTGGATCATGTGCTTGGGATAGGCCACATTTGGTCTCTTGATTATGAACGAGTTCTCAAGGTCCTCGCTAATGCGTTTCGCCATCTTCATGGACAGTGCTATTGACAAATGGTCCGGAGGGAACCACGAGT
>JBEKGZ010000073.1:0-7711 GCA_050012535.1 Bathyarchaeia archaeon | reverse complement strand
ATCACTTGGCACCCAACTATGATGGGAGCGTAGGCTGGCTGGAAGAGAACCGCCCCGACCTCTACGAAAGATACCGGAAAGCATTGTTTGAGTTGTACGAATAACCCCCTGACGTAAACGTAATCCGAATCATGTCTAGGGGAAGCAAATCTGTTTCACTGGGGAGTCTGCTCTGCCGGTCATCTATTCGGCCCATATTTGCGGAATCACTTCGCGTTCGTTCATCCTAGGTTCATTTCTCCAATAGTGCATGACGATGACCCTCACCCGTTAGCGATCATCTGTATGGGCGTATCACAGACATGCACAGACCACTGATTTCCATCAGGTCATTCTCGTGTTCAGGACGGCCCACAGAGTAGCAATGACGCCGAGGACGAATATGCCCCTCGTTTCTTCCCTCTGCAGACTAGTGGCCGGCTGCATCGCTTGGCTTTGGCGATTTTCGGCTTGGTCTGTCTTGTCGTCTATATGTGGAGAACGTGGTGATTCAGGTGTGGAAACCAACTCGATGACTGTCGTGACTATTCCGAGCAACGTCAGAAAGAACAGGGCATATGTCAGCACGAGAGAGACGAGTTGCTTGTTGTTCTGTAGATGACTCGGGGGGGTAAGACTTGAATCGAATTGCGCTCATCGATTGCGACATAGGACGAACCGTCTGCGAAATAGAATGCGTACAGCGGAAGTAAGTTTCCTGAAGCTGGCCAATATGCGGTCATCGTTCCTCTTAGAACGGTCTCATTACCTTGACGAGCGATGCGCATGGTTGCAGGTTTTGGTATTCCGGCGGAATCAAATGACTCTGGATACAAGAGTGTTCTATCCACTATGATGTGTCCCGGAGATCTCTGAAGTATACGTCTGCAGGGTACAGATAGCCTATTCCTTGATGCGGTCTCTCATAATTCCAGTAGTTCACGAATTCTTTGTGAGTTGGATAGATTGAGGCTTCAATGGTGTAGGCCTTGTGGAAGGCCTCGGCCTTACCGATCGTGGATGGCCTCCGGACGCTTGCGACGATATGCTGGATGCCGTTTCCACTGCAGAACTCCGTGAACGCGGAGATGCCTCCTCGTGCTGGATAGAATTGGGAGCTTCTATCCGTCAATACCTGGTCGGGCTTCCCGTACCGCTTCACGGATTCCTCCAGGAGTTTGATCGCGTGCTCCGCTGTGGGGTTGTGGTGGATCCGTGAGCCTGGTATGAAACGTGAATGGTCGTCTAGGTAGCTGATCATCCATTCGTCGTGTTCTGTGAGCTTGAAATCAGCCTGCTAGAGGCTGTTGCTATGCGGCCGCTCGAATCTGTATTTACCCCAGACCTTTCTCGGCTGGGGAATTGGGTTGTTGAGTCCAGCTTGGTTGAGGATCTTATGGATGGTTGTGTGGCTTATGGATGTGGCGTGGTAGTTGCGGAGGTATCCTTCGATGCGGCATGGCCCCCAATTCCTCGTCCTTCTGAGTTGGAGTATGAGGTCGATGGTGGCTTGTGGGGTTCTATGGATCGTGTGGGGTTTGTGGGATTTGACTTGTAGGCCCGCCCACCCGTGTTTCTTGTAGACGCTGCACCAGCGGTCGATTGTTTTCTCGTTGGTTCTTAATGTTGTTGCGATGTCTTGGACTTTCCATCCTTCCAGTCTTCTATGGATTATCCACCGTCGCTTCTTCTCGGTTCTATCCATCACGCCACTTTTCCCCGGACTTTTCCAAACCATAAGGTCCGGGACATATCAGGGTGGATAGCTCAAACTCAAAACCTTCCCTCAACGTTTAATTATTCCCTGACTAAGGATGGCGCGGAGCTGGCGGCCATAGCTGGGAGCTAGGACCCGTTCCCATTTCGAACACGGAAGTGAATCTCTCAGGCGATTCAGGCGGTAGTGTGTTCCGCAAGGCCACGCGAAACTTGGACAGCTGCCAACTCCATCATCATATTTCTTGCCGGAACCATCGATGAATGTTTATAACGGCCCCTAATCGTAGTGCCCGATCAGCCGAGGATGCCGATTTGATATTTGACGTAGCGCTCCAGCTCGCTCCGACCGGAGGGGGAAATAGTCTCCTTTCGAACTTGATGAACCTCGTCATATTCGGGATGATCTTCGCATCATTCTTCTTTGGTCAGCAGATACAGAGTCGGATAGCGATCCTCCAACTGGACGGTGCCGTGAGGAAGCTGGAGTTCATTAGGAGTGATGCGAAGGCTCTGGCGCTACGAACGATAAAAGCGATTGGAAAGCCGAAAGACGACCCGTCGCCTGCTCTTTCTGGCCTTCTTGAGCAGTTCTTCATCAGTCCCGTGGATATGGATCCAGCAGGGATAGTCGGAAAACTAGATCACCTATTGGATGTGCGTGATCTGAAGTTCAAGGCAGATGTGAAGAAGATTGCTCCCGAAGCGACAGATGCGCAGGCCAACAATCTTGAGAACTTGGTCGAAGCGTCTTGGGCGCTTAACCTGCTCTACAAGGTGGTTAGGCACTTCTATCTTCTCGGTAAAAAGACTTCGAGTTTCTACATCATACTGCAGCTTCAGATGCTTCTGCCCCTGATCATGCAAGAGGCGGAGGCATACGCCGGTGCTGCGAAGGCGTTCGCTCTGGGGCAACCAGTTGGCGACGGAGCGGGAGCGCTGGTAGCATCGAGACTCATGAGAGATCACGAGAAGCGTGAAGTCGACAAGGATGTCATGGTTGCAGAGACAACAATCGAAGGGCGTCGTGTCATGGCTCTGAAGGCCAAGGGGCCAGGAGGCAACGTAGGGAAACCTGGGGACGCTATTCGAACTTTGATCGAGGAAAACGCAGGCAAAGTCACGATGGTTGTGATGGTTGATGCAGCACTGAAGTTCGAAGGCGAGAAGACAGGAGAGATAACGGAGGGCATAGGGGCAGCCATCGGAGGGGTTGGAACGGAACGGTTCAAGATAGAAGCGGAGGCCACGAAATACAAGATTCCTGTCTACGCGGTCATAGTGAAGGAGAGCATCCAAGAGGCGATTACACCGATGAAGAAGGAGATCGCTGAGGCCGCTAACGGGGTCATTCAGAGAATCAAGACGCTCATTCAGGAGAATACGAAAGAAGGCGACTTAGTCATCGTTGCCGGGATTGGCAACACGGTGGGAATCGCACAGTAGGTAGCAGAAATGGAAGCGAAACGTAGCGGCATGTACAGCTACCTGATGGTGATATTCAGCATCGTTATCCTCGCGTGGGCGGTCTGGGCCATGTACAATGCGTTCAATTTCCAGCAGCAAGGCAATACGGAGAACTTCTACTTCTACGCAGCCGCGAGTTCAATAGCAATTGTGCTGGCAGTATCTTCCATCATGCAGATGCGGAGAAGAATGCTACTTCTACAGACCCTTGCAGTCAAGGTGCTATCCATAATTCTCTGCGCAAACTGCGGCTTCAAGGTTGTGCGTGCCTTCACAGAAGGCGACTTCGTATACAAAGAGGTCGGGAATTGTCAACAGTGCAATGGGACGATGCGCATCGACTCCATATACGCTGAGGAACCGCCCAAGAAGACCCGTTCTTAGATCGTCAGGACCTCACAGCTGTTCTCCTTGACGACCACTGTGTGCTCTGCCTGAGTCACAATTCTGCCGCTTGCCTCAACTAACACGGGATACCCGGAAATGCACCTGGCCTTGACAGCCTCGGAGAATCCGTCATCAACTACAGCCTTCCCTAGCGAAGAGTAGAGCCATCTAGAGGCAAAAGGCAGCGTCCGGTATGTTCTCCGAACGTGCTCAACCACCCTCTTGGCTGATTCAGATCGGACTCCTCGTTCCCGGACTGCTCTGAAGATGAACATCTGGTCTGAGTCTTCAACTCTCCCAGCTGCCTCTTTGAATGTTACGAATGGTTCGATCGCGTAGACGTCACCCGTCTGGAAACGTCCCGGCGTTGGTCCGGAGACATTCGGGACAGATAGTCCGGCGTGTATGGTGAAGCGCTCCACTTTGTGGCCCGTCAGGTTCCGTATTGGTCTGCAACCATACTGCGCGATCGTCTTTTCGATCTGTTCCCCGACATCAGAGAATCGGACGCCGTGTGCTATTCCGGCCACCCCTACTCGAAGGGCCTCCTCAGCAACTTCAATCATCGAGCGGTAGATTGGGCTCAGCGAGACTGTGACCGCTGAGTCGTTGATGTAGCCGTCGATGTGTACACCGAAATCGACTTTCACCACTGAGTCTTTCGGTAACACACTCGTGTCGTCCCACGGCGATGTGTAGTGAGCAGCCACCTCGTTGATGCTGACATTGCATGGAAAGGCAGGTCTCCCATCCAAGGCGATGATCTCTGCTTCAACCCGCTCGCATAGCTCACGGACGAGTCCGCCCTCACGTACCAGTGGGGGTATGGTCTTTCGAAGCTGTGAAATGATGTGTCCACCTTTCCTGTATGCCTCGAGCTCGTCCTTCGAAATCAACGGCAAGTCTCCTCGAAATCGAAGGACTGTCATCGCTTGCGTTATATTTAGGGTTGAGAGATCTACCAAGACTCCGGAAGGAACTCGCTCATTACGATGAATCTTGGAGAGGCTGAAGCTGCCAAACAATAACGAGGAAATGGTGGTAACCCCCTGGGAAGTGTCGGGTAAGATCGATTACGAGAAACTGACCAGAGAATTCGGAACCGAGCCTCTGACGCCCGAACTTCTCGACCGTCTGAAGAAGCATACCGGAACATTGCACACGCAACTCCGCAGAAGGGTCTTCTTCTCTCACAGGGATTTGAACTGGATACTGGATGAATACGAAAACGGACGGAAGTTTGCGCTCTACACTGGTAGAGGCCCGTCAGGACCTGTCCACATAGGACATGTTGTCCCTTGGATATTCACAAAGCATCTTCAAGATGTCTTCAAGGCAAATCTCTTTTTCCAGATCACCGATGACGAAAAGTTCCTGTTTCGTCAGGAGACAGATTTTGAGGATTCAGATCGCTGGACCTACGAGAATATTCTAGATATCATAGCGGTTGGTTTCGACCCAAAGAGGACAGTCATAATATCAGACATCAAGAACATCCAGCGCCTCTACGAGATCGCCATCAAGGCCGCGAAACATATGACCTTCTCGACAGTCAAGGCGGTATTCGGATTTCAAGACAGTTCGAATATAGGTATCATTTTCTTTCCCGCGCTCCAGTCCGTGCCAGCGTTTCTTCCGTCTGCTGTGAGCGGGAAGAGCGTACCATGCCTGATACCCGCTGCCATAGACCAGGATCCTTACTGGAGGATCGCAAGGGACGTTGCGCCCAAACTCGGTTTCCCCAAGCCGGCGGAGATCCATTGCAAATTCCTGCCGGGTCTTGGAAAAGGAGGCAAGATGTCTGCCTCAATGCCTGAAACAGCGATCTTCACAACGGACACAGCGGAAATTGCAGAGCGCAAAATCATGAACGCGTTCACAGGAGGAAGGGCCACTGTAGAAGAGCAAAGGAAGCTAGGAGCAAATCCGGACATATGCCCAGTCTACTACTATGAATACTTCCTCTTCATGGACGATGACGAGGAAATCGAACAGCTCCGCAGGGACTGCATGTCAGGTCACTTGTTATGCGGGGAATGCAAGCAGATTCTCGTGCGCCGTGTGATACCTTTTCTCCACGAGCATCAAGCGAAACGGGAAAAAGCGAAGGATCATGTCGACGAGTTCCTCGCAGAGAAGAAAGGCTTGAATTTACCCGAGTGAATCTGCGCAGAGCTAATATATCGTGCCACAAGTACGTACGACAGGAACGTATCCGGAGATTCATATTGAGATGCGAGAGCAACGATGACGGTGACCGCGTTATCAAGCCTCCAGTTGGCCATTGAACCGGCCCTTAGTCGCATATCGTATTGTCCGAGCCTTCATCCCAACACGCATCAGTATCCGAGAACGCATCTAGCGAAATTGGAACGGAGGACTGACAATAGTGATTGAACTCAGAGAACATGAAGCCAGAGCTCTTCAGGCACTGGCGGAGCTCGGAAGTCCGGCAAATTCGGCACAAATTGCGGCAAAGACAGGACTCGATGAGGCAGCCGTCATGCGCGCGGTATTTTCACTTGCCGAGAAAGGCTACGTGTCGGTCAAAGACGACACGGTTTTGTTCGCTTCCCTGACTTCGGAGGGGCGGAACTATGCAGAAAAAGGACTGCCCGAACGGAGGATCCTCAAAGTTGTGCTTGATCACGGAGGAAGAATGGAGGCATCAGAAGCCGCGCAAGTGGCTGGCGTTCCAATGGAGATGCTTCCAATCGTCTACGGGTGGCTTAAGAAGAAAGGCTGGTCCACCCTCGTGAAATCCGATGACCGGACAATAATAGTCGCACAAAAAGACGCTGAAGGATCCCGCGACGAGGAGCTACTTCGCGTACTTGCAAGGTCCACAGAGACTGACGCTTCCAGACTCAGTTCTGTAGAATTGGCTGAGTTGCATGTATTGAAGCAGAGAAGGCTTGTGACACTACACGAGCGAGTGGACAAAGCCATTTCGATCACTCAGGAAGGACTGAAACTCGTCGAACAAGGAATCACGATTCAACGTGAAATCAGTAGCCTGACGCCTGAGATGCTGGCCACTGGAAGTTGGCGTCACACCAGGCTCAGGAAATATGATGTGCAAGCCGAAGTCGCACCAACCTGGCCCGGGAAGAAGCAACCGTACAGACGATTCCTGGATGAGCTCAAATGGAAGCTAATCGCGCTCGGCTTCAGGGAGATGACCGGATCGATCGTTGAGACCATGTTCTTCAACTGTGACGCGCTCTACATGCCCCAAGACCATCCGGCTCGCGAAGTCCACGACATTTACCTCGTGAAATCACCTGAGTATGGCGATTCTACCCCGTTCGCGCGTTATCTTGATAATGTCAAGGAGACGCATGAAAACGGATGGAAGACGGGATCAACTGGTTGGAGATCTCCCTACTCCAAGTCCGAAGCTTCTCGGCTGATCCTGAGAAGCCACGGAACTGCTGAGAGCGCAAGAACTCTTGCCAGCAAAGAACTGCAGATACCAGGCAAGTACTTCTCGATAGCAAGGTGCTTCCGGCCTGACAAAGTGGACAGAACACATCTGACTGAGTTCAATCAAGTCGAAGGAATAGTCGTCGGTGAGGGCCTCTCCCTTAGAGACTTGCTGGGTGTGCTGGAGAGATTTGCGATTGAAATCGCCGGTGCGGATAAGGTCAAGTTCAATCCGGATTACTTCCCATTCACGGAGCCAAGCGTCGAACTCCAAGCATACAAAGAAGGAGTAGGCTGGTTCGAATTTGGTGGATCAGGCATCTTCCGTCCAGAACTGACAATCCCGCTTGGTGTCAAGGTGCCCGTGATAGCGTGGGGGCTAGGAATCGAGCGTCTCTTTATGATGAAAGCGGGAATCAACGACATGCGCACGCTCTTCTCTCAGGACCTCAATTGGCTTAGGAAACAGGAGCTAGTATAGAATGGTCACAATCGCGGTAGAGCAGCAGGATCTTGAGGGACTCCTTGAGGCCAAGCTCCCCACAGATCTCAGTGCCCTTAACGAGATCTTAAGTCTGATCAAGTGCGAGGCGACCCGCGCCATCTCGGAGGAAACTGGGGCAGAAGAGCTCAGTCTTGAAAACAAGGATACCAATCGGCCCGACCTCTGGTCTCCGGAAGGTATAGCGAGAGCCCTGCGTGGTTTTCTCGGACTTGGAACCCGTACTACGCCTTA
>JBEKGZ010000072.1:0-8571 GCA_050012535.1 Bathyarchaeia archaeon | reverse complement strand
TCATATCCTGTGGCTTTGGCTATTTCCTTGGCAAATTCATTGATCTCAGACTGATATGGCATCGCATTGATCGGAAGGCGTTGCTTCGATTCTCCTAGCCAACTGTATCCTTTGAGTTCGATGATGTCCGGGGGAGCTTCCATTGCGAGGTTCGAGTAGCCCACCGGGTCATGCATGTTCTGCCCCTTCACTAGAGTGAGCCTCACGATCGTTCGCGCGTGCTTGAAGCGATCCATCAATCGAAGAGATGCCAGAACCCTCTGCCACGCATCAGGAACCATTGGATGTGTCACCTTCTCGTAGGTCTGGGCGTCGGGGCCGTATAGGCTCAAGTACAGGTTCGTTGGCTCTGTCTGATGCTCTACCATTTCTTCAAGCCTATTGGGCATGGTTCCATTGGTCACGAGGAAGGAAGACATTCCCCTTCGAGCGATCTCCCGGACGAGCGACTCGATGAATGGGTAGAGAGTTGGCTCCCCATCAAGAGAGATTGCGACGTTGGTCGGATTCATCGATTCTTCGAACATCTTCTGCGTGACATGTGGATTTGCAACGCAGATTGCAGAACTGCAGGGAGGGAGTGAACTGCAGACACCTGTGACTTTGGACACCGTACCATCTCTTGTAGCAAAGTCTGCGTCCCATGAGTGCAGCGCGAGTCCATCTGCAGATTTGAATGCCGGAATGGTTGCCCACAAGCCTGTAGCCCGCTCTAAGGTATCTTCGCGTCGTGACCGGCCCGAAGCTTGACTGTGTCTGGGTTACTGAAGATCTGAGCATAGTTACAGCTCAGCCCACCATCTCGGATACCAGTTCCTTGATTGGTTGCTGATCCAGTTCAACAGAGATCTTATGTCCGATCTATCGGTAAGGGACGAACTCTCTGCCGAGGAGTTCTCTTGCAACAATCATCTTCATGATGTCAGATGTGCCGTCGCCAATCATGGATCCCCTGATCTCTCTCAGCCGGTACTCGTCCAGTGTCTCAGTCGTGTAGCCCACTGCTCCGCGATTCTGTATACAATCGTTCACGACGTTGAAAGCCGCTTGAGGAACCCAGAATTTTATCATCGCTGATTCTCTTGTGAATTGCTTCTTCATGTCTTTCAACCAGAACGTTTTGTAACAGAGAAGCCTCGCTGCCTGGAGTGTTGTGTAGCCTTCAGCGATCCGAAATTGAACCGACTCAAACTTGCCAATTGGGCTTCCAAAGGCCTTTCTCTGCTTGACGTATTCCATCGACTCTTCGAGTGCGGCCTCGGCCATGCCGACGGTCCAGAGGGCGATGTATGCACGCATGAGATCGAAAGTTTCCATGACGTAGTAGAAACCCTTGTTTTCCTCCCCGATCAAGTTGCTCGTTGGCACCAACACGTCCTTGAGCAGAAAACCTCCGAACGTGAACAATCTCCAGCCAAGCGCGTCGAACAGATACTTCTCGATCCCCGGACGATCGGTCTCGACTAGAATCATGCTCACTCCTTTTGCATCGCTTCTCTGTCCCGTCCTCGCCATGAGGCAATAGGCAGCACATTCGTTGATGCCTGTGATGCACTGTTTCTCGCCGTTAATCACATATTGATCCCCCTTCCTCACTGCTCCGGTTGAAATCGATCCTGCGTCCGAGCCTACCCCCGGCTCTGTTGAGGCGATGCCAAGCATTTTCTCGCCGGATGCTAGCGAGCGCAACCACTTATCCTTCAACTGCTGTGATCCATGAAGGCACAGGATCTCGGCCATGATGTCGCCGAGCGGTATCTGCCACCCAGCCCGGGCGAGCTCTTCAACTGCGATCGCCATTGTCGTTGCATCGGACTCTTGACCACCATATTCTCTTGGCAGTCTCAGTCCGAGCAAGCCAGCTTTTCCCATCTTGCGATAGATGTCCCACGGGAACTGCCCTTTCCGCTCATGCTCGCGGATCTTCGGAGCAACCTCCTTCTGTGCGAATTCCCTGACGGTGCGTCTGAAGAGCTCTTGCTCTTCAGTGAAATTGAAATCCAATCCCGCTTTCCCCACCACAAATCGTAGTGGCTGTATTCTTCGTATTGTTGATAAGCCTGCCCTAGTTCGTCCGCCGTTGCGTCGTGTCAATTGAGAGTCCTAACGAACCTTACCCACGACCGCAGGTCGCTTATGAGTCGGCTCCAACTATCATAGCGTAAGGGTCATCGAAATCAGCTGGGAAGCTCGTCTCTCGACCATCGCATCTAACGATCCGCTTTCTGTCTTTCGTGAATGCCCCGACTACTTGCGGATGGACTCCGCTTGCAGCAAGCATATTCAAGATCCTATCCTCGTGTCTAGGCGAGATCGCTGCCAGCAATGTGCCTGTGGACGACATGGACAAGAGCTGCTCTCTTGAAAGACGGAAATGGTCTACCAACTTCTTCAACTCAGATAACAGGTAGAGCTTTTTGTAGTTGAAGACGAATCCGACATTCGAAGCATTCGCCATCTCGCCAAGGGCCGCCACTAGACCTCCCTCTGTGACATCGTGCATAGCCGAGACAGCTTTGCTGCCCACGAGCATTCGTGCTTCTCGAACGCATGATTGCATTCGAATCCGTCTTGCAAGGTAACGTACTCTTGCAGCTCCGAAGAGTTTCGTTGCTAACCTCTTCCTGCGGATGGCCATATTCGTCAAGACCTCAAGACCCATTGGTTTAGTACATAGGATCAAGTCGCCCGGTCGTGCCCCTGCCGGTGTAATCAGATCTCTTATTGGAAGAAATCCGTAGGCGGTGCACACGCCAAGAAGCGTGTCTATCCCATCATAGGTACCCGTGTGACCAGTTATGATGGTAGTGCGCAGGCCTCTTGCTGCTGCGCAGACTTGTCTCATGGCCTCTTTGAATACTCGGGGACGAGTGCGAGGAGCCCCCAACAGATTGATTGTACAGAATTGCGGCGAAGCTCCAAAGACGGAGACATCCGATGCCGAGTAATGTAGCAGAAGCCAGCCGAAATGTTCCATTGGAACATTAATGCACGGATCGGTTGCCACGACGACGCACCGTTCTTTCCCGAGCCTGTGAACGCCGCAATCAAATCCGGGAAGGGGCGGAACCAGAACGTCTCGGGAGCCTCTGATGCACCGAAGCACACCTTTCAGATCATCCGGCGCCAACTTTCCCATGTGATGATCCCAGTTTTCTCATTTGTTGGTGAAGTAAGATGGATTTAGAGTCTCGTTCGTTTGCTGGTAGGAGCTGCCAGAAGGGAGTTCTGGTCACAGATACGGATTCAGAACCCGTCTCTTGACGATCAGGAACATGATCACTGTTAACGACCTTTGAAGTCAAGATCCCACGGTATCTCGATCCATTATCAGCCTTTTGCAGGACCTTACCTCGGTTCCTCGTCAGCCCACTATTCTCGTCGGTTTTGCTCCTATATTCTGAAAGCTTTCTTCAACTTGGTGTTCTACTTGTAAAGGTCAATGAGGTTTCTTCTGACGAGCACAGTTATCACCAGCAGACTGATCACAAGCTCGGGAAGCATGAAGCTGCCATTGTAAAGCGCGGAATAGGAGTAGGCATTGCCTCCGATGTTGAGCCCTAGGAAGACTTGCGGAGCGTAGATTGCGAAGAAGATTAAGCCTGAGAGAAAGTGGGCGAGGAATCGGCCTCCAATCCCTACGGCCACGCCTGTAAGCTCGTGCTTCTGAAAGAAGCCCGCGAGGCCAAGTGCTCCAAAAGCGATTGGGTAATCAAGCAGAAGCTGTACAGGATGGACAACGAAGAAATCCGCGGGATTTAGCATCACAACAAAGCTGAAAACGACGCCGGCGAGGACTCCCCACTTGGCTCCACGCCGAAGTGCGAACCACAGGACGGGAACCATGGCTCCCGCGGTGATCGATCCGGCTTGAGGCAGGGTAAAGATCTTCACGAAGTTAAGGACGCCTGCAAGTGCTACTGCAACGGCTGCTTCGCTAAGGATCTTAGTATTTGATTTCATTCCAGTTGGTTTCATTCCAGTTGGTTTCATTCCAGTTGGTTTCATTCTCTCCTCTTGAGAGAGCCTTCGTTCGGCTGAGAATTCTCCGTTCCCTTCGCCAGTATTGTCTGGATCAGGTTCACGGGGTCGACGACTCCAGTCGTCCTCTCAGCCGGGTATACCCAGCTCCCCAAGACTTGTGAAGCTGCGCCATACTATATAACTCAAGTGATCTTGATCGACCTCGTGCAAACGGCCGCGACAGCTGAAGGCGTTCTGAACAGGGCGGTCTTGCGTCAACCTCGACGTTTTTGTATCACCGTGGCTCGATGTGTCTGGAAGACGGATGACTAGGGAAGCTCAACTCTATCAGAAACTTGCAGGAGACCGGGTTAGATGCACTGCTTGTGCTCGATACTGCAACATTCCAGAGGGCAAGATAGGGTTCTGTGGCATCCGTCAGAACTTGAAAGGCAAACTGTATTTACTTGCCTACGGAAAGATCGCAGCCAGCCATGTTGACCCAATCGAGAAGAAGCCGCTGACGCACTATATGCCTGGATCCAGGATCTTCTCGATATCGACAACTGGCTGTAACTGGGCTTGCGCCTACTGCCAGAACTATGACATGAGCCAGAGGCGAGCCGTGGAAGGGACTAACGCAACACCCGAACAGATTGTACGTCTAGCTGAACAGTATAGATGCCAGAGCATAGCGTACACCTACAATGAACCACTTATCTTTCTTGAGTTTGCCCGGGACGTGGGGACTCTTGCGCGCAAGCGAGGACTCCGCAACGCGTTCGTTTCGAACGGATACGCCACCCCAGAGGGGGTGAGGATGTTGAGTGATTTCCTCGATGCAATAACGGTGGACTTCAAGGGTAACGGAGAAACCAACTTCCTTCGACACAACGTGGGGATCCCTGACGCTGAGCCAGTCTATCGGACACTCCTAGGCCTAAAGGAGGCTAAGATTCACATAGAAATCACAGATCTGGTCGTGCCGGAGATTGGCGACAACCTTGAGGAAGCGCGAAAGCTGTCCCGCTGGATCTATGAGAACCTTGGCCCGGATATCCCAACGCATTTCCTCAGGTTCCATCCTGACTTCAAGCTGAATCAGCTGCCACCAACACCTGTCGAGACACTTGAGCGACATCATGAAGTGGCTAAGGCTGAGGGGCTCAAGTACGTCTATGTCGGCAACGTTCCAGGACACCCGCTCGAGAACACGTACTGTGCAGGATGCGGCTCCGTAGTCGTCAAGAGATACGGATTCGACATCATTGGCTGGTACATGGACAAAGACAACAATTGCTTGAGTTGCGGCGAGCACATTCCGATCGTTGGAACACTCAATCAGACAGCTAACGACAACCGGTTCTTCTCAGTCGCGCTCAACGACTAATTCCCCACAGGGCGAGTGGAAGAGTCTTCTCGCAAGAAACCATCGAGGGAAGCATCAGGAGTCCTCTAGCGATGAGAATTCCTTCAACAATTCCTTCTGTCGACTCGTCAACTTCGTCGGAATCCGAATCAGAATCTCAACGAGCTCGTCACCTTTGCTCCCACGAGTTCCAGGCATTCCCTTTCCCCTCAATCTGAGAACCGTTCCAGGCTGAGTTCCCGGGGGGATCTTCACTCTCGCCGTGCCTCCGACTGTGGGAACATCGATCTCCTTTCCCAAAGCCAAGTCTGTGAACCCAAGTTCTGTGCGAAAGATGAGATCGTCTCCATCTCTCTGCAGCGACTCATGTGACCTCACATGCACGACTACGTAGAGATCACCGGGTGACTCTCCAGCCTCCCCAGCTTCTCCTTCTCCAGCCAATCTCAGGTTACTGCCGGTATCAACTCCCGGCGGAATCTTAATCGAAATCCTCCGAGTTCTGCGCACTCTACCTGTGCCTTTGCATTCCCCACAAGGAGAATCAATGACAATTCCTCTGCCGCGACAGACGCTGCACGGTTGAATACTCACAAATCGCGCAAAGCCCGCCTCCCTGACATGTTGCACTTGCCCAGCGCCGTTGCATTTCGAGCATCGTCTTGGGTTTGTTCCTGCCCTTGCACCCGTCCCCCGACAAATCTGGCAGGCTTCAGTTCGTGGGACTTCGATCTCGCGCTTCACGCCGGAGTAGGCTTCTTCGAGCGAAATGGTGGCATCATATCTCAGGTCTAGTCCGCGCGATACGCTACGTCCTCCTCCGCCGCCGAAGAACCGATTAAATATGCTATCGAAGCCTCCAAACCCGAATCCAATATCCCTGAAGATCTCTCCGAAATCCACTCCCCTGAAGATATCATCCCGCGAGTATCGGCTATCGATTCCTGCGTGGCCAAACTGATCGTACTGCGCTCGTTTTTCGTCGTCTGAGAGGACCGCGTATGCTTCCGAGATATCCTTGAACTTCCCTTCGGCCTCTGGTGACTTGTTACGATCAGGGTGGTACTGAAGTGCAAGCTTTCTGTACGAGCTTTTGATGTCGTCCTTGCTCGCATTACGAGAAACGTTCAGAATCTCATAGTAGTCGCGTCTACTCAAGCTATCTCAGCCGTTGTCGCCCTGCGCAATCAGGTTTCACTTTTTCTCGTCCTTGACTTCGTATTCTGCATCAACAACCTTCTTTCCAGATTCGCCTTGAGAAGCCTGACCTGAGGTTGTCTGCTCGGTCTTGGCCCTTTCTTGGGCAGCCTGCTGATATACGGCCGTTCCCACTTCTTGCAGAACCTTCGACAAAGCCTCACTCTTCGTCTTGATGAGCTCGACATCCTTGCCCGCGCTCGCCTTCCTCAGCTCGTCAGTCGCCCCATCAAGCCTCTCCATTTGGTCTTTTGTCAACTTTTCCGCGAGATCCTTCTTGGTCTTCTCCGTTGTGTAGATCAAAGAATCCGCATTGTTCCGGACCTCTGCCTCTTCCTTTCGCTTCTTGTCTTCCTCAGCGAATTCCTCAGCGCCTTTGACCATTCGTTCCTTCTCCTTGTCTGAGAGCTTTGTGGACGCAGTAATCGTAATGCGCTGTTCCTTTCCAGTTCCCAAGTCCTTTGCGGACACGTTCAGTATTCCGTTTGCGTCAATGTCAAATGTGACCTCGATCTGCGGCACGCCCCTGGGGGCGGGTGGTATTCCAACCAAGTTGAACATACCAAGCGAAACATTGTCACTGGCCATGCTTCGCTCGCCTTGAAGCACATGAATCGTGACGCTCGTTTGCAAGTCAGCCGCAGTGGAGAAGACCTGACTTCGCTTTGTTGGAATAGTGGTGTTTCGCTCCATCACCTTGGTGAAGACCCCTCCGAGCGTTTCAACTCCGAGTGAGAGAGGAGTCACATCCAGCAACAGAAGGTCCTTGACTTCCCCTGCAAGAACCGCGCCCTGTATCGCAGCGCCCACTGCTACGCATTCCATAGGGTCTACGCCTCTCTCTGGGGGCTTGTGGAATGTGTCTTCAACCAACTTCCGTACCAGGGGCATCCTTGTCTGCCCACCGATGAGAACTATCTTATCAATATCGGCAAGCGTTAGCTTGGCATCCTCGATCACTCTCTTTATGGGCGTTCCGATTCTCTCAACGATTGGGAGGGCCAGTTCCTCCAGCTTGGCGCGCGTCAGCGTCATGTGAAGATGCTTGTCTTGGATGATGAATGGAAGATCTACGTCGGTAGTCACAAGGTTCGAAAGTTCGATCTTCGCCTTCTCAGCTGCCTCCTTCAATCGTGTCATTGCCATCTTGTCTGTGGTGAGATCGACCCTGTTCTGTCGCTTGAAATCGTCAACCAGATAGCCAACGACAGCGTTGTCAATGTCAGCCCCTCCCGTCTTCGTGTCTCCGCTTGTGGCCAAGACCTGGAATACCCCTCCTCCGAAATCCATGAGGGTAACATCGTGGGTTCCACCGCCGAAGCTGAACACTAGGATTTTCATTTCCTTCTCTGCCTTGTCCAACCCAAAGGCTAGGCAGGCAGCGGTGGGTTCGTTTATTATTCTGACGACATCGAGACCTGCGATCTCGCCGGCATCTTTCGTAGCCTGTCTTTGGTTGTCATTGAAGTGAGCAGGAACCGTGATTACGACTTTCTTGGTGGGACCCGCGAGGAATGTCTCTGCGTCACGCTTTATCTTCTGAAGAATGAACGCGGAGATCTGTTGAGGCGTGTAGTCCTTCCCGAAAATGGTAACTTTGTAGTCCGTGCCCATCTTGCGCTTGATCTCGAACACCGTACCCTCTGGATTCACCGTAGCCTGCCTCTTTGCAGGCTCGCCTACCAGCAGTTGTCCTTCTTTTGTGAAAGAAACGACTGACGGAAACATCTTCCCTGCGATAGTGGGTCCTTCCGCGCTTGGAATTACGGTGGGTCTGCCGGCCTCCATGATGGCGGCTGCGGAATTGGTCGTACCTAGGTCTATGCCCAGAATCTTTTCCTTGGTTTGTCCTGAACTACTCAACTTTTTGCACTCTCAACCGGCTCTGGATTCACGGGCTCCGCGATCTGCGGAACCGCAATTTTAACAATACTCGGCCTTACCAATCTACCTTTCAAGGTGAAGCCCTGCCGGATCTCCTCTAGGACGGTTCCCTCCTCCTTGTCGTCGCAGGGGACGCGCTCAACGGCCTCATGAAGTGC
>JBEKGZ010000071.1:0-8082 GCA_050012535.1 Bathyarchaeia archaeon | reverse complement strand
TTCCGGGTAGAGGCCAGGCGCTGTCATGGGGCTCTTGAAGTAGAAGCTCAACCACTCCTGTATCCCTTTCATGCCGCTTCGCTGTGCGAGATCCATGAACAGCGCAACGTCAAGCACGACTGGAGCGGCAAGAATGGAATCCCTGCAAAGGAAGTTAATCTTGATCTGCATCGGATAGCCGAGCCAACCAAAGATGTCTATGTTGTCCCAGCCCTCTTTGTTATCGCCCCGCGGAGGATAGTAGTCGATCCTGACTTGGTGTCTGATGTTTCCGTACAATTCAGGATACAGTTCGGGCTGGAGTATGTACTGTAGAACCCCAAGCTTGGACTCTTCCTTAGTTCTGAAGCTCTCAGGATCATCCAGCACCTCGCCATCCCGGTTGCCAAGAATGTTCGTTGAATACCAGCCGCGCACACCGATCATTCGCGCTTTGAATCCTGGCGCGAGAATAGTCTTTATGAGCGTCTGGCCTGTCTTCAAATCCTTGCCGGCAATGGGCACTTTGTTGCGTTTAGCCAATTCTACGAGCGCTGGTGTGTCGACGGAGAGGTTCGGAGCACCGTTTGCGAAGGGGACTCCTGCCGTAAGAGACGCGTAGGCGTAGATCATTGACGGAGATACCTCAGGAGAGTTATCTTCTAGCGCCTTCTCAAAGGCTGCGAGAGTCTGATGTTCAGGCCTGACGGTTGTGTGTGCTTCTGTCGAGGCACACCAAATCATGACTAACCTTGAAGCTCCAGTTCTACTCTTGAACTCCTTGATGTCCGCCACGATCTGACTAGCAAGGTCTTTCTTGTTGCGGCCAACCTTCATGTGCGTCCCTGTGAGTCGCTTCACCCATTTCTGCTCAAAGGCGCCTTTCATTGGCTTGATATTCCGAAGGGGTGTCTCCAGACTCTTCAGCAGCGTTTGGTCCAGAACAGCGGCCTTCGACGCAGCCACGAACGCGTCATCCGGAAAAATGTCCCACGCACCGAAAACAAGGTCCTCAAGATCCGCTAGGGGCACAAATTGCTTGATGAGAGGAGTTCTTTTCTCAGTTCGCTTCCCAAGGCGTATGGTTCCCATCTGCGTGAGACTGCCAATTGGCTTCGCGATTCCAAGCTTCACCGCTTCGACTCCGGCGATCAAGGTCGTACTGACGGCTCCGAGACCGACAAGCAATACACCTAGCTTGCCGGTGGGCATGCTGATCTCAACGCCCTGCCTCAAATCCACACACCAGACATGTTCGGAGAAAGCGATGTCCCCCGATAGTTCACCTTTGCGGTCCGGCTACATTCATAGTTCGTTTGCCGAAATTACGAGCGATCACCGAAAGCGCTAAAGCCATTCAGGGCGGACTTCTTCTTGCCGAAAAGTGGAAGTTTTATAACAGAAAGATTCCGGGGAGAGGCCACATAGATTTTCGGCCAATATTCGATGCCTTGAAGAAGGTAGGGTACGACGGATACGTGACACTCGAGGCAATCTTGAGCCGCAATCCTCGTCAAGACTTGGTGGCTGCCCGGAAGTACATGGAGAACATGATCGACTAAAGGAATACTAACGAAGTCAGCGCTCCGATCGTGTAGCCTCGAATCTTCTGTTTTCTCCTCTTGACCTTCGATAACGAAAGAAATGCTCAAGGCCGAGCTTCGAAGCCACTTCAGTCGATTACTAGGCTGCGATTCGACTCTCAATACTCTCCGTGTTTGATCACGAACTGTGTTTATGAGAATATGGGACCGCAGCGTCCCGATTCGAAGTATTCGATCCCGTCAGGTTTCTTTCTTTTCGACCAGCTCGAAGATCACGCCCGTTTCCTTCTCAGTGTCCAGGTATGCCCATTTTACTCCAGTTCTGTTTCCACTTTGAATTACATTGAACCCTCTAGCCTTCATATCGCTGACGTTCTGCTCCATATTCTCGGCTCTAATCGCCAGATGGTGGAGTCCGTAGCCTTTTCGCTCAGCGTACTCATCATAGATTGTCTCACCAGAGAGAGGTTGCATGAGCTCAACCTGTATCGGCCCGGCCTTCGCCAGCGCTATTCTAATCTTGAATCTCGCGGGCTTCCCATGGAAAGTTAGGTCACGGTATTCGGGTTCGAGAATCTGAAATGGGCCGATCCCGATCAGTTTCTCCAGCTTCCTCGCGGTCTCCTCCACGTCCCTGACAAGGATACCAACTTGGATAATCTCTACGCGCTTTGAAGATGCCTGCAAATCCGAACGCCACGGAACAATCACTTTGCCGCTATAAGCAGTTGTCGATTTCAACGTGTCAATAAAACAATAGTCCTGTGAAGATATGACTAACCGTCAGTATTCCAGGCAACTTGCATTGATCGGTGGCATCATGGTGGGGCTTCCCCTTCCTGTGGGAGATGCACCCTCTATGTAGCCGTTGCACAGACTGTCCTCGTTTGTCGCCCGAATGCTCTCGATGCGGGCTTCGCTATATGATAGTATTCCCTGTCTTCTTGTCGAAAACATGCATTCTCTCGGTATCGAAGGTCAAATAGACCGTGTCGTCAAGTCTAGCTTGGAAGGTAGGGTCAGCCTTCGCCTTGACCAATGTCCCGCCGATCCGCGCGTCCACGATGACGCTATCGCCTATGGGCTCGGTTACGTATACCTTCGCTTGGATCCCATTGGGCACCGAATGCTTGGTGACTTTCATATCCTCAGGTCTGACGCCGAGAACGAGATCCGACGCCGAAGCGTCCTTGCGGATGACAGCGAAGTTTTCCTTTGATAGAGGCACCTGAAACTCAGTCGCGTCGAGCACTCCGCCATCTTTCTCTACCAGCGTGCATTCGAAGAAGTTCATCGGAGGGCTGCCAATGAATCCGGCTACCCACAAGTTCGTCGGGGAGAAGTATATGTTCTCTGGATTGTCCAGCTGTTCGAGGCGACCCTCATTCATTATTGCGATGCGGTCCGACATGGTCATTGCCTCCACTTGGTCATGAGTAACGTAGATGAGCGTGGTGTCAAGGCGCTTCTGGAGTCGTTTCAGCTCGGCACGCATGTACACTCTAAGCTTCGCGTCCAGGTTGCTGAGTGGCTCATCCATCAGGAAAACATCGGGCTTCCTCACAATCGCTCTTCCTAGCGCAACGCGTTGTCTTTGCCCACCGCTGAGTTCCTTGGGTTTTCGCTTAAGGAGACCACCGATCTCGAGCGTGTCTGCAGCTTCTTTGACGCGCTGCTGAATCTCGCTCTTGTTCATGTGCCGGATCTTGAGAGGGAACGCGATATTATCAAAGACATTCATGTGGGGATACAGTGCGTAGCTTTGGAAGACCATTGCTATGTTGCGGTCTTTGGGGGCAACATCATTAACGAGTCTGTCGCCGATGTATACGTTGCCTTCCGTGAGCTCTGAAAGTCGGATGCTACGCTTCAACTGAAGTGTTGCCTTTAGCTCATATATGGAGCGTCGCTGATTTCGGAAAACGATGTGACTTGCATTGGGTGAAATGACCTGCGCGAGGTACCTTCTCGAACGTCTTCAGGCGGAGGGCGTAAAATACGTCTTTGGAATACCGGGTGGCGGTGTTGACGAGCTCTCCAACAGCTTCTGGAACCGATAGCCCTACAGATCGGGGCAGGTTGCCAGAGCAATGGGTGCAAGTCACATCATAATGACAGACGTATTGGACTACCGCCTTCAGCTAGCTAAGAAGCTTGGAGCAGACGTCGTGGTGAACGTCGCTAACGAGGATCCATAGCGCTATGTGGATGAGGCTACCGATGCGGAAGGCGCAGACGTTGTGATTGAAGCAACAGGGCTCTCGAAGACGATTCTCCAAACGATGAACCTTGTCCGCAGCGGGGGCACGGTACATATCGCGGGGCTCAATGTGGAGAGATTGGTCACAGAGCCTCCGACTTTCTTCGTGAACGGTCTGTTGAAGGAAGTCACAGTCGAATTCTCCACCCGTCCAGCTTAAGTGTGCTCGGCCGATGCGTCTACGCATCCGTTGCGAACAACAAGCATTCTTATGAGATAGAAGAATAGAGCCATCACAAGCTGAATAGATTCGCAATGCTATTTCTGATTTCTTTAAACCGTCCTCTCGATTGCGCCTATGGTCTCATCCAAAATGTCGAGACCGCATTCCAGCTGCTCCTTCGTGATTACTACCGCGGGAGCCATTCTAATGACGTTCTCGAATGTGCCGCCCGGATTGACGAGGACTCCTCTCTTGTAAGCCTCTTCGACTGCCTCGACCGTCTCCTTGCTTGCGGGCTTCTTCGATTTCTTGTCTTTGACCAGCTCTATCCCGGCCATGAGCCCTTTCGATCAGTTGGCAAGATTGTGAGCGGTCCCAATCCGGGCAGACGGAAGACCTCATTGCGTCGAAAGATCGGTTTCACGAGACTTGGAATATTTTGCAGATGTCAAAGAACCTGATGGGGGCCGGCCGCGAGCTGGAGGTCTACGATGTGGTTGAAGCACCCTTCAGGGAACTTGAGAAGTAGGTGCGAAACCCGCATCTTCCGCCAAGCTGACACAGTTATCTCAGAACTATCCCGGCCACACGTAGTCCTGTGACGGCCACATTTGGGTGAGTGAGTAACCGCCGTCTATTGTGATACATTGACCCGTAACGTATCCTGACAGGTCGCTGGCCAAGAACTCAATCACGTTAGCGCAGTCTTCAGGCTTACCGAGCCTTCCCAAAGGACACGCTCTCGCTAGGTGTTCAGGAGCCTGGCCCGTCGCTATTACCCTGGATGAGGTGATGATACCTGGAGCGATGCAGTTGACACGTATGCCGTACGGGCCTAGCTCAGCAGCCAAGAGGCGTGTATAGTGGAATACACCAGCCTTCGCTACCGCATAGTCCGCTCCACGTCCAGACCTGCTGACTTCGAGCCCCGCAATCGACGAGACATTGATGATGTTTCCTGACTTCTGCTGCTTCATCGGAATAGAAGCAGCTTGACTGCAAAGAATGCTTCCAATAAGATCGAGATCGATGATGAAGCGGAGATCCTCCGGCGGCACGCTGGATGCCCATCCCGCTCCCGGACGTAGCCTGCCGCCAGCATTGTTTACGAGTATGTCGATTCGTCCGAACTCGTCGAGTATCTTCTTGAACATTCCGTCCACATCCGCTTTTTTGCATACGTCAGCTTGAATGCCGATCGAGCGCCGCCCAAGGTTCTTCACCTCATCCATCACGGTTGGAGCAGTCAGCCGTTCGTTGAATTCCTCCGCAGCTTTCAGATCAACATCATTGATCACGACATCTGCTCCTAGCTTCGCCAGTCTGCGGGCGCAAGATCTGCCGAGACCACGCCCAGATCCAGTTACAAGAGCCACTTTTCCCTGAAGCATCAAACTCACTACGAAAATACCTCGTCTACCACTCCCTTCCATAACGGTAAAAACCGCACATCCTGCATTCGGCCGGCCTTGAAATTAGCGTCAGAGTCAGCGAAGTCTGGATATTCTCTGACTAGAAAGACCGTAGCCTTCTGGCGCAGCACCTGAAGTTTTCCACTTATGCGTGCCGAGAATTGTTAATCTGACGTGGATGGTCAAAACAGTCTGTTTATTGACAAGAATAGCGAGTCTATTTATTATGAAACGCCAGAAGTTTCAGGGACCACGATCTTGGTGGACGGCTGGTACACCACTTTGTCCGAACCAATGTTCGCTCATTTCGTAGACTCGAAGACCAACAATCCAGAAGCGTACGTCGCCGAGGCGACCAGTCCCATCACCGACACTCAGTCTTCGTAAGCATGCCTAACATGGATTCTGTAATCAAGAAACTTGAAAAGGTTGGTCTCAGGCAGATAATTGGAGCACATCTGTGACGCCAGAGCATGCGCAGAAGACAGAGGCAGACTATGCTACGAATGAGATGGCCAACGGAGCTGACAAATGCTCGGCCAAGTAGTGGGACGTTGATGAAGAACAGGTGATTGTATGATAGGTGAGATTCATGAAGCGAAGGTCCGCAAGGGCGAAGTGCAGGTATTTTGGCTGGGGCAGAACTCCTTCGTTTTCAAGACATCTCGGGACAAGCTAATTGCTCTGGACATCTACTTGAGCAGGGACCCGGGACTTCACTACCTACATCCAGAGCCTCCCATGAGGCCGGAGGACTGCCAGTTTGATTACGTATTCTGTACTCATGACCACTTGGACCACACTGACTCGATTAGCCTGCCTATAATAGCAAAGAACTTCCCCACAACCACGTTCTTTGGAACATCAGAATCTTGCGAACACATGGTCAAGCTGGGGATAGATAGGAACAGGGTGAACAGCCTTAAAGCCTGCGTGACATTTGAAGTGGACGGCTTCAAGGTCACCCCCTACTACTCGATATCGCCAGATGAGATATCCGAGGAGAATAGGACCACCCACTTCGGGTATCTCTTCGACATCGAAGGAATCAGGATCTACAACATGGGAGACTCATCCCGAGCGATGCTGAAGAACCCAAGCGAAGTGCTGGAGCCTGTAGCGAAGGCTTCTCCTCATCTCGCGATGCTCCCTATACTTAGCGACCTGCTACCTCATAGTATAAGGAAGCCAGAAGATGCCGTCACCTTCGCCAAGCTGTTGAATCCGGAAGTGGTCATCCCGTGCCACTACAACCTCTGGAGCGGAGATACGATAAACCCTCAGGATTTTGCCAAGCTATTCGATTCAACAAGGATAAAGCCGGTCGTGATACCATACAAGGGGAGTTATGTGTACAAGGCACATATTTAGGACTTAACAATCGCGTGTGAATGGCGTCCCTGGGTTACTGTTTCTGAACTTCCGATGACGCATCGACCTGAAACAACCATGCTGTCGAGCGGTAGAGCGCAGAGGTCTTCTCGGCTTCCAAACGAGTATGAGGCCTTTTTTTTATCCCTATCCGACGATTACGTGTCACGAGGATATGCTGGTCCATAATGTGGGAGGCAACCTGGCAACGTCTTCGCTTACGTCCAGAACAAGGCACAATCCAGTATTCTCATCGAACTGTTCGAGAGATCGCAGACAATCGAATATGATGAACCCGTCAGGAAACCCGGAGAGTGACACGCTCGTTCGTGGAATGATGGTCCCATCAGATGAAGTTTGGGGATCGGATAGCTTCATGAATTATCGTTGCAAATGTCATGTGCCCCGGATGTTGTCACCTGCGATTCGGCCGAAATCATATGCCTCAATCAGATCCATCAGGCCACCTAAGCAAGACCCCAGACCACTGGGATTCACAGCTTGAGATGTGACTAAGATCAATCACCGTCAGGTAGATCTATGGATAAACTTCGCTTGCCGAGATGTAAAGACTTTTAGTGCTTCATAACAAGCAGCCCGCACGGGTGCCGTTCGCCTGCGGAGGGGTAATATCCAACCTCGCTATCTTGGCCTCAGGCAGTATTCATGAAGGACGCGGACGATCTCACCCACAAGTTGCTGAAATTTCTTGGGATCGCTCGAGCGGGAACAAAGGGCTCAGCGGCGAGCAAAGTGACAAGTGATGAAGAGCTAGTTGTGACGGAGGGCACAGAAGCCGACGACTCGAGAGTTGCGCAGCCGAAGTACGAGCTCTTGGCAATGTACGGCTTCTCAGCCAACTGCCCGAACAACGCGCGTCTTGAACTCAATCCGAAGACGAGAAGGGAGAAGGGCGATGTCGTCTTCCATCTCGAGGGAGGCTTCAAGGTTTTCCTATCATGGGGGAGTCTGGAAGAGGCAAGAAAGCGATATGCGACCGCGGCGGCTCAGGCATCGGCCAGCATTGAGCGCTCAGTCAAGAGCACACGTGCGAAACTGGACGGCACCCCCGAGACCAAGAGCGTGAACATTCAGGGGCATGAAGCCGCCTACATCCACGCACGGATGTTCGTCGAACGAGGAGGCTTTCCGTTCGGGTCACGTCGGGTGACGCAAGACTCGTACTCTATGCACTTGCAATGCGATGAGTCAGGAAGGTACTACGTGGTTTACGCTTTCGCACGGCCTGACACATCTGAACAGGCGGGAAAGATCATCGAACCGATAATGCTCTCACTGAAATGCCATGCACCCTAGCCTTGGCGTCTCTGGGCTTCTCGGACAATGCTCCAG
>JBEKGZ010000070.1:0-8151 GCA_050012535.1 Bathyarchaeia archaeon | reverse complement strand
GCGACACTTCAGCCGGAAAGAGCCGCAACTGACAGACAAGACATCAAAGCCATCTTGCAGACCACTCATATTAGCCTCAAGTCGCTTCGCAGGGAAGCGCGTGCTCAAGGCACCCTAGAATTACTGAATGAGCTAACACGCGACCGAATGCATCTGGCAAAGAAGAGAACCGGAAAGAGTTCACGCTGATGGAAATGAGGCTAGAACATTATGGAGACATAATCTCACGGCGATGCGAGATTGAAAAAGAGCTTTAACGAGCGCTTTCTCTGGATCGGCAACTCGACTCTAATTCTCGTGCGCGTACACTCCTAACGTGCCAAGCCCGTGAGCTTCGGATTCTGGAACAATCGCGAACCTATCGAAGGTTCCCTGCAGTGTCCCAACTGCCTGTCCAAGGAATGTCACCGACCAAATGTCGCTAGCAACGCTGCTGGACTCTTCTCCGTTTCCTGCGTGGAGAACAATGATCTGGTGGTAATCCACAATGTTGACCTTATTCGTGATCAACGGAATGCTGCATCCCTGAACAGTTGCCACGTATCAGGAGATCCCGGAGCTTGACGAGCCCAGTCACGTATGCAGGATCCAGGTCGGATTTGACGATCATTGTTCTCCAAGTCGCGATTCATCTGCAGCCACCCCAAATGAAATGCCTACCCCGTCAAAGACAGTCTTCAAATGTCACCGAGAGCTGCTCGTAACTGCTTCAAGCCCCCCCACAGAGACGGAGCGTTGGCACATCGTCAGCTACCAAGGATTGAAATCGTTGGCTTGCAACTTTGAGGTGTCGGATGTTGTCAACATGCCTCTTCATCTTGCAACGGAAATATCGCCAGTTCTTCCGGTTGCGACGGCTGATGTGGCCGCATCTTGGGCATTCTGGCTCGCGTCTTCCAGCTGAAGAGGCGTTTATCGAAGCGGATCGTTGGCTGCTGAATCGTGTCGGCGACTTTGCGTCGTTGCCAAGCGTACCGTTGGGCTTCCTCGACGAGTTGGCTGGCTGCGCCGTTGGCCTTGTTCTTCGCGTAGAGGAGATGGTGGAGTCGAGTGTAGGTGTTGGGTTTCTCGTGTTTGATCGCGTCAAATGTGGTCGCTGCAAGAGTCTTGAAGACACTGTAGGTGTCCTGGAGTTTGCGGTGCTTGCTGTCCGTGAGTGGCAGAAGGTTGAGTGGCAGTATCTTCTCCGTCGCTACCTACCCAAACAAGGAAATATTACGCCAACTGCCTCTTCAATTGGAGAGCAAGGCGTAAGTGTTCCGCAATTCCTCCCACGAATGAATTCGTGGGCTTCCTTGCGGTGTTCTCTATGAACAGAATGGCTGCAGTATGCTTGGTTGTGATGCTCTGGGCAAGCATTCAGTCGTCAGTCTACACTTGTTGCTCGGTTGCCCTTTACGAAGATCAGGCTCCCGTCAAAACAGGAACGCATTGGACGCTGTCGTCGAGATGGCGGTGGAATGCATCGGGTGTTGGTGATCATGCTGGCTCAAGAGTGGAGACTGAGAATTCGAACGACACACTGACTATCCAGGAAGTATCGGGCGGCGGGTTCAGCTTGCAATTGAAGCGCGTTGGAAATGGGTCACTCGACGCTGACGGGAGTTTCATCATCTCGGGGCGCACGCACGACTTCTGGACTATCGATAGGGAGTACACCCTCAGAGTCAACGCCACCACCTTCAGAGATCTCGAGGGCAGACCTGTCCAATGGATCAGCAACATGAAGGAGCTGGAATCGTCGCGGTCGGTACCGCAGATGTGGATGGACAAGGACTATCACTATGTTGAGGTTCGGTATCGAGTATCTGGCTCGGGTCGCTTCAGGGTTGGAGAAGTCGCGTTTGACACATGGATCGTCTCCTACAGAAATCTCACAACTGGATATTGGAGCGCGGAAGGGAATCATTCAACTGGATTCAAAGAGGAAACCCTTGAGTATGACCAGACACGCGGGCTACTTCTACAGGATACATACCATGGCGCCTACGGAATGAAGACACGTGAGGGCGGATGGAACGAAACAGAGACCTACGCCGCCACCACGATAGCCTCAAACTTGACACCCCTTAGCAGCACTGCGAACACCTACGTTGCAGTTGAAGCCAGTTTGACTGGGGCCTCAGTGGTAGCCGCGATAATTGCGCCTCTCGTGATCCTTCGCAGGCGCAAGATCCGTGGTCACCATGTACACTGCGTCGTTTCAGGTGACCCTTCAACGGCACCACACAAGATCGTGAAAGCAATCAACACCGCAACAACCGCACAATACTAAAGGCGATCGATACGACGGCCCCGTACTATGGAGATCAGCGCATTTCGGGACGAGTCACAGACACGCCCGCGCCTCTTCCATCATCTTCAAAGAATGGGCGTCAAGATTCGCTTGCGAACCTCACCAATAGGTTAACAATCGGCTTGACCCTGTCAAGCGTCCGGGCTGCGTAGTCTCTCGTGAATGCTTCACTTGCCGGTACACCTTCAGCCTCATACCCGTACAGTGCTGGGCCTCGTATTCTCGCCAGCTCGGCGGAGAGCGCCTTGATCTCTTCCAACTGTCTCCTTACGTCGTCGGGCAGCCGGTCTGCAGCAGCTTCAAGCGCTTCACTGACATCGTGCTCGCGCGGGTATTCTATAGCCAGCCGTCTTAGGGCTGCCTTGGCCGAGAGTTCCAACGCCTCCTGCGACCGCCTGACACAGATGGCGTAATTCGCGGCTGCCAGAGCTCCCTCTGCCTCCTTGATAACCCAGCTCGCACGTTCAGCGTAGTCCTTCGCCATTTTCGTGCTCCTCAAATCTCGACGACCTCCGTGGGCTTCGCGTCCGGCTTCAGAACCCAATAGTAGCCTTTCTTGGCGGCGACCTTCCTTGCCCCGAGCTGCCTCAGCTTCTTCCTGATATCCTCAAGCACTCCCGCTAGGAAACCGTCTCTATCGTACACTATTACTCCATGATCCGCGACATCCAGGAGGATCGGGGGATGAGATCGAGCCTCCTCAGGCGTCAGATAAACGTCGGATATGAACGCGCTTCTACCTCCAGACCTCACTCTACGGTACGCTTCTCCTCTCTTCACGGATTCATGAATTCGATTGGTTTCTCGAACTCGCGACCCAAGATCTCTTGGCAGATCCTCTGCCACTACCAATACGTCAATGTCGCTGTCGAGCGAGGCCTCGCCTCGTGTCGTAGATCCGAAGAAGCATATTGAGACAAGGCGGTCGCCGAAGAATGCTTTCACCGCCTCAGCGTAGTCTTCTCCAAGCTCACGATATTCGACCTGAAGCAACTCTCGGCTTCCCCGGTTAGGTGATTAGCTCCCACCCATAAATGGGTGTGGGCTTCTCCGCTCGCAGGCTACTATTTCTCTTGCCTGTTCATTCCGAGCATAGGCCAAATCATCTGTGGCCCGTCGAGTCGTGGCCTTTGGCATGAAACGCGACCCGATATTGATGCTGCTGTTGTAGTCAGCGTTGTAGATGAGTTCACAGTTCCAGCAGTGGAAGATACTCTGCGTCAAGCGTTCCGTGTGGCGTGAGCCGCAGCGGTGACATGTTCGACTGGACCAGCGTTCATCTGGCGCTTCTGTTGGAACGCCTAGCTTCCCGCATTCTTCCTGGAGGTACCGTATCATGCGTCCGTAGGTCCAATGTGCAAGCATCCTGCGTTGACGTGGATTGCCGTTGCCTTTTGGATTCGTGTACTTGATGTCCTTCGGATAGCCAACCGCGACGAAACAGTTTTGGGATGTTGTGGCAACTTGTTTCGCTGCTAGTCGGTCGTAGTATTCGCTGACATGCAGTCTCTTATGCCGTAGTCGTTTCAGCGGCCCCCACTTCCGCGCGGACTGGAGTGTCGCTATGCGTTTTTCAAGCTCGTTGAGGCGATGCCGTTTAGGCCCGTCCGTCTGGATTGAAAAGTCAGTTGACCTTAGAGGCTGATTCGGTTTCAGCATCACGGATGCGATTGACCGCTTCACTCCAAGGTCGATTCCACGCACCGCATAGACAGACTGCGTTTTCACTGTACATTCAACCTTCACGTGAACATGCCATTTCCCATGCCGCTTCACAAGTTGGAAACTTTTCACAGCACCTCGCGTTAGGATGTCCAGGTGATACTTTGCAGGATTCAGCGGGATTGTGAGTTTGACGCCTCTTCGAAGCGTGGAGACACGTGCCACGTATGGACAGAGTTTGAGATGTTTCGACTTTTCAATGGAGCCTATCCGCGTGTCAAACCAAATAGATACTTTTCCGTTCATGCCGTTCGTGAACGGTTCCTGCGGTTCTCTCTGTAGAAGCTTGCGAAGCCACCACTTGTCACCTTCGCGTCTGGCGATCGCAACGTTTCTACGCCAAGTCTTGTGTGCTTCACGGGAACTCCGCCACATCCATGAGGCTGCGTCGAAGCAACATTGAGCCATAGCACCACTGAGTTCTGCTTGCTGCTTAACATGTTCATGGAACAATCGCCTGTCCACGTAGGAGCCCTTCAATGCGTGTTCCTTGAACAACTTTGACCATAACCAGACACCGTATGTGGTTCGCGCCGTCAACGAATCAAGAATTGAAAGTTTATGCGTCGTGATGCCGTAGTGGACTGGAATCTTCACAGTCTTGACGACAAGCATCACGTTCCCTTCTACCTATCTCGATCTACTGATCGGTTATAAACCGTGGAGGGTTGTGCTCGCGGAATTGGTCAGCCTGAAGGCTGACACGCGATTCATCCCACCCCTAAAGGGCTGTGGGGTTTCTTGCTCAATTCCTTGCTAATGGTCAACAGAGGCTCACGCTTAAAGGGCTATACTTGACTCTCTCTACCATAGACCTCGTCCGTACTGGTCTGCTCGAACCGAACACCAAACCTTCGGCATGCCTCAAGAAGGACTTGCGTTCCGAGAACGTTCGTCTCAACGAAGACCTGTGGCGTCTGGATGCTACGTCGACGTGGGACTCGGCCGCGAAATTCACTACCGCATCGACTTTCCCGACAAGCGAGTCCGCAAGCTTGCGGTTTCTGACATCCCCTTTAACGAACCTGTGTCGCTTGTTGCCACGAAGATCCTTGATGTTCCTCAGGTTCCCGGCATATGTGAGCTTGTCGAGGTTGATCACCTTGCAGTCGGTTTCGTTGATCCTTCGCACGCGCAGAAAGTTGTGTGCCTCAGTCTTGCGATCTCCATCGCGCGGCTGACTCTTTCTGGAGTCGGTTGAATCAGTTCTATGCCCAACCTCAGGATGGAGACAACGCCATCCCTTGCATGCTTATCTGTGAGCTGTGGGTTCCCCCAGATCGAGTTGCCAACTTCGTATATGATGTGGATTGGAGCGACTAGTTCTGCGTCTCCTCTGACGTGCGGTTCCTTGACCTTCACAGTGCTATCTGACAGTCCCTCTATGTTGAACCACTTGGCTGCAGTTTGCGATCATCTCCCAGAAAGGTACCGATCTTGAGTGTGTCACATGAAAACCGCAAGGAAGCCCACGAATTGATTCGTGGGAGGAATTGCGGGAGCCTTATGCGGGCGTATTGAACAATACAATCCCTCAGTCGCAGGATGCTCGCCGACATGAAGCAGACACTATTCGTGCGCTTGGAGACCGACAAGGTACAATTCGACGCGCTTCTTGAGACTATCCGCCGTTTCAATGAGGCTTGTAACTTCATCGCATTTACAGCGTACAAGTTGCACACCGCAAACAAGATGAGGCTTCAGAGAAAGGTCTACCGACAAGCGAGGGAAAAGTTTGGCCTCTCCGCGCAGATGGCGATTCGTGCAATAGCAAAAGTCTGCGAAGCCTACAAGCAAGACAGGTCCAAGAAGCCCACATTCAAACCACACGGCGCAATGGTGTACGATCAAGGAACCCTGCATCATACTTTCACTTGTAGGATGTGGGTTGGAAGAGACATCGTGATGTCTTCCGCCCCTACCTTGTGTTGGGGTGTAGCCTCCACTGGCAGCAGGCCAGCTTCATTGTGCACCAAGCCCGCGAGGGTCTGATGCAGAACTGTGGGTTCGCTTCCTCCGTTTAGCCGCATGCTTAGAATTCCATCTTCTTCATTTGCATGGACACCACGAAGGAACAGGAACGATGGGTAGTCGGTTACCTTAACGGAGAACGCGTACGCAGCCGCCTTATGCACGTCTAGGCCGAGCGGTTTCGATAGTTTCCTGCCAACCTTGGACGTGTACGCTTCAGACCGTACACCATACCTGACGCCATTCATCGGAAGCTTGTACGCCATTATCTGCTGCATTGTGTACTGGTTCATGCCCTGCGTCTTACGGTTTGCGCGGCTGCGGACTCTTGAATGCAGCGTCTTAAGCTTCCCCGCCACGACTTCGGCGCCGTAATGTTTCGCTACATTCCGGACTTTATTCACGAGGAGGTGGATGCGTCTGCGTTTCTCAGCTTTCCGGGCGTCGAGGATCGTGCTGCAGTTGAGCTTTCCGAAAGCTACAGGCTTCAGATTCTCTTTCTCGATGACTGCGAAGTCTACATGCCCTGAGTTGATGTCTAGAGCCATAACGCGTTTAGGTTCATTCACAGTTGCTGGCTCTTCGATGGGGATGGTGATTCGCACATCGTAGCCGCTGCAGTCGTCTCGTCTCTTGAGGGCTACAGTGTAGTAGGGTGCCTCTGTTAGTCGTGGCCTGTACTTTTCCGGAGTGAACAATGGAAGTGAGACCCATTGCTTTTCAGCAACGGTTACTCTGAGCTTTCCGCTTTCTTCAATTCTGAGGCAGAGGTTGCCCTTCTGGCTTGCTTCGCCTCGGCAGACAAGCAGCCTGTTCCTGCGTCTGTGATATTCCTCACGAGTTATCTTTCCTGTTTCTCTGAGTCTTCGCAGTTCAAGCCCACCGAAGGTAACGTGTGATGGCAGAGCCTTGATGGTGTCGTAGGCGGCGCTCACATAGCGGGCAGGTATGCCTACTTCTTCACGTAGCTGCCTGATAATGCTCAGCCTATCCATGCCTTTCCGGTTCATCGAGTACGCACGTCGACGGCAGTTACCGAATCTAAACATGAGCTGCTCAACTTCAGGATGCAACCCGCGAACGTACGCGGGAATCGTCAGCTTCAACCCGTCCGCCTATCCTTCATGATCCATCTCACGCTTAAAGACGCGAGAGCAAACTGAAACTATGTCCTGCTATCAGTATGATGCGGGCATGCAACGCATCCTCTCTTGGAAACATCTTGAGCGAGCATCCATCTTGACACTGAAGGGGCGGATACTAGTGCCTATTCGCATTGGAGAATACCAGAAGGCACGCATGACTCGAGTACGTGGACAAGCCGACCTCATCCTCCGCAACCGCAGATTCTACTTAGCAGTTGTAGTTGATGCACCCGAAGCAAACGAATACGATCCTGTGAGTGCCCTTGGCGTGGATCTCGGCATCGTCAACCTCGCGTTAGACTCGGACGGCACTGCCTACAAGGGACAAGAGATAGACAAGGCCATGCACCGCAATGAGCGAATCAAAGCCAAACTTCAAGCATGTGGATCGAAAAGCGCGAAACGGCACCTGAAACGAATCAGCGGATGCGAAGCACGCCACAGGAGAAACGTGAACCACATCATCAGCAAGAGGCTGGTGGCGAAGGCGAAAGACACTGGCCGCGCAATCGCGTTAGAGAACCTGAAAGGAATACGCGGCCAGACAACGGTTCGTAAAGCGCAGCGTCGCCGCCACAATTCCTGGAGCTTCAACCAGCTCCGACAATTCATTGAATACAAGGCGAAACTCGCAGGCGTACCCGTCATATATGTGAACCCGCGAGGGAGATCGCATACATGCCCAAGATGCGGAGCCCAGGACAAGAAGAGTCGCCCAAGAAGAGACCAATTCAGATGTGTCGGATGCGGATTTGCTGGTCCAGCCGACTACATAGCGGCGTTGAACATCGCCGCAAGGGGCCAAGTCAGCAGCCCCATCGTTCCGAGGAATCTTTTGGAGCCTCAAGCTCTCCTCAGGGACAAGCCAACGACTTCAATCGTTGGTAGCTGACAGCACACGCTGAGGGGTACTCGTTGGTGGGTTCGAACTTGAGAGGTTGCCGACGGCGTCCAAGCCTCTGGTTGAGGGTGCTGTGATTCGACCATGAGCGTCTTGTCACCGTTCTGTTCCGGATA
>JBEKGZ010000069.1:0-8187 GCA_050012535.1 Bathyarchaeia archaeon | reverse complement strand
AAAGTAGAGGAAGCGCTTGGGAACTTCAAGAAGAACGGCATAGATGTAATAATGAGCGGAAGGCTGGGCGAGGACATCCGCTTCTACTATATGGATACGGATCCAGTCCTGAAGATGACCGCCGAAACAGTCAGTGGACACGCCATCTCAATGAAAGCAGCCTACACTTACCCATAGCGGTCCACTTGCGATCCGAGCTAGGGCCGAGGCTCAAGTACTTCGGCCGTGCTGGCAGAGTGCCAGCGGATGTGTTTCTCAAGCAGAATGGATCATGCTGGATGTAGTTTTCTCTACATGCCTCGGCCGCCCGTTACGAACATCAATTCGCCGGTTATGAAGTCCGATTCGTCGGATGCAAGAAACAATGCACTGTAGGCTACGTCTTCCACATTTCCGAACCTCTTGAGCGCAGTCTCGTTCATCAACATCTTCTCATCTTCTGGTGTGAAGTGGGCTACCATCTCCGTCCTTATGTAACCTGGTAGTATGGCATTTACTCTAATATGGGGTCCGAGCCTCAACGCTAATGACCTAGTGAGTCCATTCATGCCTGCTTTTGACGTTACATACTCAACGTAACGCATGGCTGTCTGATGGTACTCGCCGGAGTTTGAAGAGATATTGATGATCTTTCCGTTCTTCTGCCTGGCCATGATTGGTGCGACTTCCTTCGAGCAGAGGTATGCCCCCTTTAGGTTGACGTCAATAGTTCTGTCCCACTCGTCTTCGGTAACGTCAAAGAGGTCTTTCGACACGTGCACTCCAGCATTGTTTACCAAGATGTCTATCCTGCCAAATTCCTGAACAGCCCTCTGCACCATCTTCCTAACGTCTTCGGACTTTGAGACATCGGCCTTCACCTGAATCGCGGTCCCGCCCTCACGTCTAATCTCCTCGACGACAGCTGTCGCTTCTTTCTCAGATGCATTGTAGTTGACCACGACCTTAGCGCCCTCCCGCGCGAACAGTTTCGCTATAGCCTTTCCTATTCCGCGTGAGGATCCAGTGACAATTGCCACTTTGTCTTTCAACCTCATTCGCAACACCGGGACGGCATCTCGATCTAATCTCTTATTTGTGGTTTTCCCGAGGAGCTCCGACATCAGTGGCTTCATGGGAACGCTTTTTGCGATGGCATGGCCGTGGCCTCGGTAAGTATTTGGGATCGGGCAATCATCGTTGAGCGCACCAACGGCGCCGGTTGCGACTGCTTCTTCGCCCGGGTGAAGACTATCGAGAAGACCGGTCAAGTGGCTAAGTCTCGGTTTGATCCGATAGCGGATTTTGGTTCACGGCGCAAGGCTGGAGCATCGTCGCGTCCTATTGGATGATTCCTTTCTCTGCTGATACTCTCTCTACGTGCTTGACATTGTGTTCCAGAAAAATCTTCGTGGTCCAAGATACTTCAGCTTTCGGCTCGAGCGCAGCATAGTTCTTCCATTCATTCACGGCGACCTCCAGATTGTCAGGTCTACCTGTGGTGGGCTCGAGTGCTATGTGGTAGTATCCCAAGTATCCTCCCCAGTTCGTCCAAACAAGCAGGTAGGGAACGACCTTGGAGTCGAATGAGAATCCAATAGCCTCCCTTCGCGACTCATTGAATGCGGCGGCCCATGACTCTTTCAGCTTGGGCGAATAGAGGTTCTCTCCGACTCCCTCCGTGGGCTGACCGACCTTACTGAGATCAACGGCCTTTCCATTTCTATCAGTTGCTATTGGCCACGGGATCTCGTCTCCCAAGTTTCCGAGACGATCAGTGACCGCCATTCCACGCTTGACTTTTGTAACTTCATGTGGCAGAACTATTCGGTAGTTGGGGTTTATCTGAAGAGTATTGTGCGAACTGTAGTGGTACTCGAGCACTTCATCAGACAAATTGGTCAATCTATGATTTACTACGACCATGGATTCATTCTTGGAAATTGTCAGAGCTTTGTGGACAATGAGTGGATACACTTCACATTTCCGCTGCAACTTCACGACAATGGAGCGACTCTTCTTTTCGGTTCTGACGAGACGCCAAGGCTCAAAGGCCACCTCCCCATACATAGGAAGTTTCCTTCCTTTGATAGTGCAACCTTCACAGGTCGGTACACATTCGAAGAGCCCACTTACATCCTCATGCTGACGTTGATAGGCGGGGTTCCCCACCGGGACCTGGGGATTGTGCCATGCAAACTCGGTTTCGGTCGGCTTGTAGATGAGACTCAGAATTCGCGCCCCAAATTCCGGAGTAAGGACGATTCGAACCTTCTCGTTCTCGAGAACAAGTCCCTTCATTTCTCCGACTCTAGTGGGAACGATTGAAGGATACAACGTTGCACCATCCGATTCCGTCCTCAGGGTAGAGGTACTTCTACCGATAACTCCTTCGGTCAGTTCGACTTGATATCTGCTTCAGTAGATATTTTTTTTGGGGGGCAAGATTCTAAGTAGTCTAGTATCCGACATGAGGGACCCACGGTGAAGGTAGGATGAGCGTTAGGATGAAGACAAAACCCGCACATATGTCTGCTCAAGAGTTCGACCACCTTTTCCAGAAGGTCTCTAACTGGGGACGCTGGGGGCCAGATGACGAACGAGGAACCCTCAACTACATCACTCCAGCACATGTTAGAGCTGCTGCAGCGCTTGTACGTTCTGGTCGTTCAGTTTCGCTAGCGATACCGATCAACACGGTTGCAGGCCCGGACAATCCACGTCCGGCAGTCCGCTACATGGTGCAGGGGCACGACATCTCTTCCGGCTTGGGTGAGGAGTCATTTGCCTTAGATTACATGGCTTGTGAGGCCCACGGAGATTGCCACACCCACATTGACGCTCTTTGTCATGTAGCCTACAAGGGCAAGCTGTACAATGGCAAGCCAGCCAGTAGTGTAACCTCCCAAGGCCCCACACTCATGGACATCACCATGATGGCTCATGGGGTCGTGGGGCGTGGCCTGATGCTTGACATTCCCCGTTTGCGAGGAATCAAGTGGCTGGAACCAGGCGAGGCTGTGACAACCGAGGAGCTCGAGGCTGACGAAAAAGCCGAAGGTGTACGACTTAGTGAAGGAGACATCTTCGTTTTTCGCACCGGGCACCATCGTCGCCGCTTGGAGCTTGGCCCATGGAACAACACATATGACGGTGAAGGCAAAGCCGGATTGCACGCAAGCACGATGCTCATGCTACATGAACGCAAAATCGCAGCATTCCTGCCTGACGGTGATGGTGAAACCGTTCCGAGCAACGTTGAGGGACTTCCCTATCCCATTCATGCTCTGCAGATAAGCGCAATGGGGATGACTGTCGCAGACAGCCTTCAATTCGAGGAGTTGGCCAAAGTCTGTGAAGAGGAACACCGTTGGGAATTCATGGTCGTTGTTGCGCCACTCCGATTGCCACGAGGCACCGGTTCACTGTTCAACCCAATCGCAATCTTCTAGAGAGACTCGGAGCACAGATCGATCTCGCTGGGCAACGAAAGCAAAAGCCCAAGAAAGCGTTAAGCGGATTCACGACAGGATCCTCGCGAAGCGATTAGGTTGAAAGTGAAGCTGGATCATATTGGTATCGTAGTCGAGAAACTCGACGAGAAGATAATCGACTTCTACCGAGAAGCGCTCGGTTGTGAGAAGCCAAAGCATTTCCATGCGAAAAACGATACTGAGGAGATCAACTACGTCTATCTACCCTTCCCAAAGGGAGACAACTATGTGGAGTTGCTGGCTCCCGTCAGTGGACCATGCCTGGAGTTTCTGAAGAAGAAAGGTCCAGGGACAATGTTCGAGCTCTGCGTCGAAGTTGAAAACATGGAAGAGTTCTACGACGAGATGAAGAAGAAAGGAATCACTCTATGTGGCCCAGATGGCAAAGCGCTTCCATCGGAAAAGAAATGGTGCATGATCCCCGGCGACGACAACAAGTACGCCTATCTGCCGATCGACAAGACCTTCGGAACCACAATCGAACTTCTGGAACGCTGCACTTGGAAACGCAGCACTTACTGGCCCTGATTGCCCAGTTTCTGAGATCCGATTCTTTCTTATTGCTCTGCCGTTGCGGCTTTGCCATTCAGTCTCATGCACGCCACTTCTGTCACCCTTCACTAGAAACCCTTGGCGTACAAGAAACCATGTGAAAAAAGGTGAACTAGAGGCCGGTTTCGTCAACTTCTCTGTACCATCGTTGCCTTGTGCCCGTCCGAGCCCTCATCTTCCAAGCTAAAGATTTCTCACGTTTCTCTATGGCTTCTGAAAGTCGGTCGATCTTGGCGTTGATATCGGACCTGTCCCCGGGAGATAGCCCCTGGTATTCTGGGAGGAACGCTCGCACCTTGCCGAGGTTCGTAGTGACCGTATAGTAGAACCCCCAGTCTCTCGACAGTAGACCAGAGATGTAATTGCCGTCTATCGTTTCCTTGGCTTGGCCCCCGATTTCGTGCTCTCTCAGCAGAACCATGATATCCCTTATGTCCTTCTCGTTGATCTGAACGATCTGCATCTTCTGCAGGAAGATATCGCTCAAGGAGATTGTGGGGTACTCGAGTTCGAGCCGCCCCTTGAAGTCGATTGTATGACAGAACTCAAGCTTGTCAAAGAAGATATCTATGTGACGCTTGTTGGAAGGATTCTCAAACAGAAATCTTCCAAGGAATTGGAACATGCGCATGCGTTTATCAGAAACGTAGCCGAGCTCGTCCAGCAGCTTGAGCACCTTGCCGTTCTGTTTGCCGTATCCGATGAAATCGATGTCTGTGATTTCTCTTTGGAGGGCGTCGTGAAGATAAGCGAATCTTGGACAGTGAATCCTCACGGCATTGGCGCCCAAGATCCTCAGGACTATGCCTTCCTTGTTCGCAGAGTCGACGATCTTTGTGGCTTCCTGCACGAAGCCTTCTGTTGAGCTCGAAGGGACCGACATGACCTTGGCCTGCCCAACCTACGCAACGACCTCCGTATTTGATTCTTCCCCCCCCCCCCGAGTTGCAGGCAGCATCCTGGCAGCACGGCAAGTTTCAAATACATTTCCGCAGGCAGGTAATGCCGAGGAAGATTCTCTTGTCAGAAAGATCAGTCTTCGTCAGAAAAACTAGTGGTCTTGTCAGACCCTACGACGCCAAAGACACGATCCTCATCTACACACTGATTATCTTCTCAATACTCAACACTACTCTGCAGTTCCCGTGGTTCTTCGGGTTCTGGCCCGGTGCTGACCTTGTTGGTGCACTTGCGGTTGCAATGATCCCGATGGCCCTGCTGATGATCTGCTACTGGGCGATAGCTCTCGCGATGCCGCGATCTGGCAGCGACTACGTGTGGTTCGCAAGAATAACGCACCCCTCGATAGGGTTTGCATGGTCGACCGTCTACTACTACATGCTCCTGGTGATCGGTCCTCTGACAGTGTGCTTCACCTATGGATTCACAATCTCCATCTCGCTTGTCGTGTGGGGTACGCTGTACAATGCTCCTGGCCTGGTTGCTTTCGCAACATGGTTGAACACTCCCGATGGGACTTTCGTATTCGCTTTTGTGATCTTCACCATCTACTCCGCATTCGCAATACTCGGACACAAGCTGGGAAAGGCCCTGCTCTACTCGGGATGGGTGATCCAAGTGATCGCCTTGATCCTGATGTGGGTTGTCATGGGAACCTCCAACCCCACCATCTTCGCTCAGAAATGGGACCTTCTGATGTCGAACTACACAACGTACCAGGCAGTCTTCGACACAGCTAAGTCAGGTGGCTGGGTGCTGGCTCCGATCACGCTGGGCGCAACGGTATCCAGTGTCACATTCACATTCATGCTGATGTCGGGGGCAGCACAGGGCGCTGGAACAATCTCCGGCGAAATCAGGAACGTGAACCGCTCGATTCCACTTGCGCTTCTCTTCTCAAACCTCTTCGCCTTCATCATATGGAGCATTAGCGCGCTAGCTGAAACCCAAGCGACCAGCTACAATTGGCTAGTCGCGTTGTCGTGGATGTGGGATAACGGTGTCAAGTATCCGCTGCCGTGGCCACCAAGCATGCCCCTGATGCTAGGAATACTGACTTATCCGAACCAAATGCTGACTCTCGTGGCCCTAGGGACCTTCGTTCTGGCGAACATCGCATTTGCTTACATACTTATCGTGACAGTCTCACGATATTTCTTCGCTTGGGCATTCGACCGCCTAATTCCGACAAAGTTCGCCGATGTCAGTGCCCGATTCAAGACCCCCCACTGGGCGCTTGTCGCCACATGGCTGATAGCAGTTGTAACAGCATACTTCTATGCCTACGTGGGCTTCTCGAACTTCTTCGCCGCAGGCTCCACGCTGATGGTACTATGCTATGCGGTGTTGGCTTGCACGGTCGTCGTCTTCCCGTTCACAAAGTGGAAGACCCTGCTGGACCAACTACCAGCCTTCATGAGGAAGCGAGTCGGCCTACCAGTCATCAGCTGGGTGGGCCTCGCAACGGCGATTTTCCTGTTCTACGCAGCCTACGCCGTTACGGTGAACCCACTGTTGACCGGCACCGCAGCGCCATTAACCGCATATCTCTTCGGTAGCATCTTCATCCTTGGCATCGTGATCTACTTCGCCAGCAAGGCGTACCACGCTAGCAAGGGCATCGACATAGGTCTCATCTTCAAAGAAGTGCCACCTACCTAAACCGACTTGGCGCGTCTCCGCGCGCCACTCCCCCTTTTTCTGTCTTTGACTTGCTCCAGTCAATATGCTGTATTGATAGGAAAGACCATTCCTGAGTTACTAGATAGCGGAGCGCTCTGATTCACATCTGAAAAGACTCAGAGCCATCCCGTGCCGGAGCCTCCTCAGAAAATGTCCAGCATGATTACGGTGTCTCTGCGGCCTCGTTCTGCTGCATCGCTAGTTGGCCTGTTCGTGGGCTAGCCGGATGTCAGCAAGTAGCTCTTGACGGATTCCGCTTCGAGGTTCACCATGACTCCTCGCAGGATCCCTTCGCTCGATTCGCTGCCGGGATTGATGCACAGGGTACGCCCTATCTTGACATTTCCTCTCGCTTCGTGGATATGACCATGCAACCCCAAGAGGGGTTGGTACTGCTCTATGGCTTTCTGAACAGAAGTGCTCCCGCCGCTTATCATCTCTGGTTCTGCACCTACGAATACGGGTTTCAGGTCCTTGTCGAGTTTCTGGCATTCCGCAATTACTGTGTCCGCCGGTGGGAGGTGTGTGTTGAATATGCAGCTCTTCATGTTCTTGACCTGTGAGGCCATGGCTTCGATCTTGCGCCAGAGTTCTTCTTCGGAGCACTCGCGAGGTGTATTCCACGGGGTTGGGTTGCTCCACGCTAAGCTGATCATTTCATGTTTGCCGTCGATATCGACAACTCTGTCCTCGGGATCGATAACGTAGTCAGATGCTCTGATTATGTCCTTGATCTCCAGAAGATCATCGTTCCCTCCCGTCATGAAGATCTTGACTCCACTGTTACGGAGCCGCTCCTCAGTCATCTGTATCCATCTCTTCAGCGTGTCAAGCATGAGCTCCTTGAAGATCGAGTGAACCCTGTTTTCGTCAAGCTGCAGCTGATGCATTTCCTCTGGATAGGTGAGATATGGATAGGAACCTGACATACGGATCTCGTTCTCTAACGCTGCAAGTTGCGAATCGTCCTTTGCCGCACGGTCGATCCCCCGAAACTTGGCGGAGTACCCATCGGGACCTTTGACAATAGGTACAATCACTTTTCCAGTAATATCCCCGCCTAGGATCAAGACCTGAGCTTTGTAGAACGCAGCCGCGTTGAGGAACTTGATGTAGGTCTTTTCAGATCCGTGAACATCTGTCGCAAAGAAGATGCGTGTGAACGCCACGAGACAATCCTTCTTGAAATCTGACCCCTGACCCTCGCATCATCGGCTTTTCGATATGCGGAGACAGGTCTTTCGCGCTGTGTCTCGATGGCAACATATAAGCCTTGGCGGCGACTCATCGCTCGTTTTTGGAGAGAATTTTGTCATTTTGCGGCATTGGGCGACTTCAGATGCTTCGCAACCATCCATTGTTTGCAGATGTTTGCTCCTTCTACGGCGTCTCTGCCATATCCGTCTGCGCCCAATGACTTCGCTGTCTCCATGTTGAGGGGAGCGCCGCCAACTATTGTTTTGGAACGGAGTTGAGCTTTCCTGATTGCGTCTATAACCTCCCTCATGTGCGGGAATGT
>JBEKGZ010000068.1:0-8194 GCA_050012535.1 Bathyarchaeia archaeon | reverse complement strand
AAACCAGCTGAGGCCAAGGCACCAGAGACGAAGCCACCCGAAACCAAACCACCTGAAGAGAAACCGCCCGAAGCCAAGCCGCCTGAAATCAAACCACCAGCGGCCAAGCCAGCTGAACCAAAGCCGAAGCCACCCGAACCAAAGCCAAGCGAAGCCAAACCACCCGAAGTGAAACCACCGGCAGCGAAACCAACTGAGGCCAAACCGGCGAAGGCGCCTACAGCCAAACCATCCGAAACTAAAGCAGCATCCAAGAAACCTGCGGAGAAGAAACGGCAGGAAAAGGTTGAAAAGAAGGCTAAGCGGTAGCTGGCGAAGCCTAGTACAAGGTGCGAATCATGAAGTATATGTACGCCGCATTGCTGCTTCACTCAGCAGCGCAGAAAGTCGACGAAGAGAACATAAAGAAAGTCATATCGGCAGTCGGTGTGAAGCCAGAGGAAGCCAGAATCAAGGCTCTCGTAGCAGCCCTCTCTGAAGTCAAGATTGATGAGGCTTTGAAGGCAGCGAAGGCAGCACCAGTTGCTGTCGCGGCACCAGTAGCAGCTGCACCAGCCAAGAAGGAAGAGAAGAAGCCAGAAGACGAGAAGAAGAAGGAAGAAGAGGCCTTAGCGGGCCTCGGAGCCCTGTTCGGCTGATTCCTGCGTGCGCTTGTCTTGGATCCTCTTTCCCTCCAAGCATTTCTTCTTGCTCCAGCCCCGTGACCAACAGGGCAGAGCAAGAAAGTTCTTTGTATTCACTGCGTCTTCTGCCTTGTTGGCTCGAAGGGACGCCATAATGGATATTGACGAGAAAGAGTTCGCGATTCCATTCTTCAAAGAGTTAGGGTTCGTGAGACGTCGCTGCGTCGGGTGCGGAAGCCACTTCTGGACACAGATCCCTGACCGTAACACCTGTGGGGACGTCCCCTGCGAAGAGTATACATTCATCGAGAATTCACCCGCCCGCAAGAAGCTATCAGTTCGGGAAGCTCGTCAGACATTCCTGTCTTTCTTTGAGAGCAAAGGTCACAAGATAATCAAGCCATATCCCGTTGTGGCCAGATGGCGCGACGACGTCTACCTAGTCGGTGCCTCCATCTACGATTTCCAGCCACTTGTGACGGATGGTGTAATTCCACCGCCCGCGAACCCACTTGTTGTCAGTCAGCCATGCCTACGATTCACCGATCTGGACAATGTTGGCCCCACGGCGGGCAGGCATCTTCTCATCTTCGAAATGGGCGGACATCACGCATTCAACTACCCCGACAAGCAGGTCTACTGGAAAGACGAGACGATCCGTTACCATCATGAGCTGCTGACAGATAGGCTCGGCGTCAAGTCCGACCTCGTCACCTACAAGGAGCACTTCTGGTCGGGCGGAGGAAACGCTGGACCAGACCTTGAAGCCTGCGTGAACGGCCTCGAGGTCTCCACGCTCGTTTTCATGCAGTACAAGGTCATAGGCGAACAGCTCTCTCCGCTTCCGATTAGGACCGTGGACACGGGATACGGGATCGAGCGGTGGGCGTGGCTAACACAGGGGTCGCCGAGCTGTTTCTCAGTCATCTATGGTCCAATACTGGATCGTGTACTCAAGCTTGCGGGAGCGAGCATAGATCCGAAGATCATGATCGAAAACACGAAAGTCTCAGGCATCATGAACATCGAGAAAACGTCAGACCGAGTCGAAGCGCGCAAGAAAGTCGCGGAAAGACTTGGGATGGACTGGCGCGAACTTGAGAAGCTCATCGTTCCTATTGAACGGGCCTCCGCAGTGGTCGATCACACGAAAGCGATTTCCTTCCTGTTGGCTGAAGGAGTTGTTCCATCTAACGTGGCAGCTGGCTACTTGACGCGACTACTAATTCGAAGAACATACCGCATGCTGCGCCTGCTGGGAATTGAGGATCGGCTGGGCGAGATCACAGAGATGCAGATCTCTCATTGGGGAGTAGACTTCCCGAATCTGGTTGAGATGCGGAACGAGATACTCGAAGCCCTCCGAGTTGAGGAGGAGAAGTTCAAGAAGACGCTGGAGAGGGGAAGCGAGATGGTCAAACGCATCTCAGCGGACCTGAAGGCGAAACACCAAGAGAGCATACCGACAGAAACGCTCGTTCAACTGTATGACTCGCACGGACTCGTGCCGGATATCGTGCGAGATGAAGCTGAGAAGGAAGGAATCAAAGTCGATGTTCCCGGGAACTTCTTCGCAATGGTCGCCCAGACGCATCTTTCCGCAGCCGGCAAGGCTGAAGACGAAGCGGAGAAGCTGTTGAAGGAGAAGGTCTCAAGGTTCCCCGAGACTACGCCGCTGTACTACAAGGATGTCTACCAACAAGAGTTCGAGGCGAAGGTTCTCGGGATCATCGACGACAAATATCTCGTGCTTGACCAGACCTGCTTCTATTCTGAGGCGGGTGGGCAACTCGCCGACCATGGCACCATAGTGTCCACGCTTGGTCAAGCGGAGGTCGTTGATGTCCAACGCGCCGGCAGAGTTGCACTACACCTGATCGAAGGGCCAATGCCGAAGCTCGGGGAGGTCGTCAAGGGGAGACTCGACTGGCAGCGTCGGATTGCACTGATGCGCCACCACACGGGAACACATGTCGTTCTGGGTGCGGCGAGGAGAGTCCTCGGACAACACGCCTGGCAAGCAGGTGCGCAGAAGAGTGCGGAAAGCGTGCGGCTCGATATTTCGCATTACGAACGGATCACCGACGAACAGGTTGCTGAGATCGAAAGACTCGCCGGCGAGCTTATCATGAAATGCGTCCGAGTCGAAGCGACATGGATGCCGCGAGAGAAAGCCGAACAGGAATACGGCTTCATCCTCTACCAGGGCGGCGTCGTTCCAGGAAGAGAGATACGCGTCATCAAGATCCCCGGCTGGGATGTTGAAGCCTGCGGTGGAACACACGTGAGAAACACAGGCGAGATAGGCCTAATCAAGGTCCTCAAAACGGAGCGCGTCCAAGACGGCGTTGAACGCCTCATCTTCGCCGCAGGGACAGCGGCCCTGAAAGCCATCCAGAACAGGCAGGGAATATTGGAGAGGAGCGCTTCGATTCTGGATGCGCCTCTTGAGAAAGTGGATGAATACGCGAGATCCATGGCGGAAGAGAAGGATCGACTGAGCAAACGATTACAGGACGTACGAACCCAACTTGCAGCCGTTGAATCGAAGGATCTTCTCTCACGTGCTGAGAGGATTGGCAAGATCAAGCTGGTTACCGAACTGAAGAAGATAGGCGAAGAAGAGGACATCGTTGCGCTGTCGAACCAAGTCCTTGAAGCTGACCAGAGCGCTGTCTTCGTTGTTGCGCTGGTGAAGGACAGCGTTAGAATCTTTGTCGGTGCGGGCAAAGAGGCGATCAAAGAGGGCGTGCATGCAGGTAGAATCGCGGGAGAACTGGCAAAGCTCGTGGGCGGCGGAGGCGGCGGAAAAGAATACTTCGGACAGGGCGGCGGAACCAAACTAAGCAACGCTGAAGCCGCACTTTCGAGCGCGAAGAACGTTGTTCAATCGTACCTCAAGAAGTGATGGACCGTGGTCGTGGACTGGAAAGCGATTCACGAAAAAGTGCTGAGAGATTGGGAACAGGCTCGGATCTTTGAAGCTGACCCTGACCCATCGAAAGAGAAGTTCTTCATCACGGTCGCATACCCTTACCCTAACTCCCCACAGCACATTGGTCACGCAAGAACCTACACCATCACAGATGTCCACGCTCGATACTTGCGAATGAGAGGCTACAACGTTCTCTTTCCAATGGCGTTCCACTACACGGGTACACCGATCCTCGCGATGGCGGAGCGAATTGCCAAAGGCGACCCGGAGCTCGTGGACGATTTCCTTCGCATCTATCATGTTCCAAAAGAGAAGTTGAAAGACTTCGGTGAACCGATCGAGATCGCCCGCTACTTCCACGATGAAATAAAGCGTGGAATGAAGGACATGGGGTTCTCCATCGATTGGAGAAGAGAATTCACAACCATCGACCCAACGTACAGCCGCTTCATCGAGTGGCAATTCAAGAAGCTACGCGAAAAGGGTCTGATCACGAAAGGCAGCCACCCGGTTGGATGGTGCCCGAACGACGGCAACCCTGTGGGTCAACACGACACGATCGGTGATGTCGAGCCCGAGATCGGACAGTACATCCTGCTGAAGTTCAAGATCGATGACGCCTACCTTCCCACAGCTACCCTTAGACCTGAGACGGTGTTCGGCGTCACGAACATCTGGGTTAAGCCTGGAATAACCTACGTGAAAGCGAAGGTTGACGGCGAGAACTGGATAATTAGCGAGCCATGTCTCAAGAAGCTGGAATACCAGAACCGCAAAGCAAGCATCATCGAACGGGTACAAGGATCGAAACTGATCGGCAAATCCGGGACCAACCCAATGACGGGGGCTCCAGTGATAGTCTTGCCGGCCGAGTTTGTTGATCCTGAAAGTGCCACTGGCGTCGTGATGTCAGTTCCGGCACATGCCCCATACGACTATCAAGCGCTCTTGGATCTCGAAGCGAGGCCCGAGCTCCTGAGCCAATTCGGGATCAGAAAGGAGGTCGTCGCGAAGCTTTCACCGATTGGGGTTGTCACGCTCGAAGGGTACTCCGACGCTCCAGCCGTCGACGTTGTGAAACGGTTCGGCATAAAGGACCAGACTGATGCTAAGCTTGAGGAAGCCACCACCGAAATTTACAGCAAGGAGTTCCATTCAGGACGCATGAGGAACGACACCGGCAACTATGCGGGCCTCTCCATCTCTGAAGCTAGAGACCGAGTAAGAGACGATCTAGTGGCGAAGGGCGGCGCCGACGTGATGTACGAGATCATCAACCGCCCGGTAACTTGCAGATGCGGCGCGCAGTGTATCGTGAAGATGTTTGAGAACCAGTGGTTCATAAATTACGGGGACGCGAAGTGGAAGGAACTGGCGCGTGAATGTCTCAAGTCGATGAGCATCCTCCCGGAAGAATTCCGCGTAGAGATCGACTACGCGATCGGATGGCTCAGGGAGAAAGCATGCGCAAGAAAGTCCGGGTTAGGCACACGGCTCCCATGGGACAAAGACTGGATAATCGAAAGCCTCTCCGACTCCGTCATATACATGGCATACTACACACTCGCGAAGCACATCGCCAAACTCAAGCTGAAACCCGAACAACTCCCAGACGAGATCCTTGACTATCTACTGCTTGGCCAGGGTGACATCGAGAAGCTCGCGAGGTCTTCCGGTATTGAGAGCTCGAACCTGAAGGAAATCCGGGGCGAGTTTGCGTACTTCTACCCAGTTGACTCTAGGCATTCGGGGCGTGATCTAATACCAAACCACCTGACGTTCTACATCTTCAACCATGCCGCCATATTTCCACCGGAAGAGTGGCCTCGCCAGATAGTCACCAACGGAAGCGTGTTGATGGAACACGCGAAGATGTCCAAATCATTCGGCAACATCATTCCACTCCGCGACGCGATCGCTCAGCACGGCGCCGATGCGGTCAGACTATCAACCGTTTCAGCTGCCGAACTCATCCAAGATGTAGAGTTCAGTCATCAATCAGCCGATTCTCTGCGCGAGAGAATCGAGCGAATGTACGCCTCCGCTCAATCCATTGTTGAGGCGAGCCCTGTAAGAGGCTCGGGGACCTATGGCGGTAACGAAGAAAAGTGGATGCTCAGCAGACTCCAGAGCTGCATCCGAGACACAACGGCTGCAATGGACAAGTTGCGGGCCCGAGAGGCTGTCCATCATGCGATGTACGAGCTTGAGCAGGATCTCTCGTGGTACATGCGAAGAGCCACGGCACGGTCTGGAGTCAATCCTGAGGTTGTCTCGCGCGTCCTAGATATTCGCGTTCGCCTCATGGCACCGTTCACGCCGTTCATTTCTGAAGCGATATGGAGTCTGATGGGCAAGAAGGGTTTCATCTCAAGAGCAGAGTGGCCTCAACCTGATGCGACGCTGATGGATGAGAGAGCGGAGGAAGTGGAAAGTCTAGTCCGGACGACAGTCGAGGATGTTGCGAATATTCTCAAGACAACCGGGATGAGCGTGAAGAAGCTCTACCTCTACAATGCGGCTGACTGGAAGTGGCACCTGTATCTGAAAGGATTGGAGATGGCATCCAAAGGCTCTGTGGGCGTGCCGGAGCTGAAAAAGGCCGCATCAGGCGACCCTGCCCTGAAGGAGAGAATGAAGGACGTATCGAAGCTCGCTGCGAGACTCGCAAAGGACCTGCAAGCCACCGCGCCTGACATGCAGGAGAAGAGACGCAGACTTGGAACGTTCAATGAGCGGGAAGCGCTCGAAGACGCCATCGGCTTCCTAAGCAAGGAATTCAAGTGCACGGTCACCGTTCATGACGAAACAGACGAGAAGAAGCACGACCCGAAAGGTCGCGCTCAAGCAGCTCAACCCTTCCGGCCCGCGATCTACGTTGAGTAGAACACCGCCGAAGCCTCTTCGATCTTCGGGTCCTATAATGGGGCAGAGAAGAAAGCAGATATGGGTAACAGTCCAGTGTGCGGATAGCGGGCCCGTAGCTCAGCCTGGACAGCACCCGTGGATCTGAAATCCGGGTGTCCAAAGCATCGGCCCTCTAGGCCTGCAACAGAGCGAGGTAAGCCGGGGGCCGTGGGTTCGAATCCCACCGGGCCCGCCACTTATTGTGCTCCCGGCGTCTCTGAAGTCGAGAACAACCTAAGAGTTACAGGTTAGACTAAACAGGCAAAACCTTGTTCGTATATTCTCTCCTTTTTGGGTGCAAGACTTGCAAAGTAAGCAGCGGAGAGTATCATAACAGCATACTGCGCATTCCTAACCGGGTATCGTAGCCTGCATTGGCTCTGAAGGGGTCAATGGCGCATTGCAATGGGGACAGAATCTCTTCCGTAAGCCGTTCGTCTTGACGTAGTCGTGGACGTTCTTTGTGATCTCAGTGAAACTTACAAGCGTGCCCCTCGGGCGTCCAGTCAACATGGAAAGCACATCATCAACAATGATGCTTGGCTCAGTCAACGGATTCCGCTTGCTCACAGAGACTTACCTCGGACAGCGTACAGGCGTTAGCGGCGATTTGAGAGTTCAGTATATGATCACTGTCAACGATGGATTGTTGGAAACCCCCGTTTAGGCAGTTTTAGTTCCATCCTACGCCGACACGGAGGCGCCTGAGTGATAGTCGTTTTGCCTTCGATCTCGAACTCTTTCCTATGCTCGGGGCACGGACTCAATCGTCCCTCCTCTGATAGTTCGCACCCGCATACCCAGCCCTTGCTCATAGAACATCAATACCTGCATCGAACTTCACGATGTCCCATTTTGCGCCATTTCTCAAATTCCTTATGCCGATACAGTCGACCTTTGCATGTTTGCGGCTCCATGTGGATTAGACAATCATACTTCGGAAAGCCGAGAATTCGCCCGACGCTTGAGGGACGCATTCGCTGACGGAAAACGTATGGGAGCTTCTGCCAGACTTCCACGGCTGTTCCCGTTCCAGCGGGCAGAGCTGCCAGCGTCTTCATGCAGAGAAAGTCTCTAAAGATCATTCCTCATTCCTGCGCCTGATCTCGGCAAGTAGCTCGTCAACAGAACGGTAGAGGTTCGCTTGGTACGCAACGACGGGGTAGGTTGGTGCGCGACGACGACATTCATGGTGCGGCCAATCGCGCTCAATCAAGGGTTCAGGAACTTCTTGCGTGCTCCGCAAACCGTACTCATATAGGCTTCCTTCATAAGGCGCACCTTAAGTATCACTCAGGTGCGCCCTCTGGCCGAACACGACGCGTACATCCACATAGAGAACGTCGTCGCGTCTGCCACACTGAACCAGAGGATAGATCTCAACGCGATTGTCCGGCTCTTTCCTGGCGTCGAATACAGGCCTGAACAGTTCCCCGGACTCGTGTACCGGCTGAAGAAGCCGAAGACCGCGACACTGATCTTCAGCTCAGGAAAGATGGTGTGCACCGGAGCAAAGTCCGAGAGTCAAGCGAGGAAGGCCGTCACGAAGGTTGTCGACGAACTCAAGAGGAACGGCATAGTCATCCTCGGAAAACCAGAAATCCAGATCCAGAACATAGTAGCCTCAGCTGGGCTGGGAGGCCGCATCGACCTAGAAAAAGTAATTTACTCGCTGAAGAGGACGATGTACGAGCCGGAACAATTCCCTGGCCTCATCTACAGAATGGAC
>JBEKGZ010000067.1:0-8274 GCA_050012535.1 Bathyarchaeia archaeon | reverse complement strand
TCATTTTCAGAGAAAAGGCTAAGTTGGAGCTTGATGGCATTGAGCCAAGCTACTGGTAGAAAAGGGAAATAGCATCACAATCTGAAGCGGAGATAGTTTTGTTCAGAATCTTGACGGTTGAGGACATAGTTAGGATTCCGCCAAAGAGCTTTGGCAATCCGATAGACAAGGCTGCAAGGGATCAAGTGAAGCTCAAGTATGAGAACATCGTTGACGAGCAGCTCGGATACGCGATCCTTGTTGTTGAGGTGAACGTGGACCCGACTGGTAAGATACTCCCAGGAGACGGGTCGACCTACCATCGCGTTACCTTCAAGCTCCTCACCTTCTATCCCGAAATGCACGAAGTAGTGGAGGGAGAGGTGGTTGAGGTCACGGACTTCGGCGCGTTCGTCAGAATCGGACCAGAAGACGCCTTGCTTCATGTTTCGCAAATCATGGATGACTACATCTCCTATGATGAGAAACATGGCGTTCTAGTCGGAAAGGAAAGCCAAAGAAAGATCTCCAAGGGCGACTTCGTGAGAGCGCGAATAATCGCAGTGAGCTTTCCACGAGGCGGAATGGGCGGCAAGATCGGGATCACAATGCGTCAACCGTACCTAGGCAAGATCGAGTGGATCGAGCAAGATATCCGTCGTGCAAGAGGACCCAAAGAGGAGAAACCGGCTTGACGCAGAAAGCCTGCAAAAACTGCAGATACGTAAGCAATGGACCAGTCTGCCCCAACTGCAAGTCGACGAACCTTAGCGATGATTGGACCGGGCTGGTGATCGTTATCGACGCAGGCAAATCCGAGATAGCTAAGAAGATGGGAATCAAATCACCTGGTCGATATGCGGTTCGAGTCCGATAACCTCCACGATTGGCAGTGTGCTGGTCACGCGTTGGCAAAACTGGTCTTGACCGACGAACTCCGACGTTCTCTCAAAGACCCGCTCGGAAGGCTACTTCCAGGATCAGGTCCGGAAATCTACGAAGAAGTTTCCACAACGATTTCACTAAAGAAACCTCCTCGCGTCATCTTTGTGGGGGATGCAGTCGCGAAGAACGCGCTAACCAGAGGTATCCGCAGAGATGTCATGATCATCGACAACAAAGAAAAAAGGGCTCAGACGAAGCCGTTCGATGCCCGTGCAACTAGAATATTCCGTGTTCGGAACGACCCGGGAACCATCGGATCAGAGGCATGGGCGGCGGTTGAAGAGGCCGTTGAGTCTGGAGAGGCCATCATGGTCGTGGACGGAGAGGAGGATCTGCTGACTCTCGTAGCTATAGCAGTGGCGCCACTCGGGTCCTTGGTAATGTACGGTCAACCTGATGAGGGCCTAGTCATGGTGGAAGTTGACGATTCAGCGAAGAAGAGAGCCTGTTCCTTCCTGGAAAGCATGACTAGAGCTGGCTAGGCAGGACTCTTCTTCTCCACATAGTCAGTGAAGCTGCAGGATCCGCATGTCCATCGGTCCACCGGGTTCTTGTGACGGGCCATGAAGTTTCCGCATCTTGGGCACTTCTTGTTCTTGAGTTTGATCTGTCCTTTGGCCGCGTCAAGCTCATAGAGCTTTGAAGCTCTAGCCTCAGGCTCCTTCTTTGCGGTTTGCTGCTCACTCATTGATAATCATCACTACTTGGGAGGCTTCGCAGGTTCCGCCTGTCCCTTCTGTTCCGCCTTTGCGGCTGGCTTAGCTTCGCTCTCTTTGGGTTTCGCTTCTCGTTTTTCAGCAGGCTTGGCTGGTTTCTCCGGCTTCGCAGCTTTCGCTTCTTTGACTTTCACGCGTTCTTCTGGCGGAAGGTTCCTTGTGGCTAAATGTTCGGGAACGGTCGACGATGCGGCACGCGAGTCGTCGTAGACCTGTAACGCGCAGGTGCTTCTCTGCAGGCCTGTGGATGTGTCCAGAGAAATGACAAACACGTTCTCGATCTTTGCGTTGAACTTGGAGGCCATTCGCTTCCTGATCTCGAACCGCTGCGGGGTTCCCTCGCCCGCGTGGTCGACCTCGACCGTAATCTCTTTCCTCCTAAGCAGCGGATTATAGAACTCATTGCTCACTTTGATTTCCATTCTCGTCACTTGCCTTGTTTCTTCTTCTTGACCTTCTTGTGGGGTTTCTTAGAGGGTTTCAACTTCTTCGCCTGAGCTTCTGGGGCTTTTGCAGGTGGTGGAGCTGGCTTGACCTCCGGTTCCTTCACCGGGGCTGGCTTCTCTTCAGGTTCAACTTCCCCCGTGAAGACTACAGTATTGACTTGGTATGTCTCTTCAGTTATCATTCCGCCTCGGACGAGTTTTCTTCTGCGCTCTCCTTCCCTCTTCGGCCTGAACCCGACACCTCCCGAAAGGACGACGTACTTCTTAGCGCCGCCATGAACGTCCGCTCGCATAGGAACGCCATCCTTATCGCATCCGCCCGTGATCTTCAGTTTGCTGCCGGAGAATCCGATCTGAGATCCATCTATGACCTCTCCAATGCTCCGGCCAACGAGAACTTGAGCTCTAGATCCTTCAAGCTCCGCTACAGTTGCCTTTCTCGTCTGCGGGTCCGACACGATCATCTTGAACTTGGCCATGATGCGCACCTAACCGGAGCGAATTCGTAGATACGCAAAAGTCAGCCGTTTATTAAGGTTGTTAGCTCCGGTCGACACACAGGAGCCTTGAGTCACATCTCGTGTCTACGCAGAAAGACTTCGAGTTCCTTCAGATTGAGAAAGGCCATCTCGTAACGGGGCTCGGCTCTTCTCTCTAGCCACACATTGCGTATCTTCATTCCCCTCAATCCGTTCAGAATCGTCTCGAGAGTCACTATGTCCACGTGCCCCTTGCCTTGGCTCCCCGTGACGGTTTGCAGAAGCATACGACGCTCGTCAGTAGTGCGCGCCGCTCTTCTCGTTCGGAAGTATACTGGTATCGACTCGGTCCCTTGGGCGATTCCGAACATCGTTCCGTCCCTGAGTTCCATTAGGACTACATCGTACTGATGGATCTCGTTGACGATATGAAGGATCTCGGCCTCCGAAATCATCGAGAACCCAAATCCGACGATTGAAGATAGGCTCAAGCTCTCGCTTAAGATTGTTGCCTAATCGTGATTCCGTTGCGAATTGCTGCTGAGCTGATTGCTAGCGTAGATTTTTCTCACAGAAACATTGATTAAAGGACGCCGGCGGCATAGACTAGCCGCTGGCAGATGTGCAGGAGAAGCGAATGCCAAAACCGTCTTACGTTAAGTTCGAGGTCTCAAAAGAGATTATCGACAAAGCGTTACAAGTTGTACAGGTAGCAAAGGATTCGGGTAAGATAAGGAAAGGGACAAACGAATCCACGAAAGCTATCGAACGTGGGATCGCGAAGCTTGTGCTCATAGCAGAGGATGTCGAGCCTCCTCAAGTTGTGGCTCACTTGCCAATCCTCTGCGAAGAGCGGAAGATCCCTTACATTTTCGTTCCAAGCAAACTAGACCTAGGCAGATCAGCTGGCATCGATGTCGGATGTGCCGCCGTGTCAGTTATAGAGGCAGGAGAAGGCACGAACACACTGAAGGACATCGCAGCATCGGCTGAACGCCTTAGGTCTGGCAGCGGGGCCAAGGCGTAGACATGTCTTCAGCACGCGAGAAATCGAGAGAGGAATCCACGCCTGCTGAGGTGACGCAGGTAATTGGCAGAACCGGCGTCACAGGTGAGGTAATACAAGTGCGAGTTAGGCTTCTTGAGGGAAAAGACAAAGGTCGGATCATAACTCGCAACATAAAAGGCCCTATCAGAGTCGGTGACATACTGACGCTTAGAGAGACTGAACGTGAAGCCAAGAAGATCAGGTAGTGTTGAGCATTGCCGAGAACTAACAAATGCTCCTTCTGCGGCAAACCGTTCCCGCCAGCGACGGGAATGATGTATATCAGGAACGACGGCACCATACTGTATTTCTGTTCTGCGAGGTGCCGGAAGAGTGTTCTCATCTACAAGAGAGACCCACGGAAGCTAAAGTGGACAGCGTACTACGGGAAAAAGGAACGCGGCTGAGAAAGGGCTGGAGCTCAATTCTGGCTCGAAACGGCAAGCGTACGATCGCGTACAACTAGAGAATTTGCAACGTTTGCTCCTCTTGTGACAAGATCCGCGGCGTCAGTTCTCCTCGAAGTCTGACCTCTTGGTCGTCAGAGTCCCCATATCGGGTTCTGGCGGCGTCTCAGTTGGATCAGATTACTGACTAGTTCGCTCTCTTCAGGAGTGAGTTCGCTCGCAAACTTAGATTGCAGTATCTTCGCATGTCTCTCGGGGACATCAACAACTAGGTTCTGTCCTTCGACAACGTTTCTGCCGACAACACCTTTGTCAATCGACGCTGCAACCTGCATCCCTTTTGTTGCTTCTTGGAGGTCTTCCCCTTTGTCTTGAATTTGCATCACCTCGCCGACTCTACGTCCATTCTCGTCAATGAGTGGATATTTTGGTCGGATGCGACCGGCCAAGACCTCGACTCCGACTACGGCAGGTTTGCTTCTTCTGAAGATAAATCCGGGAAGCACTTTCACTGATCCTGGTCTAATCAGGCTTTCCAGTTCGGCTTTCACGCCTGCAGCTCGCTGGTCCTCAAACCACTTCAGGTAATCCTCAAGCAGGTGGTAGATTATCTCGGCTTTGAAGATTGGAATGGCACCGTTGGTTGCCTCTTGCTGGGCATCCGGAAGGATTCTTACGTTGAAAGCCAACACTACGGCGTGGAGTCTATCATCGACCCAAACGGCCTCGGCCTCGGCTATGTCGCGCTTCGAGACATCACCCACATCAGCCAATCTAAGCGGGATGCCGTAGTTTGATAGCGATGCGGTTATGGCTTCGAGTGAGCCCAAGGTGTCGGTCTTGAGGATAATGCCGTCTCGATCGGTTTGTATTCGAAGCTTCTCAACCTCTTCCACTATCATTCGCGCATATTCCTTTGCATTTTTGCCATGAGGGACTGCGTATATGGCAGAACCAGCGAGAGCTAAGTCGAGATTCGGGGCAGCTATCTTCACCCCTGATGCAGCAGCTATTCGTTCCGCGTTCACGAACTTGTCTCTGGGATCTCGGATTTCGTCAAGAGGCTTGGGAAGAAGAAGTGCACGGACTTTCGTTGTGATTGGGCCTTGTCTTCCTCCTAGTACGATCGTGTCGTTGACCTTGAGGACACCATCGTAGATGATGGCGTTTATTGTCATGCCTAAGCCTGGTTCTTCTTTGACTTCGAGGACTGTCCCAATTGCAGGCCCGGCTCGGGTCTCGAGTTTGTCGTGCATGTAGGCTTGAGTGAGTCCCGCCAGGACGACTAACAGTTCTGGAATTCCTTCGCCTGTGCGAGCGCAGGTTGGAATTATCGCTACATCTTTCGTGAAATCTGTGATCCTGTCAAATCGTTCCGACCTGAAACCGAGTCTGGACAGGGTGCCCATTATGGTGTATATTCGATTGTCAAGCTCGGTCTGTATCTCAGGCGCCTGTTGTTTGTAGGAGGCCACAAACGAGGCATTTTGAGTGGATTTCCACCCCCTTATCAGATCAACCTTGTTAGCCGCTACCACGAAGGGCGTCTTCCTGCTCTTCAGAATATTCAGGGACTCGGTCGTCTGGGGCTCAACGCCTTTCGAGATATCGATGACGAGAATGGCTATGTCAGCTGCGGAGCCGCCTCTTCGCCTGAGGTTGGAGAACGTCTCGTGCCCAGGGGTGTCGATGAATAGAAGTCCAGGTACCTGTATCGTGATCTTGTATTGATCCAAGAGGGTACCACAGGTCTCTTTAATAACTGAGGACGGTAGCAGACTCGCTCCTATCCACTGAGTTATCTGCCCCGGTTCCCGGGATGCGACAGACGTGCCTCTGATCTTGTCAAGAAGCGTCGTCTTTCCGTGATCCACGTGACCCAGCACGGCCACGATTGGTTGTCGCAGGGGCATATCCCGTCACATGACCGGCGAGCGCTTGATGAAGACAAACTCTCTTAAACATTTGACACAATGACGCAGGTTAGCACCAGGCCAGACCTGCGGGAAGGTGCACTTCGCACTTTTATTCAGCGTTGTTCTTTTGCAGCCGAGGTCACGAGCATATGAGCACTGCTGAAAGCGACGCTTTCTCTCTGCTCGCAAGACCGGTCCTTGAGGCAGTGCGCGAACGCGGCTTCACTGAGCCAACGGAACCTCAAGCACAAGCCATCCCAAAGATCATCGATGGGATGAATGTCCTCTTGATCTCGCCCACCGCCTCAGGGAAGACGGAGGCGGCAGTTCTCCCCGTCCTCAGTCGGTTCATCACCTCAAAGACGGATGAACCCGGAATTGCGATTCTGTATATTTCTCCGCTACGGGCGCTTAACCGCGACATGCTCCAGAGACTGGAGTGGTGGTGCCACCGAATAGACGTCAAGGTCGCTGTCAGGCATGGAGATACGGATACGAAGGAGCGTGGAATGCAGTCACGCAACCCACCTGATATGCTGATTCTAACACCTGAGACTCTCCAGGCCATCATGCCAGGAAGGATAATGCGAACGAATCTCCGGAAGGTTTCATATGTCATAGTGGACGAGGTGCACGAACTCGCGGAGGACAAGCGCGGAAGCCAGCTTTCACTAGCATTGGAAAGGTTACGATGGATAACGGGCCGAGACTTCCAAATAATCGGCCTTTCAGCGACGATAGGGACGCCAGAGAGAGTTGCCGAGTTCCTAGCAGGGACTAACCGGCCCGTTTCTATCGTTCGTGTTCCGGTGGGACGCAAAATGAACGTGAGGGTCCAACTACCCCAGTTTGATGCAGAGAGTTCCAAACTTGCAGCCAGACTGTTTACTCATCCTGATGTTGCTGCGCGTCTGAAACTGATGCGAGGACTGATCGAACAACATCGTTCAGTTATTCTGTTCACAAACACTCGCGCAGTTGCCGAGGTCCTAGCAAGTCGATTCAAGGTGTGGGACATGGACTTTCCTATCTCCATCCATCACGGATCCTTGGCAAAACCGTCACGCGTGTCCGCTGAGCAGGGCCTGAAGAGCGGTGAGCTTAGAGGGCTTGTTGCGACCTCTTCACTCGAACTTGGAATTGACGTTGGAAGGATTGACTTCGTGATACAGTACATGAGTCCACGTCAAGTGACCAGGCTGATCCAACGAGTGGGGAGAAGCGGGCACAGCATCGGACGCGTTGCTGAGGGGGTAATCATCGCGATGGACTCAGACGATGCACTCGAGGCACTGGTAATAGCTCGTCGGGCGATGCAGGAGGAACTCGAGCCAGTGGAAGTACCTGAGAAACCACTTGATGTGCTAACACACCAAATCGTTGGTCTGTTGATACAGAAGAGTCGCTGGTACATCCGCGAGATACTTGATATCTTCAAGAATGCTGGCCCGTACAGGGATCTCAGCGAATCAGACCTGACACGCGTAGCAGAGTACATGCATTCGCGTTATCCAAGACTCTGCTGGTTCTCCCCTCAGGATCAGGTCCTGCTTAGGCCGCGTCGCCTCAAGGACATATACACGTACTATTTCGGGAAACTCTCAATGATCCCAGACGAGAAGCAATACCTGATTGTCGACAAGTCTGGGAACTCGCCAGTCGGAGTCCTTGATGAAGCATTCGTTGCAGAATATGGTAGACCAGGAACGAAGTTCATCGTCCGTGGGAGCCCCTGGGTGATGGAAAGCATCAAGGGCGAAACAATCTACGTACGAGCAATAGCCGACCCAACGGGCGCTATACCTAGCTGGATCGGAGAGGAGATCCCGGTTCCTTACGAAGTGGGAATCGAGGTCGGAGCAATTCGCAGACGTGTCGTTGACGCACTCCGAAGCGGCAGAGGCAGAGAAGCAATAGCGATCGAACTGTCGCATGAATACCCTTGCGATGCAGAAACGATGCGTTCGGCTCTTTCAGAAACGCTCGATCAGGCAGCACTGGATGTTGACGTCCCCACAGACCAGCTTGTAACGTTGGAAGATTGGGATGAGTACGTCGTCATCTGTTGTCATTTTGGACTGCTTGTTAACCGCACGCTTGCCAGGCTTGTCGGATACATGCTGTCTGAAGAAGCCGGATCTACGGTTGGGGTTCAGCAGGATGCGTATAGGATTGTCATTCAATCGGCTGGGGTTGCAGATGCTGCCCGAATTGTAGCCGTTTTGCGTAGACTCGGGGACATGGACCTTGACGACCTTGCTCGGAAGGCTTCCGTCAAGACAGGCATGTTCAAGCGCCGCATGATTCATGTGGCGAAGCGATTTGGGGCCATGTCCAG